>CAZGRL010000001.1:0-65567 GCA_964528155.1 uncultured Anaerolineaceae bacterium
TGCAGGGTGCCGGGTCGCAGTGCCTGCACTTGTTGGGGAATGCCGTGTTGAGCAGGAGGCCGGGTTCGGCGTGTATCCTTGGCTTCGGGAGTGGGCTTTCGAAAACAGACAAGAAGAGGTTCTTGGTCTGTGAGTGAGCGACTGCACAGGCTACCTCGCACTGCTTGCACCCAATGCAGCGCTCAGGGTGAACAAAAACCGTCTTCATTCGGCTTCACCCTTTCCAGACGGGGATCCATCCTGAGGGACTCCCATCTGCTTCAGAAAACGGCTGATCCATCGGTTGCGTCGTGGCTCTCCGCACCTCCAATCTTGTCTGGGCAGATGAGTAGATGCCCAACCAAATGACGCCGCACAGTTGCTGGCGGCCGCCATCGCTCTGACCGGGATGCCATCATTCACCTGTCGTGGGAAACGGGGACGGAAAGACCTCCCCCCAGGAGATCAATCCCACATTACGCCCTCGAAAAGAGGTCAGGCCAGTGTCCGACTTCCTCGGCCAACGTGAGAATTGTCACACCCGCAACAGAATCACCCGGAGTCCGCCGTCCGGCGTCCCGAGGTTCCACGAGATGCGCAAGGCAGGGGTCTAAAAGTGGATGGATTAACTCTGAGAAACGATCAGCAGATGCGCGGCAGCATCTCACCGGACAGCACATCGACGATGCGCGTGCCGCCGATCAGGGTCCGCATCAGCACTCTCCCAATAGGCTCGTCTGTCACTTCACCGATCCGGCGGGCGTCCCTGCCCAACGGGTGTGCCTTCATCGCCTGCAACACGCTTTCCGCCTGATCCGGTGGCACGGCCGCGACGAGTTTGCCCTCATTGGCGACGTACATGGGATCCATCCCAAGCAGCTCGCAGGCCGAGACCACGGGCGGCGCTACGGGGATCGCTGCCTCGTCAAGGACGATACCAACCCCGCTTTGCCCGGCGATCTCGTTGAGCGCTGTTGCCAGGCCGCCGCGGGTGGGATCCCGGAGAACAGCCAGACCTGGGCCGGCCGCGAACATCGCCTCCGTCAGCCCGTTCAGCGGGGCCATATCCGAGACGACCTCCGCCTCGAACCGGAGTTGACCGCGGGCGGCCAAGACAGCGATTCCATGATCGCCGATCGTCCCGGACACGACGACGACATCCCCTGGCCTGGCGCGCGCCCCGCCGACCTGCCTGCCTGGAGGGATAATCCCAACCCCACTGGTACTGATGAACAACCCGTCAGCTTTCCCACGTTCGGCGACCTTGGTATCGCCGGCGATGATCGCCACGCCGGCCTCGTCCGCCGCCGTCTTCATCGATTCGGCGACCTGCCTCAGGACATCGAACGACAGCCCTTCCTCGAGGATGAAGCCGGCCGTGAGCCACAGTGGGCGGGCGCCGACCATGGCCAGATCGTTGACCGTCCCGCACACGGCCAGACGTCCGATGTCCCCGCCCGGAAAGAATAGGGGAGAGACAATGTGCGAATCGGTCGTGACGGCGATCTTCCCGGCGCCGGGGGCTTCGACGACGGCCGAGTCATCCCCGCGCAAGAGAGCCTCGTTGTCGAACGCCGGATAGAAGATTCGCTGGATCAGCGCTTGCGTCATCCGCCCCCCGCTCCCATGGCCGATCACCACATTCTCGTGGTGGCCGATCGGAACGGGACAGACCGGCCCTTCCATCGTTGCGCTTTGTTCAGGGACGCTCGGCACCTGGCGAGTTTGTTCGTCCTTGCTCAAGCCGCGCTCCTCCCCGTCATCGGCCATAGCGATAGTACGCCGCACAGGCTCCCTCAGCCGAGACCATCGTCGCCCCAAGGGGATGCTCCGGAGTGCATTCGCCTCCGAAGGCGGAACAGTCGAATGGCTTCTTCATCCCCTGCAAGATTTGACCGGCGATGCACAGTGGAGACTCTTGAGGGGCGATGTCCTCCACCTGGAACCGCTCTTCGGCGTCGAACGCCTGGAACTCATCGGCCAGCGCCCAGCCGCTCATCGGGATCGTTCCGATCCCCCTCCACTTGCGATCAACTTCCCTAAACACCCGCCGAATCATCGCCTGCGCCGGTCGGTTTCCCCCCTCAGTGACGGCGCGCGCGTAGGCATTTCCGACCTTGTGTTCGCCCCGTTCGAGCTGACGGACCGTCGCCAGGATCCCCTGAACAATGTCGAGCGGTTCGAAGCCGGTCACGACGATCGGGACTCGGTAGGTCTCAGCGATCGTCGGGTATTCCCAATAGCCCATCACCGCACACACATGCCCGGCGGCGAGGAACCCCTGCACCCTGTTGGTCGGTGAGCCAAGGATGGCTCGCATCGCCGGCGGAACGCGCACGTGTGACACCAGCACGCTGAAGTTCTTGAGCCCCTTGGCATGCGCCTGAAGTACGCTCATGGCATTTGCGGGTGCCGTCGTCTCGAAACCGATGGCGAAGAAGACGACCTCGCGGTCGGGGTTCTGCTCTGCCAGGCGGACGGCGTCCAGCGGCGAGTACACCACCCGCACGTCGCCTCCAGCAGCGCGCACGTTGAAGAGATCCTGCCCCGATCCGGGAACCCTGAGCATGTCACCGTAGGAGGTGAAGATGACCCCCGGCCGCGAGGCGATCGCCAAAGCCTTATCTATCTGCTCCAGCGGCGTGACGCAAACCGGGCAGCCCGGCCCGTGCACCAACTCGATCTCTGGAGGCAGCATTTGATCCAGTCCACTGCGAACGATCGCGTGCGTCTGTCCCCCGCAAATCTCCATCAACACCCATGGACGCGTAAGCGTTTGCCGGAGGGCCTCGAGCCCCCTCTCAACCAACGCCGGATCACGGAACTCGCTGACGTATTTCATCAAGCCTCGACACCCGGGGCATCCGAACGGGTCTCTTCCTCCAGGTCCACGATCTGCCGCAAGATCTCAAGCGAGGCCAAGGCTTCTTCCTCGCTCAAACGGCTTATGGCAAATCCAACGTGTATGACCGTGTATTCTCCGACGCGCGCCTCCGGCACATACTCCAGGCAGGCTTCGCGCTGCACACCGCCGAAGTCGATCTTGCCCATCTTCAGCCCGTCCGCCTCATAGATCTCGACGATTTTCCCAGGGACTCCGAGACACATAACCAAACCTCCGTACCGATCTGCTTTGCCGCGCCGCTCGTCGGCCCTTAGCCCGTCGCCTCAGTGCGGGACGGACGATGGACGACCGACGGCGAACGATGACAGGCGTCCTCCGAGACGGCAGATCCCGACAACTGCCTGTCCCAGGGCCAGACCCCCATCGTTGGTTGGGACCTGGCGGTGAATGTAGACCGTGAAGCCTGATCCCTCTAGTAAGCGGACCGTGTGCTCCAACATGGCCATGTTTTGCCACACCCCGCCGCTCAACGCGACCTCACTCAGGCGATAGTCTTTTCTGATACGCAGGCATACGTCGAGCACCATCTCGGCCATGGTGTTGTGGAACCTGGCTGAGATGGCTTCTTTCGAGACCCCATGACGAATGTCGGCGACGATCGCGTCGATCATCGGGGTCGGGTCGATCGTGTGGTCACCGACATCGACGGGGTACTTGCCGCGCTCATCGGGATCGATACAGGCTTCCAGCTCGATCGCCGCCTGGGCTTCGTAGTTCACGCTCTGCCGCACGCCGGCCAGGGACGAGACTGCATCGAAGAGACGACCCATGCTCGAGGTCATCGGGCTGTTCAGCCCAAGCGTGATCTGGCGAAGCACGGTCTCGCGCGCCTCTTCCGTCGCCACTCCAACCGGGGGCAGGTCATCATCCCACGCTTGATCGGATTGCCTGAGCCACGCCAGAGCCACCCGCCAAGGCTGCCGAACGGCTGCCTCACCGCCGACCAATGGGACATACGCCAAGTGGTAGAGGCGGCGATACCCCTGATAGTCGGCCAGCAAGAATTCCCCACCCCAGATCGCGCCGTCTTCGCCATAACCTGTCCCGTCGAAGGCGACCCCGATGACGGATCGTTCGCCCGAAAGACGATGCTCTGCCATGCAGGCGGCGATGTGCCCGTGGTGGTGCTGCACTCCAACGGCCGGAAGCCCTTCAGTTTGAGCCCGCTTCAGAGCATATCGCGTCGCCATGTAATCAGGATGCATATCGTACGCGATCGCCTGCGGACGGATCCGGAACAGGTCTTCGAAGTGAGTCGTCGCCTCCTCGAATGATTGCAGCGTCTCGTAGTTCTCCATGTCCCCGATGTGCTGGCTGACGAAGGCGTACTCGCCCCGAGTGCAGCAAAACGTGTTCTTCAATTCCCCTCCGACGGCCAGGATAGGGAACGTCTCACACGGCAGATGTACGGGGAAAGGGGCGAAGCCCCGGGCGCGGCGCGCGGGGTAGGAAACACCGCGGAACGAGCGGTATACCGAATCGTCGCAGCGGGTGCGGATTTCGCGATCGTGCATCAAGAAAGCATCGGCTAGATTGGCCAGCGACACGCGCGCCTGGTCATTTCGAGTGGCGATTGGTTCTTCGCTCAGATTGCCGCTCGTCATGACCAGCACCTGAGGCATATCGTCTCCTGGCTCCAGCAGGAGCGCGTGGAGAGGCGTGTAAGGCAGCATCATCCCCAGCGTTCCCTGCCCCGGCGCCGCGTCGACGGCGATCGTCGACCCCTCGCGGCGGGGAAGGATCACAATCGGCCTCTCGCGCGATTCCAGCAACTCCCGCGACCCGGCATCGATGAGGCAATGCTGCTCGACGATCGATGTGTCCGCCGCCATCAAGGCAAAGGGCTTGTCCACCCTCAGCTTCCGACGACGAAGTTCATCAACCGCAGCGGCATTCGAAGCATCGCATGCCAGGTGAAAGCCTCCGATACCTTTGATCGCCACGATCTTGCCTTGTCGCAACATCGCCCGAGCGTCGTGAAGCGCATCATCTCGCTCGGCCAGCCTCTGCCCGTTGCACTCCAGCCAGATGTGCGGCCCACACACCGGACATGCCACTGGTTGAGCGTGATAGCGACGGTCCGCTGGATCCTCGTACTCGGCGGCGCAGTCGGGACACATCGCAAAGGGCGCCATCGTAGTGTTCGGCCGATCGTAGGGCATCGCCTCAATGATGGTGAAGCGGGGACCACAGTTAGTGCAGTTGATGAATGGGTAACGGTAGCGACGGTCATTCGGATCGAACAATTCGCCCAGACAATCGGGGCATATGCTCACATCGGGCGAGACGGGCTGGAATCCACCCGGAACTGCCTGGGAGCTAACGATCTCGAAAGCCGTGAAACCACCAGGCTGCTTGACCTTGAAATCGATCCGATCGATTCGGGCAAGAGGTGGGGCCTCTTCCTCCAACGCCCGCTCGAAAGCTTCGAGTGCTTCCGGGCTGCCGTCGACCTCGATGTCCACACCGGCAGATGTGTTGCAGACCCAGCCGGCCAGCCCCAGCCTTCCGGCAAGGCCATACACGAACGGACGGAAGCCGACTCCCTGTACGACGCCCGTCACGTGAACCCGGGCTCCCCGAAGCTCGCTCAACTTCACATCCAACCGTCCGATCACGTCATCCTTCCGCGACAATCCCCCACTGGTTACTCCCGATCCCGACTTGAGCCTGGTCCAGTTCCGCCTAAGGCCACCCATTCCAGCCACGCATCCAGTCCTTCACCGGTTCGGCAGGACAGCGGGAAAGTGACAAGACCAGGGTTGAGGATCTCCACCCCGCGCTGAAAGTACTCCATGTCGAAATCGACATACGGCAGTAGATCGATCTTGTTGATCACCAGGGCCTCGACGCCCCGATACATGGCCGGATACTTGTACGGCTTGTCATCGCCTTCGGGAACCGAGGCGATCAGGACGCTGCGGTGTGTGCCCAGCTTGAAGCTGGCCGGGCAGATCAGGTTCCCCACGTTTTCGACGATGAGCATGTCGACCGAACCCAGATCCAGAGTCTCAAGGGCCGACTTCAGCATCACCGCGTCGAGGTGGCAATCACCGCCGGTGTTGATCTGGACCGCCATCGCACCTGCCGCCCTGGCCCGGTCCGCATCAATGCTCGTCGCCACATCGCCATCGATCACCGCCAGACGCCGGCCGCCGGCGAGACCGGCAATCGTGCGTTCGATCAACGAAGTCTTGCCGGCCCCCGGGGAGGCCATCAAGTTGTAGGAAAAGATCCCGGCTGCGTCGAGCCGCCGGCGGTTCTCCTCCGCCAGATGATCATTGGCGCTGAGGATCTTCTCGACCACCGGTATTCGCTGGCTCATCCATCTGCTCCTGTCGAGGCGCCCACAGGTTCCCCGTCGGCTTCGACGTCGATCGCTTCGAGATTGAGTTCCTCTCCGGCAAGGACTTTCATCTGCGTTCCGCCGCATTCGGGACACGCCAGGTCCTCGTCGGAGAGTCCATAGCGTGTTCCACAATCAACACATTCCAGCTCCGCCGGGACTCTGCGAAAGTGCAGTACGGCGCCTTCGGCCGGAGTCCCGCTGCTTATGATGTCCCAGTAGAACTGGATGGAGTCATCGACGAAGCTCGAGAGCTGGCCGATAACAAGGTGGACATCCGTGATCCGGCTGGCCCCGGCGGCCGTCGCATGCTCCACGGCGATCTTCAGCACGCTTTCGGTGATGGCGAGCTCATGCATAGGCAAGGACTCCCGGTCCCAGGATACCCAGACGGGTAGGGGTCATACAGTGGTTTATGTCACCCAAAGTCTATGGATTCACTCAGAATTGAACCTGGCCTAGCGGACCCGCAGGCCCGGCCACCGAAGGGGCGCACTGTGAGGCCCACACGGCGAGCCATGCCTCGCCCCAGCCGGAGATGGGCCGAAAGAGGACGTCGGGGCGAGTTTCACTCGCCCCGACGTCCTCTTTCGGCCCTCTTCCCCCTCCCCCGGCATCCTGCCTGCCCAGGCCGCAGGCCAGGGAGCGGAGCGAAGCGAAGTCGAAGCAGGGGGAGAGGGATGAAGGGGCTGGGGGGTAACGGCCACAGGGTTAGGACGCGCAAGGCTCCCGGAGCCTTGACGTTGTCCGGGGCTCCACGGCTAGGAACTGCGGGTTCGATACCTATGGCAGAAGGCCAAGTGATCGTCGATCATGCCCACCGCCTGCATGAAGGCGTAGCAGATCGTACTCCCCACGAACCTGAAGCCGCGTTCTTTGAGCGCCCTGGACATGGCCTCCGACTCGGGGCTGACCGTGGGCAACTCGTCCCAACTCGAAGCCGGCGGACCCTGCAGCGTCCGGTGCCCGGTGAAATCCCAGAGGAAGTGATCAAACGAGCCGCCCGCCTGCTGCAAAGCCAACACGGCCCGCGCATTGCTGACTGCGGCCTCGACCTTGAGACGATTTCGCACGATCCCCGGATCGTCAAGAAGACGATGGATCCTTCTCCGGTCGTAGCCCGCAATGATTTGCGGGTCAAATCCTTCAAAGGCAAAGCGGAAATTCTCACGCTTGTAGAGGATCGTCCGCCAGGAGAGCCCGGCCTGAAAGATGTCCAGGCTCAAATGCTCGAACAGCTCGCGATCATCATGAACCGGCCTGCCCCACTCGTCGTCGTGGTAGGCGCTCATCAGTGCGTCGCCGTCGCCAAAGCAACGTTTCTTATCTTCCATTATCTCTTCTTTCATCGAGCGCGACCGGGATCGGTCACACTGACAACTTCAGGCATGGCGTTCGCCTCAGATTCGCGCCAGTTTGACGACGGTGACCCCCTCACCGCCTTCCGATTCATGCCCGCGTTCGAACGAAGCGACATATGGATTGTCTCTGACATATTCCCGGATCGCCTGACGCAGCCGCCCGGTGCCCTTTCCGTGGATCACCCGGATGAACGGCAGCCCTGCCACGAACGCTGCATCCAGTCGACGCTCGAGTTCATCCAGGGCCTCTTCAGTCGTTCGGCCACGCAAATCAAGCTCCAGGGGAGGCGCTTGAGGCGCGACTGCTGAGACGCCTTGCCTGATCGCAGTTTGCGTGGCGCTCCGATGGATCAGTTGTTCCTCCGGCGGGCGCAGTTCATCCAGGCTGGCCTTAACCCGCAATCGCCCAACCTGGACTTCGGCGTGACTCGCTCCCAGATCTGTGATCACCCCCTCGGTCCCCAGTGTTCGTAGAAGGACGCGGTCGCCGAGCTGGAATACGAAAGACGGAGCGGCTCTGTCTTTGGTTTCTCTGGGTGTCGGCACAGCGACCTTGTCAGCCAGTACATCCACATCGTCCTGCACGTCTTCCAGTGCTTCAAGCGGCTGGCCCGCCACGGCGAGCTTGCGACGCAACCCGCCGACCTCAGCTTGAAGCGACTCGACCGACGCCTGTGCTTCCTGACGGGCGTCCTCGAGGATGGCTCTTCGTTCTTTCTCTATTCCCGCCAGTCGTTCATCGAGCGCAGCCTCGAGCTCCTTGGCCCGCTGTCGTGCCTGCTCTGCCTCTTCGCGGGCAGCGCGTGAGGCATCGTGCTGCCGGTGGATCTCATCCAGAAGGCTCTCAGCCTGCAGATCCTCTGGCGCCAGTCGCTCACGGGCTCGTTCGACGAGGGCTGCGTCCAGCCCAAGCCGTTCGGCGATTGCCAGTGCGTTGGAGCGGCCGGGCAGTCCGATGGTCAATCGAAACGTCGGGCGCAGGCTCTCCAGGTCGAACTCGACGCTGGCATTTCGCACTCCTACGGTGTTGTGCGCGTAGGCTTTGAGCTCCGGATAGTGCGTGGCAACAAGGGTGGTCACCTTTCGCTCGATCAGTACATCCAGGATCGCCCGCGCCAACGCGGCACCTTCTTGTGGATCCGTCCCAGCCCCCAGTTCATCAAGGACGACAAGGGATCGGGAGTCGGCGTGTCCGAGTATGTTGATGATGTTTGAGATGTGGGATGAGAACGTCGAAAGAGATTGCTCGATCGATTGCTCATCCCCGATGTCGGCATATGCCGACTCGAAGACGCTGATCTCCGAACCGGACTCGGCCGGAATGTGCATGCCACATTGGGCCATCAGGGTCAGCAGCCCGGCCGTCTTGAGGCCTACCGTCTTGCCTCCCGTGTTGGGGCCGGTAATGACCAGAGCGAATGCGTCATCAGGCAGATCGAGGTCAATGGGGACGACATCTGTCGGATCGAGCAAGGGATGCCTGGCGCCCAGCAGACGCAGGGTTGAGCCCGGGTGCCCGGGCGCTTCATCCCTGCGGAACTCTCGCAGGATGGGCTCGGTCGCGCGCAGCTCCTCGGCGTAGCGCGCCTTGGCGAAGGCAAGATCGAGGTCAGCCAGTGCACCAACTGTCTTGTCGATGCTCTCCGACCAGCGGCCGACCAACTCAGAGATCGAAGCCAGAATCCGCCGGACCTCGTCACGCTCGGCGAGCTGCAATTCGCGAATCTCGTTGTTCAGATCGACCGCTTCAAGAGGCTCGATGAACAGCGTCGCACCCGAGGCCGACTGGTCATGGACAACTGCCTTCAATTGCCCCTTGAATTCCGCCCTCAACGGGATTACGAACCGGCCATCCCTCTGGGTGATGATCGGCTCTTGAAGCATCGGGGAAACTTTCGGGTCACCCAAAAGGCGCTGCAACTTGCCGGTCAGCCTGTCGTGCGCAACCCGCAGCTCCGTCCGAATCTCGCCGAGCCTGGCCGATGCGCTGTCGAGCACGTCCCCCCGTTCGTTCAGCGCACGTGCAATGGCATCGACGATCTCGGCGCGCGGCTCCAGACTCTGTGCGATGGCAGCCAACGTCGGATAGGCCCTTGCGGCCTTTTCAAACAACTTCCTCAGCCTGATGGCCGACTGTAGAGTGCCCTTGACATCAAGCAACTGGGTAGGCTCAAGCACGCCGCCGTGGGAGGCCGTCGACGCCTCGGGCCGCACATCATGCGCACCGGCCACCGACACTCGTGCATTGACGCTGAACAGACGACGGGCTTCTGTTGTCTCGGTCTGGCGACGGACCGCTTCAACCGGATCAGACGTAGGCGAGAGGTCTCGCACCGCGTCCTTGGAGGCCGAGAAGGCCGCAAACGAGGCGAGACGATCGAGGATCTTCTCCAGCTCAAGCGTGTGCAGGGATTTCGCTTCCATGGCGTGCGCAGTGTAACATGAATGAGAGGCTGCAGAACGACGGCTCCGTCGATACGCGCACGGACGGTCCACTTTTCCAGGATAGCCGGCAGCAACTTACTGGAGTGTGGGATCCAGCAAGCGGATCCTGATGCGGTCCCGCGCCGCGGGCAAGGTCCCACCAGGCTTGGTCAAGGTTTGAGTGGGTGGAGGACGCCAGACAGCGCCTGGACGTTTGACGAGAGAGACTTAGAACTCGAGGAGGTCGGAGATCCCTTGCGAGATCGTTTCTTTGTTGGGGAGGATGCGATCCATCAGCCCAGCGTTGTAAGGGATGGGGCAGTCGGGCACGGCCATGCGCCTGATCGGCGCGTCGAGGTCCTTGAAACCTCTCTCCGCAAGCGTGGCCACGACCTCCGCCCCAAACCCGGTCGTGAGTGGTTCCTCGTGCACGACCAGGCCCTTTCCGGTCTTGGCGATCGAGGTCAACACTGTCTGACGATCCCAGGGGACGATCGTCCTCAAGTCAATCACCTCGACCTTGCCTGGAAAACGGTCCGCCGCTTCCAGGCACACATAGACCATGGCGCCCCAGGTCACAAGGGTGAGTTCCATTCCCTGCGTCAGTATGGCTGCCCGGCCGAACGGAATCACATAGTCCGGACCAGGATCCGGCCGTCGGGCAACCGGCGAGTCGAGCAGCGCACGGTGTTCGAGGAACACCGTGGGGGCTTGGCCGCGCAGGGCCGCCCGAAACAGCCCAGCGGCGTCGGCCGCGTTTGAAGGTATCGCCACCCGCCATCCCAGGCTTTGTACAGAGAAGGATTCACCGGTGACCGAATGCCACGGATCACCGATCTTCTTGCCGTGCCCAATCGGGATGCGAAGGACCATCGGCGCGGCGAACTTCCCGGCGGTTCGCCAGCGTAGGGTGCTGGCGTTGTGGATTTGCTCGGTCGCCGGATCGGCGTATTTGCGAAATTGGATTTCCGGGATCGGCAGCAGACCTGCCAGGGCCATCCCGATCGATCGCCCAATGATCCCTTCTTCCGACAACGACGTGTCGAAGACGCGTTCGTCACCGAAGCGGGTTTGCAGCCCCATGGTGGCAGCATGGACCCCACCCTTGAGCCCGACATCCTCGCCGAAGATCAACGCCCGTGGGTTGGCCTCCAGCTCTTCTTCCATCACAGCCCGAACGCTACCAATCAGGTTCACCCTGGGAGCGGTGAGGTTGGGGGTGACTTCCGTGCGAAGTCGGCTCAGGCCGATTTCCGGCGCTACGCCTCCCATCGACTGGAGCGATCCGTCGAAGAAGACATGGTCAGTCGCCGAGTCGGGCATGGGTTCGGTCCTGGCACGCGCCTCGTCCAATGCCAGGCGTAGTTCCCATTCAACTTCGCTCCGAATGTGAGCCATCTCTTCGGCACTCAGCCATTCCTCCAGGCGGCGGACCGGATCGCGGTCTGCTTCCTCTTGCTTACGTGTTTCACTCTTATAAGCCTGGTTATCGACGAAGGTGTGCCCGCTTAGTCGTGGGACGGTCAAACGAACCAGGCACGGGCCTTCACTTGAGCGTGTGTGTGATACCGCGGCCCTGATCAGCGACGCAGCCTGCTCAGGTTCGGTGCCGGAACCGCTGAGGATAGCCAGGTTCTGGAAAGAGGCCAGGTTGGCGGATATGTCGCCGCCGGGAGTCTGCAGCTGGCTCGGGACCGAGAGTCCATATCCGTTGTCCTCGATGAAGAAGAGCATTGGCAGGCGCAGGGTCGTGGCGATCATCAGCGCCGACCAGAAACCACTCGAGGCCACAGATCCGTCCCCGCCCATGGCGACGGCGATCGATCCCGCCCAGTCAGCCTCTCCAAGGACGTGCTCACGGTAACGGATCGCCTGCGCCCAGCCCGCCGCCGGCGTGTACTGGGAGCCGACGTCGCCCGAGGCCGGCAGCACGGCCGCCGCGCCTCGTGACTGCATCGAGAATATCACCCCCGCGTCCCGGCCTTCGGAGGGCCCACCGCTCCGCGCCATGCCGGCCGCCAGGGCCTCTGTGAGGGTCAGGCCTGCGGCCAGCACGAACGGACGTGAGCGGTAGTAGGTTGCGCGGCATCATGCGGGTGGTCCAGCATGAGGGCCAGCAAGACCTGAGCCAACTCGTGCCCCCTGGCCGAAAACTGATAGGCTACCTCACCCGCGGGTGCAAGCTCGGTTTCCTCCAGGTCATCGAGTGTGCGCGAGCGCATGACCAGGCGCGCCACTTGCATCCAATCGATGTCGACCTGTGTGCCCTGCACAATTGAGCGTGTGTCCGTCACCTTCCCGCTCTAATCTTGACTATTATAGTCCGCGTTGAAGCGCTGACCGCAGGGCCCATCCTTCCCCCACAGCCGGATACAGCGCAACGGTGATGCCCGACGTTGAAGGTTGCGCCGTTCATCACTCCCCAGCTGGTGCATCAACCGTCACAATCAACTTCAGGTGGGCCAAACACCAGGCTGAAACCAGGCGGGTGGATGGTCGTTTCGATTTCTGGAGGCGCACATGCAAGACCTGACAGCTTCCTTCCTCGAGTTGATCCGCCTGACGGCGACGGATCTGCCTTCTGAAATTGAAGGCTCCTTGCGCGCTGCCCGTGACCGGGAGACGCCCGGATCGGCGGCCGCCGGTGCTCTTGATACGATCCTGGAGAACGTAGCTCTGGCGCGCCGGAACTCCACACCGATATGCCAGGACACCGGCACGCCGATCTTCTACGTTCACCACCCGGAGGGCTGGAGCACGCGAAGCTTGCGGACTCAGATCCGAGAAGCCACCGCCCAGGCGACGGCGCGGGCCTACCTCAGGCCGAACGCCGTCGATTCGGTGACCGGCAAGAACAGCGGCAATAACCTCGGAGACGACTATTTTCCTACGATCCATTTCGAAGAGATTGAAGGCGAAGTACTGACAGTCGACCTGATGCTGAAAGGCGGTGGCTGCGAGAACGTCGGGGCTCAGCTTTCCCTTCCCAACGCCCAGCTCGGCGCCGGGCGGGATCTGGCCGGTGTCCGAAAAGCTGTGCTCGACGCAGTCTACAAGGCTCAGGGCAAGGGTTGCGCTCCGGGGATCCTCGGGGTGGCCGTAGGAGGGGACCGCGGATCGTCGTACTACGCTTCCAAAGAAGCTCTCTTCCGAAGCCTGGAGGACAAGAACCCCGATCCCAAACTGGCTGCGCTTGAGGATCAGTTGACCGATGAAGCCAATCAACTTGACATTGGACCGATGGGCTTCGGCGGCAAGACGACCGTCCTCGGTGTCAAGGTCAAGAATATGCATCGGCTCCCGGCCAGTTTTTTCGTGTCGGTCTCGTACATGTGCTGGGCCTATCGTCGACGCAGGATGGTCGTCGATGGGTCTGACGTGACGTTTAGCTGAGGGAGGGCTTGATGCACAACCTTGCTATCCCCATCCCGGATGACACGATCCGCGATCTCAAGGTCGGCGATCCTGTGTCGCTCTCCGGAGTGATGATCACCGGCCGGGACGCCGCCCACAAGTGGATGGTCGAGACATTCGTCAAGGGTACACGTGAGCCCCAGGGAGATGACCAGCAGATCTACGAGGCATTGAAGGAAATCCTGGCAGGTGGCGCGATCTACCATTGCGGTCCCGTTGTCGCCGGCCTGGACACACGTGAATACCGTTTTGTCGCCGCTGGGCCGACGACGAGTACCCGCGAGGAGCCGTATCAGGGCGACGTCATGCGTCACTTCAACGTCAAGGCTGTCATCGGCAAGGGCGGCATGGGCCCGAAGACGCTGGCCGCCTGCGTGGAGGTGCCCGGCGTCTATCTGCACGCGATCGGGGGCGCAGCTTCGCTCATCGCCCAATCCGTCCAGCAGGTGAAGACCGTCCACAAGCTTGAATTCGGCGTTCCCGAAGCGATGTGGGTGATCGAGGTCAGGGATTTCCCGGCCGTCGTCACGATGGACGCCCACGGCGGCAGCCTGCACGCCGAGGTCGAAGCCCGATCCAAAGCCAATCTGGAGAGGCTGCTGGCGGAAGGGCTCCGGTGAAACGCTAGGACCAATCGTCCGGGAAATACCCCTCACTTCTGCTGCCGCGCCATTCGCGGCACAATCTGCGACAGTTCGACATGCCCTTTGTGTCGGCGCTGATCGAAGCGAAGGGCCATTCCTCTGATATCATCTTCTCCGGCGCTGGACGGTTGATCCAAATCCGGCACTCCTCAAGCTGGAATAGAGAAAGTGTGATCGAGAGCCGAATGGTGCGCCTCGCTGCAAGAGGTCATGTCGAATGCCCACGTCCACCCCGTTGGTCACGGTGATCGGCAAATCCAGAGCCGGGAAGACGAGCCTGCTCGAGAAGTTGATCGCTGAGCTCAAACGGCGCGGCTATCGCGTGGGCACCATCAAGCATCACTCGCATCCCGGCTTCGAGATCGACCAGGAGGGTAAAGACAGTTGGCGGCATGCTCGCGCTGGCAGCCAGCATGTCGTCATTGCCAGCCCCGATCGGATCGCCTCGTACCGCTCCCTCGAGCGCGAACTCAGCCTAGACGAGATCGCCCGCACCATAGATGACGTAGATATCATCCTCACCGAAGGCTATATGCAGGCCGGCAAACCGACAATCCAGGTCGTGCGGGAGGCATACGGCCTTGAGTTGATCGGCTCGCCAGAACAGTGCTTTGCCTTCGCCACAGACGCCCAACTGGACGTGGATACACCCTGCTTTGACTTGAACGATTCCATAGGGTTAGCCGATCTGGTTGAGCGGACCTTCCTCACTCAGGACTCACAAAGACACGATCTGACCGAAGCTTGAACAGCGCCGGGACGCCATGGTGGACCGTGATACGATGGTCGGCGGGCGCACTGTCTCCCGCAGGCGGTGAGTCGTTCGGGCTCGTCTTGACCGCCCATGAGCTCGCATGAGTATTCGTCGGAGATCCGATATGCGGAGGCCAGCCACCTCGCAATTCTTGCTTTCTCGCTCTCCGTCGTGATCTTGCACTATCTATGATCAAGCCGTCTCTTGGGTGCGTAATGGGATCGTAGCCCTTGAGCCCCAACGGAGCCTTCCGCTCGAGACTCTCGGATGATTGCTCGCCCCTTCGGGCTCCGAATGACACACTGGGGAGGGCTCCCGCTTCGAGGAAATGCCCGACCTTGTCATTCCGCCTGCCCACCTTTGCCTGCGCCACCCTGGCCCGACCGCCCGGGCGGGCAGGTGCAGGCAGACCACAGGCCAGGGAGCAGGGCCCGAAGGGACTTGGGAGGAATCATTGTGACGTTACTCTATTTGGCCGCTACCGGGTCATGAGGCGCACCTTCGGTGGGGGAATACGCTGATCGGAAACACGCCTCCCGGTAGACGAGGCTGCGCCATGAGCGCCAAGTGGGCCGCTTGAGCCAAGTGGGATAGGAGGGCAGACCATGAGTGAACAGAAAGTCCGAACCGAAGAGTTCCACGTCGACGGCGATGCGCTTGTTTCCAAGATCAAGGAGCTTGTGCACGAGGGGAACATACGCCGCGTGACGATCAAGAACGAGGAGGGAAAGGCCCTCATCGACTTGCCCCTCACGTTGGGTGTGGTCGGCGCGATTCTGGCACCTCAATTGGCGGCGATCGGCGCCATCGCGGCCCTGGTCACGAAGTGTACGATTGTCGTCGAACGGGTCGAGGAGCAATCAGAGAAGTCGGCGAAGGATCGCGGTAGGGTTGAGGCCCCCGAGGCTGCCGGAGCCTGACAGGCTCCGGCAGCCTTTTGGCGAGGGCAGCTCGTCTTCAAGGTCGATGGTCCGAGACACCCTCTACGATCAGACGCCGTGTGACTGCCGCCAGGTGATGATCTGGGCCATGTGTTCGGCCTCATGCCCATAGCTATCCTCGGCGATCCAATGCCCAAGAGGTTCACCATCCAGCCAGGGGAAGAGGCCCGGGTCGGCCAGTTCCTTGTCCGTGAAACCATCCACCCTGCGGGCCGTTTGACGGCGCACGGCGTGGAAGTCCTCCAGAACCTGGTTGAGGGCCCGATCCTTATGCATGGGATACCAGCGGGCGTTCAGTTCGTCGACCGTATCAGGGCTGAGTTGAGCCGTCGTGGGTTTGCGGCCCTGGCGAGCTTGCCAGAGAAGCGTCACCAACTCCGCTTCCCAAAGGCTCAGGTGGACCAGAATATCCTTAACGGACCAATCGCCGATCACGCCAGGTTCAACCATCTGGTCGTCGTCCAGTCCCTCCAGAGTCTTGAGCATGGCTTCACGGCTGGCATTGAGTTCAGAGAGGACTGCGGCTTTGCTCACTGGGTTGGTCTCCTGTATCAGCCTACAGACAAGGGTGCGATGAATGCGATTCGGAGCGAAGCGACCTCAGCCGATCCATCCGAAGGGGTTCTCTAGCCGAATGTTATAATAGCGGCCGCCGCGCCACCAGGGTTGGGCTGTGCAAAACATCAGGTCGACTCCGGCGCGAGGTAGACCATCGAAGCGGCATTCCAGGGAGGCCCTGCTGGCCGACTTGCTCCTCTTATTCTGAAGCGCGCGCGAGGCCTGATGCCCGGCTCACCTGCAGTTCTCAGCAAAACTCCCGCATTCGAAGCGTTCATCCCCATCGTGCGCCCTACCCTGCCCCCGTTCGAGGATGGGCTGCGCGACGAGCTAGCCGGCATCCTCGAGAGCGGCAACCTCACCAAGGGTGAGTACTTGCGCGAGTTCGAGGCGCGCATCGCCGACTACCTCGGCGTCAAACATGCCGTCGGCGTGTCTTCAGGCACGCTCGGACTGCTTCTGACATACCACGGCCTTGCGCTCAAGGACGAGGTCATCGTCCCATCGTTCACCTTCATGGCAACCGTGCATCCGCTCGTCTGGCTGGGCGCCCGACCGGTGTTTGTCGACATTGATCGCCACACCTGGAATGTCGACCCGGCGAGGGTTGAAGCTGCGATCACACCCCGGACCACGGCCATCGTCGCGGTCCACAACTTCGGTAACCCGGCGCCGATCGCCGAACTAGAGCCGATCGCCTCGAATCACGGTCTCAAATTGGTCTTCGACTCGGCTCATGGATTCGGGTCCTTGCATCAGGGGCGCCCGGTCGGTCGTTTCGGCGACGCAGAAGTATTTTCCCTGAGCCCGACCAAGTTGCTGGTTGCCGGCGAAGGCGGGATCGTCGCCACAGATGATGACAAGCTTGCGGAACATATCCGAGTCGGACGCGAGTACGGAAATCCGGGCGACTACGGCAGCGATTTTCCGGGGGTCAACGCCAGGATGCCCGAATTCAACGCTGTCCTGGGCATCCACAGTCTGACCATGCTCGACGAGAACGCCATTCGGCGGAATCGACTTGTCGCCGCGTATCGCGAAGCCCTGGACACGGTACCCGGGATCACCTTCCAGGAGGTCGCTCCCGGAGATCGATGCTCATACAAAGATCTGTCGATCACTATTGACGAGAACACTTTCGGGCTTGGTCGAGACGAATTGGCTCTCGCCCTGCAGGCCGAAAACATCGATACACGCAAGTACCACGATCCACCGGTCCACATGCATAAGACCTACATCAGACAGCTTGAAGAGCAGATCGACCCACTGACAGTGACAAACGAGATTGCCGGCAAGAGCCTGAGCCTGCCGATCTGGTCTCACATGCGTTTAGAGATGGTCGAGAAAATCTGCAATGCGATCCACGGCATCCACGTTCACAGCGCCGAAGTGAAGAAGGTCCTGGCAAGCTGATCTGCTCGCCGACCTGCCCTAGTCCTCCCCAGCGATCTGAAGCACCGCCGCCCCTCTGAGCTCCCCCCGCCTCATTCGATCCAGAGCTTCGTTGGCACCCTCAAGAGGGAACCTCTGGACTTCCGTTCGGACCGGCACGCCCGGGGCAACCTCAAGCAAGTCGATGGCATCTTCTCGGGTCAGGTTGGCCACCGAGCGAACCATGCGCTCACCCCACAGGATGCTATACGGGAATGCCGGGATGTCGCTCATGTGGATCCCGCCGCATATGACTCGACCTCCCTTCACGACGGCCTTGAGCGCTGCCGGGACCAGGGAGCCTACCGGGGCGAAGATAATCGCTGCGTCGAGTCCCTCCGGCGCAGGCTGATCCGACGGGCCTGCCCAAAGCGCGCCCAATTGTCGGGCGAACTCTTGCGCCTGGACATCGCCAGGGCGGGTGAAGGCATAGACATCCATCCCGCGATGGGTTGCGATCTGAGCGATGATATGGGCCGCCGCCCCAAAGCCGTAGATGCCCAGCCTGCCGATCCCTTCCCCGGCCAGGCGCAGGCAGCGATACCCGATGAGACCGGCGCACATCAAGGGCGCCGCCTCCGCGTCGGGGTAGGCGTCCGGAACCGCGAAGACGTAGTCTTGATCGGCGACAGTGTACTCGGCGAACCCTCCATCGATCGTGTAGCCGGTGAACCCCGCCCGCTCGCACAGGTTCTCGTTCCCGCTCAGGCAGTAGCGGCACTCACCACATGTGGATCCAAGCCAGGGCACGCCGACTCGTTCCCCACCCTTGAAGCGTTCGACCCGATCGCCGATTTTCACGACCGTTCCGATAATCTCATGCCCCGGGATCAGAGGCAATTTGGGGCTGGTCAGTTCCTGATCGACGATGTGAAGGTCGGTGTGGCACACGCCACATGCGTGAACACGTATCAGGACCTGCCGGCTCCCCGGCTCAGGCACCTCGACCATCTTGGATTTCAACCGTTCGCCAGGGGTGGTGAGCACCATCGCCCGCATCTCATCTGGCTGATCCATCTCTCTTCCCTTTCACTGAAGCAGCCTGTCCTCCGGCTGGGGCCTTGCCTCCGAGAGAATGCGACCCGGGCCCATCGTCAGCCAACATTCTCAAGCGCGGTCGGGAGGCCAGGTCTGCATGACTTGCCGCAGGATGGCGAACTCGCCGATGTGATAAGCGTTGTGATCGGAAACCACCAGGATCTCTCGCAGCACGCTGTATCCCGGCGCATGGGGAAGATCCCCTATCAAGTCTGTCGTACGGTCTTCAACGATGGTCTCCAACGCCTGGTGGTCGGCCCGGAAGCCGGCCAGCGTGGCTTGCCAATCCGCTTGAGTGGCCTTCGCCTCTTTCGGCGGCCAGTTTTCATCGGGCCAGGCCGGGGAGACGTGGTTCGGATCCTGTATGAATTCCAGGATATCCCATTGGGCGATCCGGAGATGCTCCAACAGGTGCCACGGCGTGTAGCTGACGCCCGGTGGAAAATCGTTGATACGGTCTTGAGGGAACTCATCGACCGCATCATCGAAGCTCATATGCGCGTGACCGCCCCGCAGGAGCTCCAGCAGCTGTGTGCGAAGAGCGCCTTCTGCATCCATCGATGTTGTCCTCCTGTGTCAGAGTTGTCCGCGAAGCATTCACCCATGTCGATTGTAATCCTGCCCCTTGGCGTGATATGGCTATCGGAGCCTTCGATGACTACCTTTTCTAAGGTCACCTTACGATGATTTAAGGGAAGAGTAGTTGACTCGTCTACACGACAAGTGCTAGCATCGCTCTACCGGAGGGGGCCCCTTGAAGCCCAGAAACGGGCGGCGGAGGATGGCCACCGAAGACAAACTGAAGTTGGCAAGCGGGTCGTATAAAAGCGAAAACCGTGAGCTGGTCGAACGACCGAAAGGTCGAAGAAGCCAGCAAGCGAGAGACCTGCTCTTGCAGCAGGATCACTCGGAAGCCAGCGTAGGGTTCTCCTGACTCTTCGGAGTCTGGAGTGAGTAGGTGGCCGGAAACTGAGCCCGGGGGTAAGCTACGAGGTGTCTCCTCTGGCGATTTAACCAGCCCAGCCTCGACGTGCTCTGTGCCGTCGAGGCCTTTTTCCCCCGTGTTTGGCTGACTTGAGAACTAAGGAACCGCTCCGTTCACCCGGCATGCCGCGATGTAGGGCAGTTGACGGTATTGCTGGCGATAGTGCATTCCGTAACCAACGAGGAAGTCATCCGGCGCATCGAAACCGACGTAGTCGAGCGGGACCTTGATCAATCGACGTTGAGGCCGGCTCAGCAAGGCACAAACACGGAGAGAGGCCGGACCGCGCGCCTGGAGCGTCCCCAGAATATGACTCAGGGTCAAGCCGGTATCGACGAGATCCTCAACCAGCACGGCGTGGCGTCCGCCAAGGGGGATCTCCAGATCTTTGAGAACACGTACAGCGCCGTGCGTCTGCTGCGGCGGGCCGAAACGCGAGATCGCCATGAAATCCACTTCCACCGGGATCGTGAGCATCCGAAGAAGATCGGCCATGAACATGACCGTTCCCGTCAAGACGCCGATGACGACGGGGTTCTTGTCGATGTAGTCGGTGGAGAGATCGGCCGCCAACTCCGCCACCCGATGTCGAATCTGATCTTCACCGAAGACCACTGGGCCGAGCTGGGTCAAGGCGGGCCGGGCCGAGTCACCCGGCTGCATCGAAGTCCGCCGGATTGCCGATGATGTTGGGAAGATCCGCCTCCATGCCGTATTTGACCAGCAAGGCGATCATCTGCTTACGATCGATGAGCTTGATGCTCACGTCAGGATAAAGCTGGCGCATGCGGCGGATCTTGCGGTGCTTCAGTCTGGCGAGTGTGTGCCGCAACGTGGTCAGCTCGATAAACAGACCGTGACCCGGGAGGTAGAAATCCGGAGTGATGGCCTCGAGGACGTTCCCCTCTTCGTCCGTCGCCAGGGGGAAAGTCCGCAGCTCGTACTCCCAGACAATGCCGTAGAAACTGAGAAGCCGAGTTCGCTCGGCTTCAACCGGGTGTACAAACGCCTTCGGCGGGTTGGGGTTCTCTACAGCATCCACATCGGGGGGAAATCTTACTTCCTGCGCAGCCGGCTGTCAAACCAAAGCGTCAATCCTGGCGTCAGAGAGAAGCGGCACCCCCATCCGTGGCCCTTCTAGGCAACTGGTTGGCCTGCCCTCAGGACCACCTGAGCCATGCGAAGGCGGCCTGGGGATCACCCTGAAGATCGCCCGGCTGCTCGCCGTTCGCAGGCCCGACTCCTGGTGATCAGGTTCGCCCGGTATCGGGGGCCCTGCGAGAGGCAGTTGGCCGGCGAGAGGTGCTCGTTGTGGCCGGCTGCGAGCGCTCCCTGCCCTCCCCGTGGGCCGAACTTGACTCCATCGCCATATGGGTATATGATTATCGCGGTAACCCCAATATTCGGGTTACCGCGAGACAAGCATCACACTCTGGCATCGGAGGCACAAACCATGCCCGCTCCCGTCAGCGACATCGTCACCCCTGCCCGGGTCGACCGGGTCATGATCGGGGTTGAACCAGCGCACAATTGCATCCAGAGCCTGTTCTTGTTGACCATGTCGGATGAGCTATCCGGTTTGAACGACTGGGTGATCCGCACGGTCGACCGGCTTTCGCCCGAAGAACGCAAGCGCAACACCGTAGTCACCCTCGGCCTGCACTACGCCGTTGTCCCCGACCGCAGTTGGTCCAGTTTCCCCGCCTACCTTGAGCATTTGGCGGCCGTGAACCCTGTCGAGCTCCGCGACAAGGTCCTGAAAACATACGCCCGCATGCCTGGGCCCGGAAGCAAGGACCACTTTCTACTTGATGAAGAGTCGGTCACGCTTGACGTCGGTGCCTGGCTGGAGAGCCCGGAGGTCTTCCTGTCCTCCCTCAGACAGCGGTTTGATGAGCCGCACATCAATCCCGAGATTGAGACCGAAGCCTACTCCTACCTGATCGATCCCCCGGCCATGCAGACACTGATCGTCGAGCATCTGCGCTACATGTGGGAGGAGTACCTGGCGACCGAATGGGAGCGAAAGGAGCCCGTCCTGATGGATGCCGTCAGGGCGTTCCGAGAGACGGATTTCACTCAGATGGGCAACCTGGAAGCCGCCCGCTTTGTCACCGGCCAACCATTGGACAATGAAAGCTGGCAGGCATGGCTCGAACGCGCCGAGCGGGTGATCTTCGTACCCAGCCCTCACGCTGGTCCTTATCTGGGGAGGTTCCTCGTCGGGCATGTCATGTGGGTTCTGTTCGGCGCCAGACTTCCGTCAACCTCCGGCTTGCAGACCCACGAACTGAGCCGGGCGGCGATCATCGTCCGCCTGAGCGCGCTCACCGACGATACACGCCTCCAGATCTTGAGGATGATTGCAGACGCAGGAGAGATGCGATCTCAGGAAGTCATCGATGGACTCGGGATCAGTCAGTCAGCCGCCTCGCGTCACCTGAAACAGTTGAGCGCCACCGGCTATCTCTCCGAAAGAAGGTGCGACGGCGGCAAGTGCTATCAGTTGAGCCGCTCTGGAATCGAAGAGACGCTGGCTGCGGTTTCGAAGTTCCTTCTGGGGGACTGACAACCGTCAGCGTGTTGGCCAAACGAGCTCACATGCGGAGGGCCGGAGAGCCGACCCCCGGGAGGAAATGCGATGGTTAGGTGGTCCGAAGTCATCGAAGCGCAGAGAAGGTGGAAGGATGAGATCGCACGCGCCGACGGCCGGCGCGAGTGGCGGCAACCGCGTCGCCCGGCTCGTTTGGTCATGGCCTATCGACGCGCTCTGGCTTCCTTGGGCGGGATGCTGGTCTCCCTGGGTTGTCATCTACAGTCCGGCTACCAGGCATGGACCCGCGCGGAAGAAACTCGCTTCTCATCGGGCCTGACATCCGATAGTCTCGTGGCTGAGAACAACTCTGGCCCGTGCAGGTAGATCCCCACTCGACCGTGACTGCCAGCGAGTCACCGTCCCCTCCTCCGTGCTGGGCGGGATCCTCGGGCGGCCGGCTCGCCCCGGACGTGTTTCTCCGCGAAAGGGAAGGCGGCCACCGAGGATCCCCCGAGCAGAGCCCCACGGTTGAAAGCCTGCATTGCTGGCGCGACCTTGCCGAGCAGCAGGTAGCCTGAACCGCTAGGGCAGGGGATGCGCCGCGAAGAATTCCCAACTCAATCCCGTAGCTGAGATCTCCTGAGTGGGCGTATCCGCCGAGCCGCGAGGTTTGTTCCCCCCCGGCCATGCATGCCCGCCTCCCACAACCGTGTAGAGTTCAACCGACGTCCCCTGATCACATGGACCATATCGTTCGTGGATGATTCCCCTGATCGGTCCCGGCTGGGGTGACGCGGGCAGCCGTCGAAGTCAAGCCAGAAATCGATCGTTTGCCGGACAGAGACGAAGTCAACCTGTGAGATCGACTTGTCGCCGATCCCACCGTCAAAGGGCGCGTTCTCGTCGGCGGTTCCGTCGCTCCCTGCCGCCGACGGAAAGCGACCGAGTGTAGGTGCCAGCGATCAGCCCGCCGGACTGACCCGCCGCAGGGATAGACGGAGCGGTCGCCTGTCCGATTCCCCCACACGCCAACAGGCTCACCACCAGAACGAGCCCCGCGACAGCCATCATGCGCCGGCGAGCCTTGGCCGCCCGAGTCGAGAGAACATCAAACCGATGGAGCCGCCTCGGCCGGGGAGCTAGTTCCAGCACTCCAGGCGTCGGAGACGGGTTGATGCCGTCAGTGCAGCCCATCGACGAAGTCCCTCGACTCTTTGAACCCCCGGCCGGTGTGTTCCCGGACGAGTTTGATCGCCTCGATCTTTCGCCGCCGTGCAAGCAAGGCTCGGGCTTCAGAGACGACCTCTGGCGCCACCGTATCGGCGCCCGCTCGCGGCGATTGCTCGCCCCGCTGGACGAGTAGCCACAGCAGATTGCCTCTCACCCCCGGCATGCGGGCGTCAATCGGCTCCGCCGAGCGGTCAGGTCCTGCTGAGCTATCCGGGCGCACCACATCCTGAACGGCGCTCCGCCTCCAGTCCACCAGCAAGGCCGCTACGACCGCCAGGAGCAGGGCTCCCCCGAGCAGGATGAGCAGATCCGTTGGGGTCATCGCACCTCATTGCGCCAGGCGGCGCGATCGGCGATATCCGACAGATCGCCTGAGGCGCTCAGATCAGCGCTTGAGGCCTCATTCTAAGAGTCGCGTTCAGCCAGGGCAACGGAACCCTAGTCCGGCATCCTGCCCGCCGGCGCGGCTCGCAAGAAACAAGACACGCAGGATCCGCGGCAGGATTGGTCCGCGAACCCCGCGTGTTGGGTTCGGTCTGTTTTCTACAGCTCAGGGCTTCTACCGACTACTCGTCTTCTCCTGTTTGATCGGACAGGTAACTTTCCAGCCCCATTTGGGCGATCTGGGAGCGCTGTTTCTCCGCCCAGTCGACGTGATCCTCTTCCATCTTGAGGATCTTCGTCAACAGGTCAGCCGTAGCCTGATCGTCTCCCTCGTGGGCCAGGCGGATGCCGGCATTGTATGCCTTGACCGCGCCTATCTCTGCTTCCTGGTCGCCCCCGATAATCTCGGGCACATCCTTCCCGATCTTTATCGGATTGAGCTTGGACACCTGGGGAGCCCCTTCCAGGAAGATGATCCGTTCGATCAACCATTCGGCATGATGCATCTCATCGATCGCTTGCTTCTCGATCGCCGAATGCAACTTACCGTAGCCCCAGTGAGAACACATTTCTGCGTGAACCATATATTGGTTGACGGCCGTCAATTCATCGGCCAGAAGCTGGTTCAGTACCTCGAGCATTTCTGCAGTGCTTTTCATTCGTGACCTCCGTGGTGTCGACGATGCTCATACGAGACGAAGCACAACCAACCGCAGAATACCATCCCCCGGCTTGTGACTGTCGTCCTCGTTGGTTCCGTTCTTTCAGTATATCCGTCTTTGACCGTCCATGTCGAGCAGCTTCGGCAAATGGCGTGTACCCGGCGGTATGTCGCGCGCCGCGGAGCCGACCTGGCGTAGAGCAACAGAATTCCAGATGCATCCCGCCAAATGAGGATATCTTCTGTCTCATTATGCCGGCCTTGATTGAAATCTCTCACAGCGGCAGTATGCCCGGCGACATCTAGCCACCGAGGCGGAACGCCTGCGCGAGTACTGCGAGCAAGGTGAGGCCCGCTGCCTCTATGCTGCCACCCCATACGACGACACCGTCCTCGTGCCCTTGCATGACCAATAGTCGACGTGGCGGCTCGGACTGGACGACTTGCTGGACCTCCCTGGCCATCCTTGGAGTCCCATAAGTCGCCCCGACCGCGGTCGTGGGCAGAGCCAACTGGCGCGCCCGCCGCCAAATCTCAGGCGAATGCACGTGCATGACACAGTATGTGTCCTCGCTGACCTCATAGACCGCCGCGTGAGTTAACGCTTCTGATGACGGCTTTATGGGGCCTCTCGCTTCGAGTCTGTTGTGGGCGATGTCCCAGCCGCTGACAACGGCGAAATGCTCCGGGCCTAGATCAACCAGGTGGCCCGTTTGAGAGCCGGTGATGATGAACGGGGATCGATCCACGCTGTGGCCTTCATGCCGGAGCCGCAGGCTGATGTTGCCGAAGCCGAGCCCCATGTATCGCGCCGAGTCCTGGCCGAGCAATCCCAGAAGCCGAAGCATTCTCCGCCAGGCGATGAGCTCATCCAAGCCCTCAACCTCCTTGGGCTGTCCCAGGGTAAACGCAAGCTGATACTGGATGACCCCTTCCTGGTCGCTCATCTTCGGTCCTGGCTCCGCGGGATCGCTCGCGGCGGCTCCGCCTTGCCACTCATGGGATGAAGGTGATGAATGTCGCCTGCCACAAGCCGAGCGGTTCGATCAGCAGCCACGATACTGCGATGGCCGTAAGCGTGATTGTTATGTTGTCGATATCAGCCACTGGAAGCGATTCCACCAGCGTCGCCGCCAGGCTCACCACGGCCACGGCCACGATCGTCTCACCGAGCGCAAGCGAGGGTGTGAACCTCCCCAGTTGGCTGAAGAGCAAGAGGAAAACAATACCGAATGCAAGACCGCCAACGAACATTGCTGCCGAGCCGGCCCAGGACTTGCGGTTCGACCACGGCAGCCTGACGGGCCCCCAGCTTCTGCCGATGATATCGGCAAGTCCATCCCCGCCACACATGATCATCAGGGCCAGGATACCAACGGGGGAATTGCGCCAGAACACGACTGTCGTCGCCGCGAAGATGAGGCCGTAGTAGAGAGGGCCGCGCAGGATCTCGGCAAGGTCGCCCGTGCGGCTCATGGCGTGGACAACACCCGGATCCTGGACGATGCCTCTGGCCACGAACACCAGGTGCAAGGTGATCGCCAACGGGACGGCTGCCGCCAGCCAGCGCGAGGCCGGCGCGTGAGGGTAAAGGTTCCAGCACAAGACGAAGAAAGGGCCCGTTCCGATGTGGACGAGCTTGCGGCTGAGGTTCTTGTGGATCACCCCGCGGACAGCCAGGGCGTCCATCAGCCGTAGCCACACCAAAGCAACGAGAAGTGTGATCCCAACTGCAAGGAGTTGGTGCAGCCAGAGCGGGAGGTGCATTGTGCCTCCGACACATCCCGAACGTCCCGGCTCCCCCCAATTAGCCCTTCCTGGGCTGAGCTAGTCCTGTTTGCCGGCCTCGATCTCTTTCAGGATCTCCACATCGCGCCTAAGGTTCCGGAAACGGACGGCCAGGCTCAGAATCAAAACACCCAATCCAAGAAAGATCACACCGAAACCGAGGAGCATGTAGCTCAGTGTGTCAGGGGGAGATTGTGCGATCAGCATCTCTCAAGTCTCATTCGAATAGGTATCTGACGGCAGACGACGGACGTTGGACGGCGATGTGGCTCCATCAAAACGGCAACGCCCCCCATTGTCGTCCGTCGTCTATCGTCCGTCGTCCGACTCATTGCGCCAACAATCTCATCTTCATCCGTTCCACGTGATCGGTGAGCGACTGCAGTCGCACCCGGTGCCAGAGCAGGGTAGCGTAGAGCACGGTGAAGGTCAGCAGGCTGAACATGAAAGCCTGCAGCATCCTGGGCGTCATGTCGAACGTGCCTTCGGCCGTGGGATCTCCGCTCCCGATGACGACGGGATGGATGGTGCGAAAAAGGCGAATCGACAAGAAGGTCACCGGCACGCTCAAGAAACCGATGATCCCGTAGACCGATCCAAAACGCGCCCGACGGTCGGGGTCTTCGACCCCCTGCCGGAGCATCACATAGGCGATGTAGATCAGCTCCATCACCGTGGCCGTCACCAGCCGCGGATCCCAGGTCCACCAGGTATTCCAGACGGGACGGGCCCAGATCGATCCGGTCACGATATTCACAAGCGTGAACACGATCCCAAGCTCGACCGAAGCCAAGGCGACGTTGTCCCATTTGCGGTCGCCCCTGGCCAGATAGATCCCCCCGCAGACCGCCGTGGTGAGGAATGCCAGCGCCCCGACCCAGCCGGCGGAAACGTGAAAATAGAACACGCGCTGAACGTCGCCCATGACAGCTTCCCTCGGGGCATAGAACAGCACGAGGTAACACGCCACAACGAACATGGCCCCCGTGATCCAATTCAGGATTCTCAACAGTCTCGGCACCGGCTCCATCGAATGTCTCCTCTCCTCGAATGCAACCCTTTGAACTCTACCCCATCATCAGAATTCCGTCACGCCCTATTCCTCAACCACAAAGTCGAAGACCATGAACGCAGCCGCTGTGAAAATGACGTCGAAGACAATGAGCAGATTGAGCCAGGGCATGATTTCGGCTGCCTCCAGACCCTGGAGATAGCCGTTACTGGCCTTGACCGCGGCGATCAGTACCGGCAGGATCACCGGGAAGAGCAATATCGGCAACAAGACATCTCGCGTCCGGGCTTGCACGGCCATGGCCGAGAGGATGGTCCCAACCACGACATAGCCCAGCGAGCCCAGCAGGATCACGAGCAGCAGGCCCGGGTTGAACAGGCTCGTATTGTAGAGCGCACTGTAGACCGGCAAGACGATCGCTTCGACGATCATCATGAAGGCCAGATTACCAAGCATCTTTCCGAAATACAGCGCGCTGCGATCCACCGGCACCAGCAGCAGCCCATCAAGACAGCCGCGATCCTTCTCGATCGCCATAGATCGATTCAGACCAAGCGTTCCGGCAAAGGCAAAGGTCGCCCATAGAACGCCCGAGGTGACCGTCTCTCGCGTCCGCACGTCGAGTTCGAGGGCGAAGTTGAAGATCAGGATTACCAACAGGGCGAACACAAGCATCGCCCCGAGCAGTTCCCGGCTGCGGAGCTCCATCGCCAGGTCCTTCCAGACCACGGCACCTATGGCGCGCAGATACCCCCGCAATCGGCCTCCAAAGGACAGATCGCGCGCCGCCTGCAGCGTCCCCGGGAGCGAGGCTGCCTCAGGCACGCGTCAATTCTCGGTAGATCGCCGGCAGATCAGACGGCCCTATCTCGCCTCGCTGATAGGATCCGGCGACCACACCCTTGCTGAGAATGTCGATCCGCTCCGCCAGATCATAGGTCCGGGTGAGATCGTGCGAGGTCATCAGAACCGTGCGGCCGCGTGCGGCGACCTGCTGCAAGACTTCGTCCAGCATCGCCGAGGCCTCCTGGTCGAGGCCAGTGTGTGGCTCGTCAAACAGGATTACCTGTGGATCATGCAGAATTGCCCGGCCGATCGCCAGACGCTGCTGCATCCCGCGTGAGAACTCACGAACGAGATCGTGCCGCCTTGGCCAGAGGCCGACGGTCTTCAATACCTGGGCGATGCGATCGTCCAGATCAGGGATGGCATACATCCGTCCGTAGAACTTGAGATTCTCTTGAGCGGTCAGGTCGCCGTAAAGCAACGGCTGGTGGGAGACGACCCCGAGGATACGCCGAACATCGCCCGCCCGAGCCGGCAGACGATGGCCCCCGACACTCACTTCCCCTGCCGTCGGTCGAGAGAGAGACGCGAGAATGCGTAGCAGGGTGGTCTTGCCGGCACCGTTGGGGCCGACCAACGCCACGAACTCGCCTTCGTCAACTTGCAGATCTAGCCCACGCAGGATCGGTTTCAGCCCGAACACCTTTACCAATCCTCGGACTTCAATCATGCTGGCTCCGCCTCAGCGCCAGGGCCCTTGCCTTCAATGCCTCACGTCGGCGGCGATACTCTCTTTGATCGAGCTCGCCAGCCTCGTAGGCCTGGTCGAGATCGGCGATCTGCTGCAGGATCGAGGGGATCTGAGTCGGCCCAACCGACGCCGGACCTTCCTCTGACACACTCTGCGCTGCAGGTCGCTGCCAGGGCCGGTACCACCACAACCCGACGGCAACCAGCGTCAGACCAAGCACACCCAGGCCGATCGCCACGTTCGAGGTCGACAGCCCGGAACCGGCTGACGAACCCCCCTGGCCGCTGAGGGAGAAGGTCAGTGTCTGTCCGGAGGCCAGGGCCCCAAGGGTCATATTCTGATAGGAATCCCCTCCGATATTCTGCACACCAAGATCTTGCCAACCCGAGCCGCTCAGTTTGGGCCCGCCGTCCGGTAGGAGCGCCACAACCGCGGAGACTGGGAATGCCATGCTCTGCGTGAAATCCAGACTCCGCTTGTAGGGCAGATCGAAGTTGAACACGATCTGACCCGTCCCGGATCCGGGCATGAGCGGCGCGAGCACGACCACGCCTTGATCCGTGAACTGGACATCCTGACTGAGCGTGTCGCCGGGGAGACCCAGGTTCGTCGCCCCCGGAGGCAATGGGATCTCGATCGCGCCCTGGTCGCCCTCACCGACGACGGTTGCGTCGCCATTGTTGGACAGCACCCACAGCTCCAGAACTCGGACGATGTCACCCCCGGGGAAATCGAAGATCAAGTGCAACCGATCGACCGTCACCTGACTGACATCGGAAGAGGTTTCGTAAACAACAAGCGGTAGCGTGACATCCGGCGATGCCTGGCTAAGATGCGCGGCATCGGAGAAGTACACCACGCCTCTGTATTGCAGCGTCACCCCGAAGATCCTGCCTTCGACGATATCCAGCCCGTCGAAGGCGAAGCTGCCATCCGGCCCAAGCGTCGTGCTGGTGTCGACCGCCTGCGCGTCGGCGTCGAAGCCGACGAGGTTTACCTCGAAGTCTCCCTCGAGAGGTTGTCCGGTCGTCCCATTCGTGGCCTGACCGTGGATGCTGCCGATGGATGCGGGTGCCACCGGCGCCGTCTCAGCGCTGCCTTCCGGGAGCGTGGCGCCGAAAGCCAGGGTACGTACATACGAGGCCGCAGCCCATCGCTGATCCTCTGACAGCTTGTCGGCAAAGCCCGGCATCTCTCCACCCATGCCATCGGTGGCTGCGGCGAAAACATCTTCCAGCGTGTGCTCGGCCATGAACGTCGATGTATTCAGAGCCGGTCCGCGTGCCGTGCCCTCACCGGAGGGACCATGACAGCTCGCACACGTGTCGGAATACATCTGTTCACCTTCACTCAAGGACGTGTCACTCATGCTGAGGCTCAGCGCGTAGGCGACGACGTCCCAACGTTGCGCGTCGGTCAGGCTGGTGAAGGGAGGCATGAAACGATCCATCCGGCCCTGGGTCACAACCGCGTACCAATCTGCCGGTTTGGCCGTTCGTGCGAATTCCTGGTCACCGAGAGGGGATGGGGGATTCGATAGACTGGCAGCCTGCTCGCCGTCGCCCATCCCCTGGGGGCCATGACAGGGAGCGCAACGAGTCTGGTAGATTGGCTCGCCGGCATTCGGATCGGGCGCGGTTTCGGGAGGGGAGACTTGGGCCGGCTCCGTCGGAGCGACCATGACCGGCGCGGCAGCCTGCGCCGTGGCCAGGGCCGGCGGCGGTGTCACATCCCCGGCCAACGAGCACCCGGCGAGCAGAACGCCTGTCGCCAGGATGAATACGAGAGAGCGCCTCACGCCTCTACCTGCTCCGTGACGAGAGACGCACCGCAGTGCGTGCAGAACCGGTCTCCCCCTACGACGGGCTTGCCACATTGTCCGCAGAACTCGTCACTGGCGGGTGCGGCCGCCCGCCGCAAGCGTTTGACCTCGGCCTCGAGGTCCCATTCATCCCCCGCCGTCTCGACCGGCACCTCTCCGATGTCCTGGCCAGCAGCCTCGCCCTCGAGCCCGGCCAGTTCCCTGAGAAGCTCCGCACCTCGACCCACCAATGACGCACGCTGCGCCTGAAATTCCACCAGCGAGAGCTTGCCCATCACCTGGTCCATCTCTGCCTCGAGAATGGAGTCCAGAACCTGATCGCGCTCGGCTTTGAGGGCCGAGATGCGCCGTTCGTCGGCGCTGATCTCCGATCCGTGCCCCTCAATCAGGGGCCGAGCGATGAAGGCGGCGGCGACGGCAAAAACGGCCAGGATGACGAATAGGGATCCGAGATCCATGATTACTCTTCCATCGATTGGTTCACGGCCGAGACGATTTCGTCGACCGATGTATAAGGCCCGATCTTCACATGCTTCAAGCGGCCATCGCGACCGACAATGTACGTTTCCGGGACGCCCTGCATGCGGAAGGCCTGGGAGATGCGCGTCCCCAGGTCCGGCCCGTTGGCGTAAGTGATGCCAAAGCGATCGAGGTAAGCCAGAGCCTCCGGTTCGGTATCGACGTAGTCTACACCCAGGAAGACGACATCCTGATCCTTGAGTTGCTGGTGCGCCATCTCGAGCTCCACGGCCTCCTGTTCGCACGGGACGCACCACGAGGCCCAGAAGTTAATCACGACGACCTTGCCGCGCAGATCGGCCGTTCTTACGGTGGAGCCATCGAATGTCGTCAGTGTGAACTCGGGAGCTCGCGCCCCAACGCCGATGTGCCCCTGTTGGGTGCGAATCAGACCCAGCCCGATCACGGCCAGTAAACCGAACACCAAAGCCCAGACAAGGATCGGGCCCCAGCGTCTGGACCTGGGGACCGTTACGTCTTCAAGCGCGCTCTCGTCCGTCATGATTCGTTCCCTGGCCGCCATGCACGATCTTTCTAGAATCGGCTGGCGGTCCTCAAGACCTTCGACGCAATTCTTCTTCCAGCCGGGCGACGTATGGATCGTCGCTCGACTCACTCCCGGCCGGATGCGGAACTTCGACCGGCTTGCCCCAACTGCGAAAGGCGCGAAACAGGATGTACGCCCCGGCCAGGAATGCGGCCGGCGGCAGGACATACACCAGCCAGTTCAGCCCTCGCGCCGGAGGCGTGGCCAGCACGCGGGCGCCGTACTGTTCAACGAAGTAGTCCTTGATCTGACTCTCGGACCAGCCGGCTGCCAGCTTGTCGCGGATGGTAGCCCGCCACTGGGCGCAAGCTTCCGTCGGGCACACGTCCAGAGGGACGTTCTCGCACACCGGGCAGTAAAGCTGGTGGGCGATCGCGTTCACCTCGTCATCCGACGGCGGTGCCGGCGGCTGGGCCGGGGCCGAGGCCATCAACAGCAATCCGAGCACGGCCGCCCCGACGATCACCAACCACTTCGACGATCCGTGCATCAACTGATGTCCTCAGATCCTGGCTACGACCGCGCGTGAGGCGGCCGTCCGTCGGGTTCTTTCGTACTCACGCGTAGGCCAGGCGGCAAGCAACGTCGCCGCGATGAAGATCAGCCCGCCCATCCACACAAAGTTGACTTCGGGGTTGTGGTAGACCTTGAACGTGGCCCCTTGCTGAGCGATCGGCTCCCATCCTACCAACAAGACATAGAAATCATCCTGAAGCGTCGAGCGGACGCCGGGGATGGTCATGGGTTGCTGGGAGGCGTAGTAGTAGTCACGCCGCGGATGCAAATCACCGACATACTTGCCATCGCGATAGACCTGGACCACTGCCCGGGCCACGTTGCGACCATCGTTCGTGTCGAACTGGGTCAGCGATTGGTAGGTCATCGTATAGCGCCCGAGAGTCAACGACTCGCCGCGCGCCAGCGTTCCCTGCGTTTCCGTCTGGAACATCTCGATGCCGATGATGCCGATCGCCATCAATACAACCCCCAGGTGGATGATGTAGCCCCCGTAGCGGCGGCGGTTTCGAACCGCCATACGCCACAATGCGAGCGGGAAGCTCTCCGCGTGACGCCTGTGCCGGGCCAGTGCTCCGCGCCAGAACTCCACCAGCGTCACGATGATCACAAAGCCGATCAGCCAGTAACCGATGAGCGCGCCGACGAAGGTGACACCGTTGAGGTACAGGACGACCGGTACAACCAGGGACAGGACGACAAGCTTCCACAGGTTGCGGCCAAGGCTCCTGCCTGAGCTCGCGCCGTAGGCCGACAGGGGAGCCACGCCCATCAACAATAAAAGCCCGATCCACAGGGGGCCGGTGGCTCGCTCATAGAAGGGCGGCCCCACGGTGACTTTCTGGCCGGTGAAGAGCTCCGAGATCAGCGGGAAGATCACCCCCCAGAAACAAACGATCAAGATGCCCATGAAGAGCAGGTTGTTGAGCAGGAAGAGCGATTCGCGGGCGAAGACCGAGTCCAGATGATTGTCGCCTTTCAACTCCCCCCAGCGACTGAGCAACAAGGAAACCGACACCACAAACGTCAATCCGATGAAGCCGAAGAACATCGGGCCTATCGCCGACTGGGCGAAGGCATGAACCGAAGACAACACGCCGGAACGGGTCAGGAAGGTCCCGAAGATCACCAGTGCGTAGGTGAGAATGATCAGGAGCATGTTCCAATGCTTCAGCATGCCCCGTTTCTCCTGGATCATGACCGAGTGCAAGAAAGCGGTCCCGGCCAGCCAGGGCATGAAGGCGGCAATCTCAACCGGGTCCCATCCCCAGTAGCCACCCCATCCCAGCACGTCGTAGGCCCAGCGACCGCCAAGGATCAAGCCCAGTGAGAGAAACAGCCAGGCGACAAGCGTCCAGCGGCGGGTGATCCGGATCCAGCGATCATCCGTCCGATGGGTGACGAGTGCGGCGATGGCGAACGCGTACGGGATCACGAACGAAACGAAACCGAGGTAAAGCATCGGGGGATGGATGACCATGCCCGGATGGCGCAATAGCGGGTTGAGGCCCTGCCCGTCCATGGGGACGAGGGGGATTGTGCCTCTGGGTTGGAATAGCGCGGCAACTTGCTGGCCATCAAGCGTCTGCCACAGTCGTTGGAAGGGGTTTTCAAAGAAGAGCACAAGACTGATAAAGAACGCCAGCGTGACCATTGTGACCACGATCACCCAGGGGAGGAACTCTCGGTCTCGGTCCCACCGACGCAGGCTGGCGGCAGTCGCAAAGGCCGACATGAGCCACGACCAGAACACGAGTGAGCCTGCCTGGCCGCCCCACAGCGCCGTGACCTTGAGGTAGGTCGGCATCGCGTCGCTCGTCACGGAGGCCACGTACTTGATCTCGTAGTGACCGCCGACCAGCAGAGCGATGATGGAGAGCGCAGCCAATGTCACCAATGGCCAGGTCAAGAGCATGGCGTGACGGGCACTCTCGACCAGGGCGGGCTTCCACTTGACGGCGCCGTATGCCGCAGCACCCGCGCCATAGAGCGCGGCAATGAACGTCAGTACCAGTGAGAAATACCCCAGGTTAGCGAGCATTCAAGCCGTCTCCTCGTAATGTAACTACCTCAAAGACGACGGACGAGGGACGATCGACTCCCGTCTGTCGTCCCTCGTCCGTCGCCGATCCATCTTTCCCCGGTTACCTTAGCCTTGTTGAACCTGAGCCGGGACTTCCTCCTCGTATCGCGTCGGACACTTGAGCAGGAGTTCGTCGGCTTGGAAGACACCATCCGATCCCATTTGTCCGGTGACGATGGCCTGGGCCTCGTCACGCAAGAGATCCGGTTTGGGGCCGACGTAGACGACCTGAAGCCGCGTGGCCGTCGGATCGTTCACCGCTTTGTGCAGCACTTCCGCCAGGCCGCCCTCCCGATCGATCTCATTCATGTCAGCCGGTACGTTGGCGATGGTGAACCTGAGAGTGAGCGTCTGGGCGTCGTATTCGATCGTGCTCCCATCCACCGCGCCCGAAATCTTGACATCTCGCCCGGCGACTGCATCCCCCTTGGTCATCAACTCGTCGATGGTCAGATAGTACTGAGCAGCGGCCTGAGTGGATGACGCGATGAGATACACGATCGCGGCCACGATGAGCAGCGCACCGATGATGAACTTGGTACGACTGGCTGATTTCGGCTCGGCCCTCAAGACTGTTCTTTCCGCCATTGCTCTCCCTCCGGGCCTCGCCTCAAGACGCCCTGGACCCGACAAACTGAACCGATTCTATCATTATTCCGAAGTTCGCCCTGTCGGATGAAAGTCACTTTTGCGGCCGACAACTGACGGGCTCATCCTGTGACGTGGCACACTCCGACGCCCATTGACGGCAACACCCCTTTGGATCTTTCTCGGCCTGCATTAACACTCGATGAAACCCCGGCTATGATATCCTGAGAAGAATGAAGTGCAGCTCGCCTTCTCGGGTCTTGCGCCGGCGTGATCCCCAAACGAATTGATCGATATCAGATCATCGATGAGATTGCCCGAGGCGGGATGGCCACCGTCCTGCACGCCCGCGACCCGCGCTTCAAGCGCCATGTCGCCTTGAAGCTCTTGCCCCGGCCGTTCGTCGGCGATGCACAGTTCAGAGCTCGTTTCCAACGAGAGGCCCGGATGATCGCCTCCCTCGAACATGAAGCCATCGCGCCGGTTTACGACTCGGGCGAGCAAGATGGCCAACCCTATCTGGTGATGCGGTTCATGGCTGGCGGCTCGCTTGCCGAGCGGATAGCCCGTGGGCCTATGGAAGGAAGTAGGCGGAGTCTTTGCTGAACCTGCAGGCTGGGGCCCGGGGTCAACTGCGACGTGGCCGGATACCTGACTGCCGGTCAGGCCATCCTGGCCCGCGGACGCAACGCCAGCGGCACGTGGTGGTGGATCGGATTTCCCACCGGCGACCGATCCTGCTGGGTCTCCGGCCTCTTGGTCGGCTTCAGCGGGGGCGGCGGGGGGCTCCCGGTGCTCACTCCGGGCCCAAGTTCCACCCCGGGGCCTACGGCAACCCCGGTACCACCACCTGGCGAACCCCGGCCGCCGGCCAAAACGCCCACCACCTGGGGTGACAAAGATCATCAAGACCTTCCCGCCCGAACCGGACAGCACCCCTCGCTGACCCTTACCCTGGCTCTGTGCGGGCATGGTCTGTTATGATCCTATATGTGCCGTTGAGAACAAAGTGGCATAATGACTACCTGGGTAGGGTGATTTCAGTCGACGGTCCTTGGTGACAAGCATCACTTGGCAGTATGGGTTGATCACCCTACACTTCGCCTGTAATCATGGGGAGTCTACCCCACCCAACCGGGTAGCGGTGCGGGGGCTTGCCCCCTTCGGCGTTTGCCGGACAAATTGCATAGATGTCCCCGCTCGGAGGATGATTGCCTGCGGCTGTCGGGCAATTGCCATTCCGGCCGGCTTCTGGCAGGCCTCACGACCGGCGATTCGCAGGTCTCCCGTGCCCTCCGACAAGGGGACCGATGGGGTGATCGATCAATGGAATGGATGGTGGCCGATGCACGTATCGACAAGCGGTTCGATCGCTGAGGTGGTGCGATGACGGCGCGAACCCGCCTCGGTCGGATTTCCCTGGGCATTGGCGCGGCGCTCACGCTCGCCGCCGTCGTGATAGGGCTTCGCGCCGGGGGGGCTTTGGCGGCTGGTGGGCGTGGGGCCAGGCCATCCGGGGCCCAGCCGATCCCTCCAGCCTCGGGCTCGGCTCAGGGCATCAGCAACGAATCCTGCTTCGCCTGCCACAGCACCCCTGGGCTCACCATGGATCTGCCTTCCGGGGAGCAGTTGTATCTGACTGTCGACCGCGATACGTACAACAACTCCGTCCATGGCCAGCTCGGCTACGCCTGCGTCCAGTGCCACACCGACATCACCGGATATCCCCATCCAAAGGTGGCGGCACAGACCCTACGCGAGTTCACCCTGGAGAAATACACCGCCTGCGCCGTATGCCATCAGGACAAATATCAGCAGACGCTGGATAGCGTTCATCAGAAGGCATTGGCGGCCGGGAACATCAACGCCGCAGTGTGCACCGACTGCCATGGAGCTCACGACGTCCAGCCACCCGACCAACCCCGCACCCGCATCCCCCAGACCTGTCAGAAATGTCACTCCCAGATCTATGACCTTTACAAGGACAGCGTTCACGGTGCGGCGCTTATCGGCGAAGGAAATCCGGACGTCCCGACTTGCATCGATTGCCATGGAGTTCACAACATCGAAGGTCCGTCGAACAGCCCCTTCCGGCTGTTCTCCCCCCAGATCTGCGCCCGCTGCCACGCCAACAAACAGTTGATGGACAAGTACGGTATAAGCACAGACGTCTTCAACACGTATGTCTCTGACTTCCACGGTACGACTGTCGTGATCTTCGAAGCCATCACTCCCGATCAACAGACCAACAAGCCCGTGTGCATCGACTGTCATGGCGTGCACGATATCCTCGCACCGAATAACCCCAACAGCACGGTGATGAAGGCCAACCTTCTCAAAACGTGCCAGAAGTGTCATCCGGACGCGACCACGAATTTCCCCACAGCCTGGCTGAGCCACTATCGGCCCAGCCCGCAGCATTATGCCCTGGTCTACTACGTCCAATTGTTCTATCGGATTCTGATCCCGACCGTCATTGGAGGCATGCTGGTCTTCGTCGTCGCTGATGGGGTCCGTCGGATAATGATCAAGCGGAAGGGGCGCAGCGATGAGTGAATCCCGCAAGTACCTCCGCTTCCCGGTCTCCTATCGAATCGAGCACTGGATCCTGGTTACCGCTTTCACCACCCTGGCGATCACCGGGCTGGTGCAGAAGTTCCCAATGGCGGGTATCTCGGATGCGATCCTGCGCCTGCTCGGTGGGATCGATACGACGCGGGTGATCCACCATAGAGCGGCGGTCGTCCTGATGCTGGAAGCCGTGTATCACATCGGTGCCGTCGGATTCCGCCTTTTCGTCCGCCGGACACGTCTTTCGATGCTCCCGACGATGACCGATGTTCGTGTGGCCGTGCAGGCGTTGCTCTTCAATCTGGGTCTCAGCAAAGTCCGTCCACAGCAGGGTCGTTTCAGCTTCGAAGAGAAGGTCGAGTATTGGGCGGTGGTCTGGGGCACCGTGATCATGGCGCTCACTGGCTTCATGATGTGGAACCCGATCGCCACGACCCGCTTACTCCCAGGGGAGTTTGTGCCGGCGGCGAAGTCGGCCCACGGGGCGGAAGCGGTGCTGGCCGTCCTGGCCATCATCATCTGGCACATCTACCACGTTCACGTCCGCGAACTCAACAAGAGCATGTTCACCGGTCGACTGACAGAAGACGAGATGATCGAGGAGCACCCGCTCGAGTTGGCCGATCTCAAGGCCGGTGTGGCAGAGCGTCCGGTCGAACAGCGCTTGCTTACCCGCCGCAAGCGGATTTTCTATCCGGTCTACGGCCTGCTGGCGGCGGTGATGCTCCTCGGGATCTACGCCTTTGTCGCGTTGGAGCATACAGCTGTTACCACCCTGCCGCCCGCCGAGAATGTCGTCGTCTACGCTCCGCTCACGCCGACACCTTTCCCGACGGCGCTGCCTTCGGCCACGGCACAGCCGATCACAGCGGTCACCTGGGATGGCGGGATCGGGGCCATTTTCCAGACCAAGTGCGGGACGTGCCACGGCGGGCCGTCGGGTCTGGGCGGGCTGGATCTGTCCAGCTACGCCGGCATCAGCGCCGGTGGAGTCGACGGCCCGGCGATCGTGCCTGGCGATGCCGACGCCAGCCTGCTGGTATCGAAGCAATCCGCCGGCGGTCATCCGGGGCAGCTGACCGGTGAGGAACTGGCCCTGGTCCGGCAGTGGATCGAGGCCGGCGCGCCGGAAAACTAAAACTCAGGCTCAATCGGAGAATGCGCATAGAAACGTTGAGAGGGGCGATCCGGCGCTTCTACTTCCCGCCCGAAGGCTCACCCTTGTGGATCGGGCTGCTCCCGTACGCCACGCTCGACGTGCTCAGCCTGGCGGCGCTCGTCTCAGGCGCGTACGCCTGGGATTACACCAATTCGCCTCCTTTCTGTGGCGCCGTTTGCCATACCATGCCGCCCGAATACACGGCTTGCCTGACCTCGCATCACGCCCGGGTGGATTGCGTCGAGTGCCACATCGGCCGCGGGTTCATCGCCACCCGTGTGACCCGCAAGGCGGGAGATACCAAGTACATCGTCGCTCTGGCTTTCCACGAGTATGAATTTCCGATTCGGGCGACGGACTTGAGGCCGGCCCGCGAGACGTGTGAGCGTTGCCACTTCCCGGAGAAATTCTCCGACGATAGCCTGCGTCACATTCAACACTATGCCAATGGTGTGGATAACACGCCGACGACGACTTATCTCGTCCTCAAGACCGGAGGCGGGTCGAAGCGGCAGGGCCTCGGGCGCGGCATCCACTGGCACATCGAGAACCAGGTTCACTATCTGCCGTTGGATCCCGAAGAGCAGTCGATCCCCTACGTGCGTGTCATCCAGGACGATGGTTCAGTCTCGGAATACGTCGAGTTGGGTTCAGGCATCGATCCGGCCTCGATCAACCCATCCGACTTGAAGGAGATGGACTGCATCACGTGTCACAACAGGGTCACCCACCTGATCCTCTCGCCCGAGGACACCGTCGATCAGCTCATCACCGGCAGCGCCATTTCGCAGGAAATCCCCGAATTACACGAGAAGGCCTGTCGAGGTGTACGGCGCGTCATACAGCTTGACCCAGGAGGCCATGTCAGGCATCGCCGGCCTGACATACGATGGTGCCATTGGCTTGCTGTTCCAGAACCGCTGTGCCGCGTGCCATGGCGCGTCAGCAACCATGGGCCTCGACCTGACGTCCTACGCCACGGCCATGGCCGGAAGCAAGAACGGGCCGGTGATCGTGCCCGGTGATCCTCAGGGAAGCCTTCTTGTCCGGAAACAATCGGGGGACCAGCCCCACTTCGGACAGTTCTCAGCCAAAGAACTTCAACGAGTCGTCGATTGGATCAAGGCCGGTGCGCCTGAGAAGTAAGGACCGAGCCTGCGGATTGGCGGCGAGAACGCAACAACCCGAACTCGAAATGTCACCGGGCGTGACACGCGAAGGGAGGTGCTTCAACAATGGGTGAACCGAACCGAATGGGCCGTCGCCAATTCCTGAGCACGCTGACCTGGGCGATCGGCGGGGTCATCAGCGCCGGGCTCGGCATCCCTGCCATTGCCTACATCATTGGTCCGGCGCTCCAGGGCACGGGGACCCAGAATTGGATCCGGCTGGGCTCGACAGCCAAGGTCGAACTCGGAGCCCCCACGCTTTTCAAAGCCCGAATCACCCGCAAGACAGGCTGGATCGAGAACGAGGAAGAACTCTCAGCCTACGTCAGGACCGACAACGGGCGCGAATTCGTGGCGATGTCCAACATCTGCACCCACCTCGGGTGCCGGGTGCGCTGGGTCAGCGGGCAAGGGGAGTTCTTCTGCCCCTGCCACAACGGCGTATTCGATAAGGACGGCAACGTCGTGTCCGGCCCTCCGCCGCGACCCCTCGACCGCTATGAAGTTAAGGTCGAGGACGACGAACTGTTCATTCTGGGAGGCTGAACATGGCGGCCAGAGTCGGCGATTGGTTGGACGAACGACTGGGATGGCGGCAGGTCTGGGAAGCGATCTTCCTGCGCAAGATCCCCAAAGTCAATTGGTTCTACACCCTTGGGAGCGCGGCACTCTTCTTGGCGGTGAATCAGATTGTGACGGGGATTTTGCTCACCATCTACTACGTCCCGACCCCCGATCACGCGTATGACAGCGTGCAGTTCATCACCGGGCAGGTCCCGGCCGGCTGGCTAATTCGAGGATTGCACCACTGGGGTGCCAGCGCCATGGTCGTCATCGTGGGCCTGCACATGTTGCGTGTGATCCTGCAAGGCTCCTACAAGTACCCGCGGGAGGTCACCTGGTTTACCGGTGTTCTTCTCTTGTTGGCGGTGGTCGGGTTCGGCTTCACCGGATACCTCCTCCCATGGGACCAGAAGGCATTCTGGGCTACGACCGTCGGCACGCGCATCGCCGGGGTGACGCCCGTTGTCGGAGAGTGGATCCTGCGCATCATGCGCGGCGGCGAGGAACTCTCAGCGGTCACCCTGGCACGATTCTTCGGCGTACACGTGTGGGTCCTGCCGGCGGCCTTGCTGAGCCTGGTACTCGTGCACCTCTACCTTGTCATCCGGATCGGGATCAGCGCCCCGCCGAAGAGGGGGGAGTGACCGATGAACGAACAAGAAAAGAAAGAGTACCTGGAGGCCTACCACAAAGCCAAGGAAGCCGGGCCGTCGTTCTTTCCTGACGTCGTCGTCAAAGATGCCGTCGTCGCACTCTTGGTGTTCCTGGCGCTTGCGGCTCTGGCCTACTTCATCGGCGCCCCGCTCGAAGCCCGGGCCAACCCGGCCGATACATCGTACACCCCTCGACCGGAATGGTATTTCCTGTTCTTGTTCCAGTTGTTGAAGTACTTCCCGGGGAAGTTGGAGGTTATCGGGGTCATCGTCATCCCGACCGTGGTCCTCGGATTGTTGTTCTTCTTGCCATTTATCGATCGGACAGCCAAGCGACATCCCATCGGTCGGCCGATTGTCACCGCCGGCGTGACACTGGTCGTGCTCGCCGTCGGGCTGCTGACGCTGCAGGCGGTGCGCGAGACGCCTCCGCCGGCCGACACTTCACTCGGTGATCCAACCGCCGCGCTCTACGTCACAAACTGCGCCGGCTGCCACGGCCCGTCCATCAGCGTGCCGCCCAGCACCAACCTGCACGCCGTCATCGCCCAGGGCAAACACGAAGGCATGCCGGCCTGGAACGCCGATCTCACCAGCGACGAGATCGATGCGCTGGCAGGTTTCATCCTCTCCCCCGACGGCAGCCGCCTGTTCACCGAGAACTGTGCCGAATGCCACCAGACCTCTGAACTCGTGGCCAGCGATCCACTTGAGCTTAGGTCAGCATTGCAGCAGGGGCCCGACTACCCACCGCACGCCGGTCTGGAAGTGCCGGCCTGGACACAAACACTCAGCCCCGAGGAGCGCACGGCGCTGCTCAATTTCCTGGTCGCCCCTGACGGGCAGCGCCTGTTCGCCATCAACTGCGCTGCGTGCCACGGACGATCCGTGTCCTTCTCGGGGGACGAAGCCACCCTGCGCCAGATCATCCAACAGGGCGGGTTGCATCTCGAGATGCCGCCGTGGCGAGAGAGATTGAGCTCGTCGGAGCTCGACATGCTGGCCAGCTATGTTGTCGACCCGTCCAACACGCCTCAAGGCCAGCAACTGTTCTCCAACTACTGCACCGAATGCCATGGGCAGCGCGTCCCGGCGGAGACTGACGTCGAGACGGCCCGCCAGGCAATCGCCAGCGGCGGCGGGCACGAGACGATGCCCGTATGGGGAAACATCCTCACGCCCGAACAAATCGACGCGTTGGTGAGTTACACACTCGAAGCCGCTCACGGCGCGCCCCTCGAGCTGGGCCAGGATCTCTTTGCCAAGAACTGCTCCGTCTGCCACGGCGATTTCGGCGAAGGCGGGCCCAACCCAACCCGACCGGACGACATCATCGCCCCAATCAGCTCAGCCGAGTTCCTCGAGACGCGCGATGACGCCACACTGCGAGCGATCATCTCCCAGGGCCAGCCCAACTTCGGGATGTCACCCTTTGGGAACGCTTACGGAGGCCCGTTGAGCGACGAGGAGGTTGACGCTCTCGTAGCCTTCATCCGATCGTGGCAAGCAAAGCCTCCGGTGGAACTGCCTCCGGAAATCGTGAGCCGACCGCTATCGATCGAGGGTCCTGACATCTACGCCGAGGTCTGCGCGCAATGCCACGGCGTTCAAGGCGAAGGCCTGATCGGCCCATCGCTGAGCGATCCTTCGTTCCAATCCGCCAACACGGATGAGCAGATCTACAACACGATCAATGTCGGCCACGAGGCCACAGCCATGATCGGCTGGGGAGAGATCCTCAGCGCCGACCAGATCCACCAGCTTGTGGATTACATCCGGAAGCTGGGCGGAGCAGGAGCCGCGCAAGACGCTGGCGAAGTCTCTTTTAAGAATGACGTGCTCCCCATCCTGGATGAGAAGTGCGGGATCTGTCATGGCAGCCTGGGAGGCTGGGACGCCTCGAGCCATCAATCGGTGATGGAGAGCGGGGACAATGGGCCAGTCGTGAACCCCGGAGACCCCGAAGCCAGCCTGCTCGCCCAGAAGCTCCTCGGCACTCAGACGATTGGAGCAGAGATGCCTCCAGCAGGCCCGCTGCCGCAGGACGAAATCCAGACGATCCTGGATTGGATCAGCGCGGGCGCCTTGGACAACTGACGCTCATTGGGGAGAGGGCATCAAGCCCTGGAACATCAACCCCACGAGCGCGGAGCGGGATATAGAGCGAGGGAACGAGCCGGACGGATGACCCGGCGGCCTCCGTCTTCGACTGAGTCGGTAGACGCAGTACAGGCGGCGCATCGCCGCGAGAGAGCCTCACATGTCGACAGATCGAAGTCGATCCACAATCCCCTGGCTCCGACATAGCCTGCGGGCGCGGGTCGCCATCAGCGTTGCGCTTCCACTGATGCTCGCATTAGCCTCCCTGTCGATTGCCCACTACTTGCGCGGCCGCGACCTGGTCGAAAGCCAGGTTCGGATGACGGCAGCCCAGCTTGGCCAGATTCTGACAGGAAGCCTGCGTCGGGCGATGCTGGCAAATGACAATCAAATGATCACCGCCGTCTTAGAGGACGTCGGTAGTATGGAAAACATTGATCGGATCCGTATCGTCGACAGCCAGGGTGTCGTTCGCCTCGACAGCCATTCGACGGACCTCGGTCGGCAGGAGCTCACCGGCCAGCCGGGGTGCGTCGAGTGCCATGTCTACGATCCTTCTGTCCGACCGCGAGCGGTGCTCCTGACGGGCGCCGCCGGGATCTTGAGGATCGCCACACCGATCGACAATGAACTGGCCTGCCTGGGCTGTCACTCTGAGTCCCAGAGACACCTGGGTGTCGTCCTGGCCGATGTCCCGGTCCAGGCGCTCGAACAGAACTTGTTCCACGATCTCGAAATCGATCTGGCGATCTCAGTCGGCATCACGCTGCTGGTGACCATCGGGGTGTATTTGCTCATACACCGGTCGGTTGTGCGCAGAGTGGAGAGTTTCCTGCCGGCATTGGCGTCATTCGCCCGCGGCGACTTGAGCGCCCGCCTGCCGGAGCGTGGCCGCGAGCACGACGAATTGGGGCAACTCGCCGTCGCTTTCAATCAGATGGCCGACGACCTGGAAAGGCATACCCGCGATCAGGCCGCACGAACCAGGCTGCGTCAACGCGCAATTGTTGAGGAACGTGAGCGGATTGCCCGCGAACTTCACGACGGCATCGCCCAGCTCCTGGGATTCGTCAACAACAAAGCCATGGCCGTCCGCCTGCTTCTGAAGAAGAACCAGACCCATGAAGCCGATGATCAGCTCCAACAACTCGAGGAGGCCTCGCACGGTCTTTTCGTCGATGTCAGAGAAGCGATCATCGGCTTGAGGACCACAGACAAGGCCGGCGTCGGGCTTTCCAGCGCAGTCGAAGACTACACCCACCAATTCAGCCGACTGAGTGGGATCACGGTGGACCTCTCGATCGGCCCTGGGGTAAGGGATATTGAGCTCAACGCCGAAGTCGAGTTGCAGTTGCTGCGCATCATTCAGGAGGCCCTGACGAACATTCGCAAGCACGCCGCCGCCAGCCGCGCTTCGGTGAGCCTGCGGAGGAATGACACCAGACTCGAGTTGGCCATCACTGACAACGGCGTGGGCTTCGTGCCGGCCTCTGCGGACTCCGACCATCAGCCCCGGTTCGGATTGAGCACCATGCAAGAGCGGGCCGAGTCGATCGGGGCGGCGTTCGAACTGGCTTCCGCGCCGGGGGCAGGCACTCGCGTCTCCGTCAACGCTCCGCTGGGGAGGAGATAGGCGCATGCGGGTCCTCGTAGCCGACGATCACTCCCTCTTCCGGGACGGCGTGGTAAGCCTGTTGGAGGCAGCCGGTTTCGAGGTCGTCGGCCAGGTGGGAGACGGTCTGGCCGCCGTCGAGTCCGCCATTGACCTGAGGCCTGACCTCGTCTTGATGGATATCACTATGCCCAAACTCAGCGGGCTGGACGCGCTTCGTCGCATGAGGGCGGAAGCTCCCGAGATCCAGGTGGTCATGCTCACCGTCTCGGACGAGGACAGCGATCTGCTTGCCGCGATCCAGTCCGGTGCCAAGGGCTACATCCACAAGAGCTTGAGTGCCCAGGAGTTCCTCGACCTGATCGGCGGGCTGGAGCGCGGCGAGGCAGCCTTGAGCCGGAAGACGGCCGCGCGCCTGATCGCCAGGCTTGGAAACAGGCCCGGGCCTGAGGACGACAGACTGCCGCGCCTCACGCGACGCGAGATCGAGCTACTCAAGCTGGTGGCCGACGGTTTATCTAACAAGGCCATCGCCCAATCGTTGTCCGTGAGCGAGAACACAGTCAAATATCACGTTCGCAACATCCTGCAAAAGCTCGGAGTTCAAAACCGGACCGAGGCTGTCGCTCATGCGATCCGCGCCGGGCTCCTCGGCCGTCGTGATTGACTCCGGCCTCTGGCAGCCGCGAGGCTCAGCTCCCCACCCGATCGGATTCCGGGCCTACCCATCCAGGTAGTCACCCCGCAGGCGTCCGCCCACCCGAAGGGGTGCATTGAATGCTTCAGCGGAGTGTTGCCAACCAGTGTCATCTTGCGCTAATCTTCCCTCAATCATGTACAGCCTCTCAATCTCGGGGGTGAGCGTGTCGCGGACGCGTGTCGTCGTCCTTACAGCCCATTCCATGTTCACAGAGGGGATCGCCACCCGGCTGGGGCAGTACCTGGACCAGATCGAAGTGCAGGTGGTCGACAGCCGGGACTCGGACTGCTTGGTGAGTATCCGCGAGGCTCAGCCGGCAGTCATCGTACTTGAGGCCAACGACGAGAATGTCGAAAGGTTCTGCCCTCTCGACGAGATCCTTGCGGCCGCGCCTGAAGTAAGAGTTATACGGCTCGATCCGGACCTCGATCGGATCCATGTGGTCACCAGTGAGCTCCGAACCGTAGCCGGGCCGACCGATCTCATCAGCATGCTTCTACCGCCGACATCGAACAGAGCGGGCGGATCGAAGTGAGACGACGGGCCCTTTGCTCGGCATGGATGGAAGGAGGTTGCCTCCGCGCGGATTCTTGCTATCCTGTGACGAAGTCCAAACGAGACCATCAGAGGAGAATGGCTCTATGGGAAGAAGACTGATCATACTTGGCTTGGCTCTCGTCGGTGCGGCGCTTGTCCTATCGGCCTGTGCGGGTGCCGCGGGCCCAGCGGGCCCCGCGGGACCGCAGGGGGCTGTGGGACCTCAGGGTCCGACCGGTCCGGCCGGCGCGCCACCGGCCGCCGCCGACCTGACGTGCACCCAGTGCCATAATGACACTACGTTGATCGACGGCAAGGCGACTGCCTGGAGCGAGTCCCTACACGGGACAGGTGAGGCCTACGTGCGGGGAACAAGCGCGGACTGCGCAGGCTGTCACTCCGGCGGCGCCTTCAGCGCCAGAATCGCCGCGGGTCTCAGCCCGGACAAGGTTGAAGCCGGCGATCCCAACCCGACGCGTCAGGATTGCCGCACCTGCCACGAGATCCACACGACATACACCTCCGCCGACTGGGCTTTGGAGACCACCGACCCGGTGGCTCTCTACGCCATCGAGGGCTCGACTTTCGACGGTGGAAAAGGCAATCTGTGCGCCAACTGCCATCAGCCACGCCGCGATTTCCCTGTCGCAGAGAACGGCGTGATCAGTGGAATCTCCACACACTGGGGTCCACACCACGGCCCGCAGAGCGCCATGCTGCTCGGGGTAGCCGGCTCCGTTGCGGGCACCCCCAGCGCGCACTACTCGGTGGTGAAGGATACGTGCGTCGGATGCCACATGGGTGGAGACGCCGCCAATCACACGTTTGAGCCGGACGTTGCGACCTGCCAGACATGTCACACCGATGCCACGGACTTCGACATCAACGGCGTGCAGACCGAAGTCCAGGCGATGATCACTGAACTTGGCGACAAGCTGGTTGCCGCGGGCGTGCTCAGTGAAAACAGCGCGGATGGTCACCCGACCGTAACAGAAGGCCCCGAGGCTGTCGCGACTGCTCTCTATGACTGGCTCTACGTCGCCCATGAAGACAAGAGCCTGGGCGTCCACAACCCTGCCTATACCAAGGCTTTGCTCCAGGCGGGTTTGGATGCAATGAAGTAATATGGCGTAGACCCGGGTCGGCACGGCGAGGCTTCGAAAGGGCTCAACGGCGAATAAGATACATCGAACGCGCTTCTGAATTCGCCACGACACGTCGGCCTTGCTTGACCCGGTTCAGAAGATAAGAAGAAGCCGGGCGCCATCTGGCGCCCGGCTTTTCACATGTCACGGCTCGACGCGGGCCGGGAAGGGGCAGACGCCGGAACAAGAAGTCGGGCGGCTTCACCGCCCGACCACTCGTTCAGACGAAACCTCGATGCGCGAGGACCAGGAGTTGGTCCTGCGCTGTCTCAATCGGCTGCCGAAGTCGCCAATTCCGGGACCGGACGAATCTCCGGGACTTCCTCGTGATCGACGACATTCAGGTATCGCACCCCCAGCGTGAATGCCATCAAACCATAGGCGATCACACCCGCGCCGGCGAGCGCCTCGACCAGCGAGGGGAAGTAGTGTGTGTAGCGGGCTACGATCTCCTGCGGCAGATAGGTAAGGACGATCAGTTGTCCGGCCAGGTTCGTGTCCCATCGATAGGCCACTACTCCGCCGACAATCAGCCCGAGCGCGATCATCCGCACCATGGGCAACCTGCGCAGGCTCGGGCGCAACAGGATGATCATCGGGACGATGATACCCAGGATGATCTCACCGACCCAGAAGTTGAAGGAGAGCGGCCCTTGCGTGAGCAGCTGTAATCCCTCAGTACGGCCCGGCAGATAGGTGTAGGTCATCGAAAGCGCGTCCCAGAACCTGAGGTACAGGTACGCCACAAGGACCCAACCGATGAAGCCCGAGACCTTCTCGAGCAATTCATCCCTGACTTTCACCTGCGCCGATAGCCGACCAGCAACCATTGAGGCCAGGACGGTCAGTGCCGGTCCACCAGCCATCGCCGACAGGATGAACAGGACGGACAGGTCAGGTCGATACCATATCGGCCTGGCCTTCAGCACGCCGTACGCCGCCCCGAGCGACGACTGGTGAAGGAGGGACAGGCCCAACCCGGCCACCGCCAGATAAGGGGCGTAGTGATGAATGCCACTCAATACCTTCGAGACCCGCGGCCATCGGCGCTTGAACCAGGCTGCACCCCCGACGATCGGCGCTGTTTCCAGCGCCAGCACGGTCAGGTACAGCGTGACACACATTGTGACTTCCCACAGAACGGAGTGTGGGTTCCAGAAGACCATCGGATGCCAGAATCGATCCGGCCGGCCGATATCGAGAAGCAAGGTCAGAACCGCCATCGAATACCCGATCAGACCGATGAACGTCGCCGTGCGAGCGACCGGTTGATAGCGCTTGAGATCCAGCAGATATACCGCGGCGCAAAGCAGGAAAGCGCCGGCGCTCATGGCGATCGATGAAAGATCGATGGTGATCCACAAACCCCAGGGAACCAAATCCGTCAGGTTGGTCACTACCAATCCGCGAGTGAAGACGACGCCTGCTGCGATTGCACCAAGGAGCATGAACCCGGCCAGCAGCCCGATCCAGATGTGGAAGGCGTTCCGCTTGACCCTAAGGCCGAGAGCCCTCATGCCGCCACCTCCCCCTTTCGGGCCTGCAAGTAGAAGACCCTGGGGCTCGTCCCCAAGTCTTCGCGCAGCCGGTAGGCCGGATACGTATCAAGCAGTCGGCTGACCTCCGACTCGGGGTCGTTGAGATCCCCAAAGACGCGGGCCTGTGTCGGGCAAGCCACGACGCAGGCCGGGGTCGCCTGGGGATCGGTCCCCGGCTTCAGCCCGAGCGCAAGCCCTCGATCGATGCGCTGGTAGCAGAAGGCACATTTCTCGACGACACCGCGCGGCCGCCGTTCGACTTCGGGCTCGCCCCATTTCGGGACTTCGGGATTTGGGCCTGTGAATTCTTCCCAGTTGAAGGCGCGGGCCCCGTATGGGCAAGCGACTTCACAGTAACGGCATCCGATGCAGCGATCGTAGTTCATCATGACGATACCGTCAGGCCGATGATAGGTCGCCTCAACCGGGCAGACTTCCACACAGGGAGCGTGCTCGCAGTGCATGCACGGACGGGGCAGGTAGACCGGATCCCCGGCGTACGTCCCGGCCTCGATCACCCTGTTCCAGGATATGTCCGGCGGAACATCGTTGGTCGCCCGGCAGGCCATTGTGCAGTAGCCACATCCGATGCACTTGGCCTGGTCGATGACCATCCCCCAGCGATGAGAGCTGGATTCCTGTGTCTCAGAGGCTGAGGCCCGCTTCACCACGTGCAGGCCGACCGTAGCCGAGACGCCGGCCGCCAGTGCCTTGAGGAAGCCCCGTCTGCCTACGGACTGGTCACTCATCATCGGCCTCTCTTTCGTCCTCGTCGCCGTCCTGGCGGAGTTGCCTGTACCAGCGCTCGAGCCACGGCGCAAGGATCATCCCGCTGGCCATGCCGATCAGCCCCGACAAGGCTGCAAAACCGACCGGGCTGACCGGACCCGGCCCAGCCTGCACGGAGAGAGTGTCGACTGAAGCCATGGCGTCCTGGGGCTCAGGAGTCGGCTGACCCGGGTGGACCGCCACGGGGTCATGCATCTGATAGGCATGGCAGTTGTTGCAGGTTGTCAGCCTGACAGTGAAGCTGTGATCCCGAACGGCATGCCCCTCTCCCTGTTGCCCGTCGAGGGTCGCCATGTGACAGTCGGCGCAACTCAGGCCGACCTGGCTGTGCTGGGAGTGGGTGAAGTTCGAGGCAAGGTCCTTGTGGCAGGCCGCACAGAGGGTCGAATCGTCGGCCTGTTTCAGGCCCGCCGCATGCGGGTCATGACAGCCGATGCAGTCGACCCCGATCTGTCTATGTTGGCTCGCCTGCCATTCGAACATCGTTTCCGTGTGACAGGTGCCGCACAACGCCGCTGAACGCACGGTCGGCATCGGGTCTTTCGGATGATTGGCAGGGATCGGGCTGTGGCAGGCCTCACAGGTAATGCCTTCGGCCTTGTAGGCATCGGTCACGGGGTCGTAGCCCGTAGTATGGCAGGTCAGGCACTCGCGTGGTTGCCCCTGCTGCTCCCACGCGGCGCGGAAGGTCGGATCAACGGTGGCGTGTCCGTGGGCGCCGTTAGTCCAGGCTTCCTGGATCTCCCAGTGACAGGTCTGACACGGGATATTCTGCGAGGTCGGGGTTTGCGCCGAATCGTCGGCGCCGGCCATGGCCGCAGTGAAGAGCACCATCAGTGCGGCGATCGCAAGTCCCACACCGATCCGAAGCATCCATTTATTCATGCTCTGCATCTCCTCACAACTCGGTCTCAGGCCGCCATCGGCGCTGGCATATCCCGAAACACATGACAGGTGAAGCATGTCTCGGGCAATCGACCATCCACTTCACGGAAGACTTGCCAGCAAGGTATGTCTGCCCTTCCATAGGCCGGGCAGCTTTCTCGGTCTTCACGTGGACAGTCGTGCATTTCCCAACAGCGGATCTGGTGCGCCGCCGCACCGAGGGAATGCGCCTGCTGTCGCAGGGCTTCGCTTTCAGCCTGCCAGCGGGCATCCAGGCACCGTAGCCCCCAGGCCACCAATGCCGTCAGCCCAAGAGGGATCCCAAAACGCAGGATCAGGCCGACCACAAACGTAGCAAGTGCTGTGAGCCCTTCCATCTCATCACCTCACCGAGATCGAACCGATCGGCTTTGCCTGTGCTCCAAGAGCGTTCCAAGGAGGAGCAGCACTCCGAACGGCAGCAAGATCCGAAGGATTGTCAGCGTGGAGACCACCAGTAGCCCTTCCATCGGAGCCTCCTTTCCCCAGCCTTCTTATCCAGCTACATCCTAGCCCGGGCGCCATTCGCCGTAAATCCGAGGGCCACCCGATTTTCCGCTTACGGTAGCCGCCCCATCTTTTGACACCTAAGATGGGGCGTTGACCCCATGAAGCCTGCGGGGCGTGGAGCGGAAGTGGGTGGTTTCACCCACGCCGCAGCGATTGGTGATTGAGCCCAAGGAGCGGTCGTGCTTGAGGCAAACGAAGCCGAAGTCGAAGGGACGGGGCGTCAGAGTCTTCCCACAGCATCCCTCGACTTCAATCTACCCGTCCGGCCTATCGGCAATGACGGGATGGGACCTGGAGAGCTTCCAGAACAAGTCTGTCAGGAGAAACGGCTTCGAAACGTGGGTTGCGTTCAGGGTGCGGGCGCGTGGTGCTGATGGGGCGGGATCGAACGGCTTACGCCTGGATGATCCCCTTCCGAATGGCGTACTTCACAAGCTCTGTGCGAGAGTGCAGATTGAGCTTGCGCATGATGTTCTCACGATGCCGGGCGACGGTCTTCGGGCTGATCCCAAGAGTCTCAGCGATCTCAACGTTGCTGGCGCCATCGGCCAGATGACCGAGCACCTCTCCCTCGCGTTGCGTCAGCCCGTCGAGCGCGTTCTCTTCGTGAGAGGTCGACTCCTGACTGAGGTAATCCTTGACCAGGAGCTTGGCCAGGGAGGGGTAGAGGTAGACCTCCCCGCCTGCGGCAGCTCGGATCGCCGTGAGCAGTTCCTCGGGCGCGGCCCGCTTCGGCACATAGCCACTCGCGCCGGCGTCGAGCATCTTGAAGAAGTACTCTTCGTCTTCGTGGATGGTCAATGCAACGATGGCGATCTCGGGCCGCAAAGCCTTGACCTGACGAGCGGCGTCGATGCCGGAAAGGTCCGGCAATCCGATATCCATCAGGATGACGTCCGGCCGGAGTCGATCGAGGGAATCGAGAGCCTCGCGCGCCGTCCCTGCTTCACCCACGATATCGACATCAGGCTCGTTTTCGAGGAGCATTCTCAAGCCTGATCGCACGACAGCGTGGTCATCCACCAGCAGAAGACGAATCGCCATTTTCAGCCTCTGATGCTTGATTATAGGGGATCCTGACTTCGACGCGTGTCCCGGCGCCGGGAGTGGAATCGACTCGCAGCTGTCCACCAAGCAGACTCGCCCTCTCTTCCATCCCGATCAGCCCCCAGGCCCGCCGGTCAGGCGTGTCGATCCGATTCTTGTCAAAGCCGCAACCGTCATCCTCCACTTGTAGACCGACAACCTCGTCCGCGTAATCCAGGCGGACCGTCACCTTGTTCGCCTTGGCATGTTTGATGACATTGGTCAATGCTTCCTGGGCGACGCGAAACACCGTCGTCTTCACGACGGATGGGATCGGCCTCTCCTCGCCGCGCACCTGCACACTGACCTCGAGAGGAACCCGCGACTGGATCTCGCCAGCATACCAGCGCAGGGCCGCCGGAAGCCCGAGGTCATCCAGGTGGGATGGCCGCAGATCGGAGATTAACCGCTGAAGTTCGTCCAGGGAGCGCGCCGTCAGACTCTCCAGCTGCCGCAGGTTCTTGACCCCTTTCTCGTTGTCGGTCGGAAGCATCACAGATATCCCCCGCAGCCCGAGGCCGATCGCCGTCAGTGCCTGGCCGGTCTCATCGTGGAGCTCACGCGCAATCCGTTGCCGTTCGGCCTCTTGAGCCGCGACCACGCGGCGCAACAGTTCACCTCTCAGCGCTTCCCTCCGCTGTGCCTCCTCCAGCCTTGCGGATTGCAGCACGGCGATTTGCCTTTGGGTCTCTACCTCGAACGAACGCAAGAATCGAATGACAAACAGGGCTGCCACAACCGCGGCGACGGCGCGAACGACCTGGACCGGAACGCCGAATGTGGATTGGAACAGTTCTTGGTTGATTACGTTGGAGGGAAACAACGGGCTGGCCCGACTGAACACCTGTCCGATAAGACCGTACCAGGCAAATGCCACCGCGGCCCATAGACTATCTCGTCCGAATTGAGCTAGGCCCGCCTGCCGGAAAGCCCGCTGCTGGGCGATCAGCCCAGCCGAGGCGAGTAACGCCGCGGGAAGCCCGAGAACATAGCGCGACCACACATCGGCCACATTCCACAGGACGCTCTCGCCTGGATAGCGACCTCGCAGCGCCATCAGGCCGAAGCCCCAGATCGCCGCCATGATCAGAGGAACCAGGAGGCTGACACGCCGCCACTGCTGCGTGGGAGCCAGGAGAGAGGCGCCGAATGCCCCCAGCGACAGGAATGAAAACGCCAGGATCGCCAGCCTCAAGCCTTCCCAGGCCAGGCCGCCCGTGAACTGCAACGGCAAGACCTGAAGACTGAGGAACATCTCGAGCCACTCGTGAATCCCATGCAGCAGGCCGAAGCCCGCCAAAGGTCGTAGGGCGTGCCGCAGCCTCGCATCCGTCCCTCGACCCACTTCGAGGGTGATGGCCAGTCCCATGCTGAAGAACGCGAGACCGTAGAGGAAGAAGATCAGGGGGATGCCGGAGTCGTAGGACATCTGAGGGCTGCGCGCCTACTGACGCAGCGGAACGCCACAACTTCGGCAGAAGCGATCGCTCGCAGCTGCGCGCCTTCCGCAGTTGTGACAGAACACCGGCGAGGCGTCCATCTCACCCCTCTCCAGATCCGATCGAGAAGCGGGTCGGGACGGGCGCCGCCGTCTTCGACCGGCCGCCGGCGACGCCCGTGTCAGCCGGAGGTACCAGGCGCCCCCGGCCGCTACCAGGATGACGCCAAATGCCAACAGGACCCAGGGGATGAACTGACGAAGATCCGGCGTGCCTCCCTGCGTCGAATCGGGACTTCCCGGCGGGAGGCTGAGCAAATCTGCCGTCAGATCTGTGCTTGTCTTGACGTACGTGATGTCGATCTCGGTTCCGGATGTTCCGGAATCTATCCCCAGGTCGGCCGAGTAGTACGTCAGGCCGTCCTGTCCGACGGTTTGAGACTCGGGCGCAGGCGTGATCGTCATCTCCTCCGCTCCAATCGGCGCCTGGACCTCATAACTCATGCTCACCACGTTGGACGCGCCCGGATATGAGTATGTGAAACGCCGAAGCTGACCATCGAATACCAGCGGGCTGTAGTATTCGACTTGGAGCTGCAGGCTCTCGGTCGTGACGCTGATCAACCCCCACTCACCGCTGACCCCACGAGTGTACTGCGCATTCACGAGATTCCCCGAGGAGTCGGTCATCGCTACCGCCAACGGATCGCCCACGGAGGCGGGGATCGGAAGCTCCGCCACCGCCGGTAGTTCGGTGGCCGGATCAAGGCGAACACGATAGATCACCAACATCGAAGGATTGTCGTACTCCGGCCAGAGGGCTACCTGGAACTCAGCGATGGTCGGCGGCGTTTGCGCCCTCGCCGGAAACGCCGCGACGTGCAGGGTCAACCATGTCAGCAGGATCAGAGCACGCCTTGCGCGACGCATCACGCCTCGATCAAGCGCGGCGGTAGTAGACGATCATGCCGATTGCGATCAAAACGAGGATCGCCCCCAATACGATCAATCCGGTTACCAGGCTGATCGGCCCGGGCGCGGGCGGGATCGGTGTGGGTGCAGTCCTGACTGGGCTGAGGGTCAGGATATAGGAGGTCACATCTTCGATCTGCTTCTCGGTCAGCGGCCCGCCATTGCTATTCCCCCACGCGGGCATGGGCGAACCGCTCACACCATCGCGGATCAAACCGGCGATGTAGACTGCCGGCTGGTTCGCCGGCCATTCCTTCGCCAACGTCCGGCCGATCCGGCCCTGGCCTTTCTCCCCATGGCACATGACGCAGTTGGCCCGGTAGATGACCGCGCCCGCAGAAGGATCTCCGGCGATGTCCGGCAGGGGGTGAACAACGGGCGGTTGATACGTCGGCAGAGGTGCCAGCGGCTCGGTCCCGCCGAACGCGCCGATGATGTAGGCGGTGATGTCCGCGATGTCTTGGTCGGAGAGCGGTCCACCGTTGGCCTGACCCCAGGCGGGCATGACGCTTCCGGGGACCCCCTGGCGGATGGTTTGGCTTATCGTCGCCGAGACCTCGATCCCGGGGAAGTTATTCAGGCTCGCACCGATCCGCCCCTGCCCGTTCTCACCATGGCAGACGACGCAGTTCTCGACAAACAGTCTTCCGCCCCTTTCTGGATCAGCCGTCGCACCCTGCGCATAAGCCACTCCGGCGACAAGGACAAGACCGAACGCCACCAATACAGGCAGGGCATAACGCGCGCGCATCACTCTCCTCCAGTTGCCCTCTCGCTGCTATAGCCAGGCGAGGCCGGGCAGTCCGATTCTACTTTCAAGCTCCAGGCAGGGACAGTGACGTTTCTCCCCGGCCGACAGCTCCAGCAATCGGCGCCGCCGCCTCGTGCGAAGCGGCGGCGCCGCTTTCATTCCTACACACTGCCTACGGCTTTCAGCGGAGTGTTTGCAGGTACGCGATCAAGTCCGCCGCATCTTGGATTGTGAGTCGCTCTCCGTAGTTGCCCGGCATGATGTTTGGCTCGTATCCCGGCACCACGAATGCGTTCGGCATCACGATTGACTCAAGCAGGTACTGTTCCGCCGAAGTCGCTTTCCCGGTGTACTCGGGCTGTTCGATTCGCATGGCCGCCCGATCTCCAATGCCGGGCGTATCGCCGCTCGGAAGCCATGCCGGTCCGGTTGCCGCCAGAATATGACAGCCGACACACCCCAGATTGCCTTCGGTGAGCGCTTTACCTCGATCGGCATCCCCGGGCGGTAGCGGGACCGTGACATCCGTACCCATAGCGTTCGCCATCGGCGTCGGGGTGGGTCCGGCCGCATCCTGCAGCGCCCTGTCCTGCCAGTTCATGATGTAGGCTACGAGCGAGTTGATCTGGTCATCTCGGAGTGGTCCTCCGAAATCCTGTGACCACGTCGGCATTCTCTGAGGATAGTTCGTGCCCTCACTCGGCACCGGCCGACCCGAGCTTATCGTCGCCCGAACATAGTCTTGCACAGTCCCGGCGAAATCGATCGCCTTCAACCGATCGCCATTGAACAGATCAGCGGCGTTGATCGCCGGGGCTACGCCCTCAATCCCCTTGCCCTGGGGCCCATGGCACGGGCGGCAGTTGTTCTCGAAAATCAGTGCGCCGGTTTCAATCTGACGAGCGTCATAGGACGTCGTGAAGTTGGCCATGCGCCGGGGCTCCCCGACGCCGACAACCGCCAGGACAATGATCGTCGCCGCAACGGCCAGCGCTCCAAGGGCAATCTGCCACTTCATGGATTACTCTCCCTGCCCGTAGTTGCTGTCGCGATGAAGGAATGCCGTTTGGCTGAACTCATGAGGCTGCGCCGTCGCCGTATCGGTCCAGACAACTCTGAGTGTGACCTTCTTCAAGTTCGTCTGCCAGTCCTCCACAACCATAATGCCTTGGACATCCTGGCGGTCGGAGCCTTGAACCAGATTGATCTCGTCGTCGAAGGTGTGCAGTAGATCACGCATCGCCGGGGTGGGGGCTTGCTGCCAATCGGAGGCCTGATAGCTGCCGAAGATAAGCTGCCCCCATGGCGCCAACCGCAAAGGCCCCGGATGGGTCTGTGGCAGGAGGGCGGCCACGGCCTCCTGATCCGGCGAAGTCGGCACAGCATAGTGAGGCGTGCCCATGTAGGAGAGCACTGCCAGCGCGATCACGGAAAGCGCCCCGGCCGAGAGTCCGATCCTGCGATCGCCATAGCGTCGGCTTGGGCCGACCTCCAGGTAGGGCAAGGCGATCAGCAGGCCGACGATGACCGTCGGGATGATGACGCCGAACATGACCTTGTCACCCAGCTTAAGCAGCCCTTGCAGCCATAAGAAATACCAGGGGGCCGTCGTATGTAGCGGCGTGACAAGAGGGTTCGCGTGCGGCTCGAGCGGTGCATGGAACACGAAGGCCGAGTAGGCGACAAGCAGAAATGTCAAACCGCAAACGTACCAAAGCTCGCGCGTCAGTATCGTCGGCATGAAGTAGGTCCGTGTATCCATGGGAACCTTGCGCGCCGTATCTTCGCCGACGTTCTCCACCCCGGGCGGCAGGCTGTGTCCGTGGATGATGACTTTGTAGTAGTGCACACCCAGCGCCAGGATCCCGCCCAGAGGGAGCGCGATGACGTGCAACAGGTAGAACCTCAGCAATCCGCCCGCCCCAAATTCCGGCGCCCCGCGCACGATCAGGTTCAGGTTGCGTCCGACGATCTCCGGCGGCGCGGCTTCAGCCATCGAAGCCCCGATGGTCACGGCCCACAGGCTGAGCTGATCCCAAGGCAGCAGATATCCCGAGAAAGAAAGAAATAAGGTCACACCAAGCAAGACGACCCCGGTCGCCCAGGTGAACTGACGTGGGAACTTGTATGACCCGGTGATGAACGTCCGCAGCATGTGCAGCGCCACGACGACCACCATCACCTCGGCGCCGAGCTTGTGCATATCGCGCATCAAGCGACCGAAGGGGACATTGCTCAATATGTTGAGCATGTTGTCGTAGGCGACGAGCGGTGATGGGGTGTAGTAGATCATCAAGAACACGCCGGTGATGATCTCGAATGCAAAGGCGTAGACGGAGAGCCAGCCCAGTCGGAAGGTCGGGTACAGACCGTCGACCAGGTTGTGATAATAGGTCGGCTTCATGTGCAGCCAGAAGCCCTCGGAATGGGGCTTGAGGCGCGGGTTCGGCCGTCCCGGAGGATCGTCGCGCAGCACACCCCTGACGTCGCTGATGTTCAGGCCGGCCGTCACGCGCGTGACGAGGTCATCGGCCTTCTCGCGCAGGGCGGGCCTCAGGCCTTTGGATTTCACCTCATCGAGAATGGGGATGTGGACACGGAACAAGGCCATCTTATCCTCCTCGGGTCACATCCCGCCGCCGGGCTTGGAGTTCGGCGCGCCCCGGATCAGGCGCCCGGTGTCGATCTTCAGACTCACCGTCCCGGATGGTGGCCCGACTGCCGTCCCTTCATTGCTGTTCATCTGCGGCTCCGTTCTGCCCAGGACGTTGCCGGAGCCATCTATCGCCTCGATGATAAACAGGTCCAGATTTCGGCGGGCTGGCCCGTCAACCCGGGTGCCGGACTTGAGGTACTTCGAGCCATGACACGGGCATTCGAAGCGATCGTTCGTGTCGACCCACTTGTACAGGCAACCCAGGTGAACACAGACTTTGTACAGGGCTTTCACGCCCGCCTCTTCGGGATAGTCGGACGGCTGACGAGGGTCAGCGAGCGTCTGCGAGCCGATATTGACCAGCCAGAAGCGACCGGCGGGGAATTCTTGCGGAGGTGTGTCGGGGGGCGGGATCTGATCCACCGGTATGGTGAACACCCCGCCGAATTCCCCTTCGCGGAAGCGAGGTAGCGCGAACCATACCGTCGCCCCTCCCGACCCGGCCAGAAAAACCGCTATGGAGATCCCCCACAGATAGTAAAGGAACTCCCGCCGAGTCAGCGGCAAGCTCGCCCCCTGCTCGGCCGGCGCGACCGCTTCGCTCATCTACAATCTCCTATGCTGCAGTCAAGGTTCGGGCATTGCCTGCTCCGACATGCCGAGACAGGCAGGTAGATCCTTTGGCGAACGTCCTCGATTGAGGCATCGGAGTGGTCAGCCTTCTCCCGTGCATCCGTCGCGCAAGGGGGTCGAGATCGGCGCACGGACAGAGACAGTCCCGCTGATGTCCAGGGCCCTTCGAGGCATAGCTCCCGACGGCAGGTCAGCTTCGCCGGGAAACGATTATTACTAACATATCTCATCAATGATGTCAATTTACCGGGGTTGTCGGCCAGCAAAGTCTATCCGGCGACACGCTGCACGCCACGCCGAAGGTCTGGTCGTCTTGGGGTTGTCGGCCAGCGGGACGGGGTGATGATTGCGGCTCGCCTGGAAGGTCTCCGCCCACCGATCAGCTTGTTCCTCGCAGGCGGGTAGGTGACTTGCCATGGTCGGGGTCGGGCGGATTCGACGTTCGCGTGCGGCGGCCAGCGTGAAGCTGGGCCACACCGTCAATGCATCCGAGGTGAAGCTCCGCACTCCCCACAGGTATAATTGCCCGCATGAGCCTGCCATCTTTGCCCCCACCGGTCCTGATCCAGGAGCTACCCGAGCTTGAGTGCCTAGCCGCCAGCATCGGCGGTCAGCGACGCATCGCCGTCGACACGGAGTCGAACAGCCTATATGCCTACCGCGAGCGCGTCTGCCTGATTCAGTTTTCCACAAAGAGCTCCGACTACCTCATCGATCCTCTGGCTATTCCCGACCTGAGTTGTCTGGCCCCGATCTTCGCTGATCCGAAGATCGAAAAGGTATTCCACGCCGCCGAATACGATGTGCTGTGCCTCAAACGTGATTTCGGCTTCAAGATGAGCAACCTCTTCGACACTCGTATCGCCAGCCGCACACTGGGACGGAAGCGATCGGGCCTGGGAGACATCCTTGCCGAGGAATTCCAGGTGGAGATCAACAAACGTTACCAGCGGGCGAATTGGGGGAAAAGGCCGTTGAGCCCCGACCTCCTGGGCTACGCCCGTTTGGACACACACTTCCTGCTCCCGCTGCGCGACCGTCTGGCCAAGGCCTTGCGCTCTGCCGGGCGATGGGAGGAAGCGCGCGAGGCAAGTGAGGCGGTGAAACTCGTCGAACCCGAGTCGGCGAACTTCGACCCGCAGGGATTCTGGCGCATCGCCCACGCACGCCAGATGAAGCCGGAGCAGGCGGCGATCCTGCGTCAACTCTACTTGTTGCGGGAGAAGTACGCCCGCCGCCTGGATCGCCCACCCTTCAAGGTCCTAGGGGACAAGACACTCTTCGCCATCGCCCAGGAGATGCCCCGATCGTTGGAGGCCCTGGGCAAGCTCCCCGGCATGACCTCGGGACAGCTTCGCCGCTACGGTAAGGACGTACTCGAAGCCATCAAACGCGGCCGCAATGGACCGCGCCCAAAGCCACCCTCGAATGCGCGCGTCGAGGAAGTCGTCATGTCTCGGTATCAGACACTGCGCGAATGGCGCATGCGCGTGGCCAGGACACGCCAGGTCGAGTCCGACATCGTGCTACCGCGTGATCTTGTATGGGATATCGCCCATCGAGCCCCGCGCGACCGCAAGGCGCTCAAGGAGTTGATGGAGCCCTATGAATGGCGGTTCCGGATGTACGCCGACGACATCCTTCATCTACTCTGGACCTGAAAGCCGGTTATTCGGGATGAATCCATGAAAATCTGGTTTCACGGTGCCGCCCAAACGGTGACCGGGTCGCGCCATCTGCTCGGGATCAACAGGCATCGGCTGCTCCTCGATTGCGGGCTGTACCAAGGCCATCGTCACGACACATACGAGCGCAATCTCAACTTCCCTTTTGAGCCTGCCTCGGTCGACGCGGTGATCCTCTCGCACGCCCACATCGATCATTGCGGCAATCTGCCCAACCTCGTGCGCCAGGGATACAAGGGGCCCATCCACGCCACTCACGCCACCTCCGACCTGGCCGGGATCATGATGCGCGACGCCGGGCACATCCAAGAGGCGGACACTGCCTACCTCAACAAGAAACTCAAGCGGCGGGGCGAGCCGCTGGTCGACCCGATCTACACCGGAGCCGACGCCGCAGCCGCAGCCCGCTATCTCACCAGCCATGACTACGATCAGCCTTTCGAGCCGGTCCCCGGCGTCTCGGCGGTGCTGGTCGACGCCGGTCACATTCTCGGCTCGGCGGGTGTAGTGCTGGACGTCCAGGAGCGCGGCCGATCGCTTCGTTTGATGTTCTCGGGCGACATCGGCAGGCCGGGGATGCCCCTGGTGCGCGATCCGATCCTGCCGAATGAGGTCGACTACTTGATCATGGAGTGCACCTACGGCGACCGCACGCATGATGCGCCTGCCCAGGCCTATATCGCCCTACACGATCTCGTCGGGCGCACGATCGACCGTGGCGGCAAGGTGATCATCCCCGCCTTCGCCGTCGGCCGCACCCAGGCTCTGGTCTACTACCTGCATCAGATGTTCGAGCGCGGCGAGCTCCCGCGCGTCCCGGTGTACGTCGACAGCCCGCTGGCCATCAACGTCACGGCCATCTTTCGCGAGCACCCCGAGTGCTTCGACTCTGAGACACACGCATTCATGCAAGCCGATCCGCATGGCGCTGCTCTGGGGTTCGATATGCTGACCTACACGCTCTCGGTCAACGACTCGAAGGCGATCAACGAACGGCCCGGACCAATGGTCATCATCTCAGCCTCGGGGATGGCGGAGACCGGACGCATTCTGCATCATCTGCGCAACAACATTGAAGACGAACGCAACTGTATCCTGATCACCTCATGGATGGCACCTCACACCCTGGGACGGCGCCTGGCCGAGGGCGAGAAACAAGTGCGCATCTTCGGAGAAGGTTTCAACGTCCGCGCCGAAGTCGGCACGATCGACGGATTGTCCTCGCACGCCGACAGCGATTATCTGTTGACCTACGCGCAGCGGGCCGGGGGAAGACTGAAGGGAATCTTCCTCGTCCATGGTGAAGCCGGACCGGCTGAAGCGCTGATGACGCATATGAAAGAAGCCGACCTGCCTCCGGTTTCATTCCCGGCGCTGGGTGACGAAGTCGAAATCTGATATAGTAGGAATCCATCCGGCATACAGGGCGCATGAGTTCGGTTTGTCCGTGTGAACGGCGCCCTTCAAGCTCAAGCCACAAATGCTCGGAAATCATGGAGAGGTGCCGGAGTGGTTGAACGGGGCGGTCTCGAAAACCGTTGTGGTCCTTTGGGCCACCGTGGGTTCGAATCCCACCCTCTCCGCTGAATTGCGATAGATCGGCCTTGATCTTCGTGACCGGCCGCCGAGGTGGACAAGGCTACAGGTCGGCCAAGGCCACTCCATATTGACTCGACACGATCCCCCCCGTCCGCCGGTGCTCTGAAGAGCGCCGACTCTTCTTTCGCTCGTCGAACGGTCACAGCCCTGAGTTGCTCTCACAAGTTGGCATGAGTCCGCCAAATCCGCTTGACCCGGCTTTGGGAGTAAGATACCGACCAGGACCAAGAACGGACGATCAGGAATTCCTGACCTGAGATTCATGGAGAAAGAGAAACAGAAATGACATCGACCGCAGACATCGGCCTCATCGGTCTGGCCGTAATGGGCCAGAATCTGGCGCTCAACATGGACGATCACGGCTTCACCGTGGCCGTCTTCAATCGCACCGTAGCCAAAGTCGATCGGTTCCTGGCCAACGAGGCCAAGGGGACGAAGATCCTCCCCACGCATTCCATGGAGGAACTTGTTGGCACACTGAAAAAGCCACGCCGGGTGATGCTGATGGTCAAGGCCGGTCCGCCGGTGGACGGGATGATCGAGAAATTGACTCCGCTGATGGAGCCCGGCGACATCATCATCGACGGCGGGAATTCACACTACCCCGACAGTACCCGCCGCACGAAGGAGCTCGCCGAGAAAGGATTGCTCTTCATCGGAACCGGAGTGTCCGGCGGCGAAATCGGCGCCCGCTTCGGCCCGTCGATCATGCCCGGTGGCTCGCCTGAGGCCTGGCCTCACGTCAAGTCCATCTTCCAGGCGATCGCCGCCAAGGTGGCCGACGGCTCACCCTGCTGTGATTGGGTCGGCGAAGAGGGAGCCGGACACTTCGTCAAGATGGTCCACAACGGCATCGAATACGGTGACATGCAGCTTGTGTGCGAGGCCTACGACATGATGCGGCATGGACTGGGCATGCCCCTGGAGGACATCGCCGACGTCTTCTCCAGATGGAACGCCGGCCGACTCAATTCGTACCTGGTCGAAATCACGGCCGACATCTTGAGGCACAAGGATGAAGACGGAGCGCCGCTCCTGGACAAGATCCTGGACACCGCCGGCCAAAAGGGAACAGGGAAGTGGGCCGCCTCCGCCGCGCTGGAAAACAGCATCCCCCTGACGCTCATCGGTGAGGCCGTTTTCGCCCGCGATCTCTCTGCCCTGAAAGCTGAGCGAGTGGCGGCCTCGGCCGAGCTCGGCTCGCCCACCACCGCCTTCGAAGGAGACGCGCCGGCCTTCATTGATGATTTGGAAAGCGCGCTCTATTCGTCGAAGATCGTCTCGTACACTCAGGGTTACATGCTCATGCGAGCCGTCTCACAGGAGCTGGGCTGGAACCTGGCGTACGGCAACATCGCGCTGATGTGGCGCGGCGGCTGTATCATCCGGGCGGCGTTCCTGGACGATATCAAGGCCGCCTTCGATCGGCAGCCCGACCTGGTCAATCTGCTTCTCGATCCATCCTTCAGATCGAAAGTGGCAGAAGGCGAGGACGGGTGGCGGCGAGTCGTCGCGGCCGCCGTCACGCGGGGGCTTCCGGTACCGGCGATGTCGACCGCGTTGGCTTTTTATGACGGCTATCGCCGTGAGCGCCTGCCGGCGAACCTGCTTCAGGCACTAAGAGACTACTTCGGCGCGCACACCTACGAGCGCGTCGACAGACCACGCGGCGAGTTCTTCCACACCAACTGGACCGGAGAGGGAGGCGATGTCACGGCGGGTTCGTACAATGCGTGAGACTGCCCTTCCAAATCTCCGGCGGACGTTTGGCAGTCAGTGAAATCAAATGGCGGTGGGCCTTTGCCCACCGCCATTCGCTTGCCTTGTCCTCTTCGCGCACTAAGGATCTCGTCAGCGAACCTCGATCAATACTGCGCGGACTACCGTCCTGCGCAGGTAGGATTCGCTGGCTTCATCATACAGGCTGCAAGTCATCAGTGTCAGCCAATCAAGCGTCTCGTGTCGAAGCACCGAGCGGTCGGTCGGTTCGACGCTGCTGACCTCGCGCACCTCATAGATGTAGTCCCGACCGTACGCATGCACCGCCAACCGCTCACCCCAGCCGAGCCCGCCCAGGCCGGCGAACGGACCGGGCAGACCATCCGACGTGTAGGCGTGCGCAGTCAACACGGTATTGCCACGCCAGGTTGGGTAAGCCGTTCCTTCCAGCCAGCCGGCCTGACGATGAAGCCACGAGAGGTCCCATCCCGACTCGTCCAGCGGGACACCCACGATCGGAACGACAACTCCGAGGCGCGGGATCTCCAGCCACAGCCCTCCCAGGTTGGTGTAGATGCCTGGATCATCCGGCACGTCTGTCACGCGGTCAGGCGCATATCCCGTCGCCGGGAGAGCGGCGACGGCCGCCACGGTGATCTCAGCCGTAGCGCTGACCCCGTAGACGTTGACCGGATCTCCTGGATCGTACGTTCGCTCAACCGAAAGCGTGTTATGGCCGGACTGAGGAGAGGACACACTGCCGGGCAGGCTTGACCACTCCAACAGAGCCTGGTTCGTCAGGATGCTCCCGGGGCTGACACTGCCCAACACCGCCTGGAAGCGAACCTGACTGCTCGACCCGAGTGGGAAATCGTCCCAGCCCACGCTCAAGGCGGGTGCTGATCCGTCGTCGATGTCGTCCGGTTCAAGGCCGACGCCGGTCCATGCAAGCGAGCCGGCGACGTACGTCAATCCGGCAGGAATACTGTCGTCCAGGACAAGATCGAAGGCGTCGGCATCGCTGGCCCCGGTTTGGGCCAGATCGAGGGTGAAGGTGATCGTTTCGCCGGCCATTGCCACCGTCGGGGAGGCGCTCTTACTCAGACTCAGGTGTGGCTCAACCACGGTCACATTGGAAGCGGCCGCGCTGAGCGATCCATCCTCCCATTCCCAGGTGATCCCGTTGTTCAGATCGACACCCCGGATGTTGCCGGCGTTGTTCAAGACGACGGCGGTGTAGCGCACGGTCAGCGATTGCGAAGTTCCCGTTGGATTTCCCACGTCGCCGAAATCAAAGCTCACCCGTCGACCCTGATCAGCAGCGGCCCCACTCCCTCCCGGCTCCTCACTGACTGTCGGCGAATCGCAGACATCGTCGAATGTTCCCACAGAAGTCGTGAGCGAGACTGACGAAGGTGTGATGCTCTCACAGGCTACAAAGGCCAGGCCTCGATCCATTACGTCGGTCAGTGACATCTCGACCATAGTCCCCGGGGCGCTCCCAAGCACCACGCTGTATGTGAGGATCTCACCGATCGCTGCGTCAGGAAGGTCCGTGAACGTCTGACTTGAGCCGGCGATCGATTTGCTCACTCCAACGATCGTGACCGTAGCACTATCGCTGTCGCTGACGGCATTCCCATCGTCATCGGTGCCGGAGGCTGTCACAGTGTCGGTCTCGCTGTCCCCTGCAGTTCCGGTCACACTGGCGCTGAAGACGCATTGATAGAAGCCGCCCGCAGCGATCGTCTGAGGCACGCCGCACGTCCCCAGGCCGTCGAGATCACCGTGGATCGAATCCGTCAGACTGGCGATCGTGACACTGTCGACCGCGCTGGAGTTATCAACTCGTACTGTGAAATCCACACTTCCACCAGGTGTGGGCAGACTGGTATGGGACGGGGTCTTGGTGACCGCGATCGAGGAGGGGACATCATTGATGTCGACATCGGCGCTGTCGTCGTCCGTGGCTGTGTTCGTCTCGTTGTCGGAGACCTCGGCCGTGACGGTGTCGGTGTGCGTGTCTCCGGCGTCGCCCGTCACCGTTCCGGTGA
>CAZGRL010000001.1:65667-107857 GCA_964528155.1 uncultured Anaerolineaceae bacterium
TCACCGCTTCCGGCGAGGTGTTCTCCACCTCCACCGTGAAGGTCACATCTCCACCTGGTTCGTCGATCGAGGTCACCCCCGGCGTCTTGGTCACCGTCAGCGTCGGGAGCACATCGTCGATGGTCACATCGGCGCTGTCGTCGTCCGTGGCCGTGTTCGTCTCGTTGTCGGCGACCTCCGCCGTCACTGTGTCCGTGTGCGTGTCTCCGGCGTCGCCCGTCACCGTTCCGGTGAAGCTGCACGTGTACGTCGCACCAATAGCGATGCTGCCACCCGTGGCGCACGTCCCCTGGCCATTCAGATCGCCGAACACATCATCCGTCAATGTGTCCAGCGTCACCGCTTCCGGCGAGGTGTTCTCCACCTCCACCGTGAAGGTCACATCTCCGCCCGGCTCGTCGATCGAGGTCACCCCCGGCGTCTTGGTCACCGTCAGCGTCGGGGTCACGTCATCGATGCCCACGTCGGCGCTGTCGTCGTCCGTGGCTGTGTTCGTCTCGTTGTCCGAGACCTCCGCCGTGACGGTGTCGGTGTGCGTGTCTCCGGCGTCGCCCGTCACCGTTCCGGTGAAGCTGCACGTGTACGTCGCACCAATAGCGATGCTGCCACCCGTGGCGCACGTCCCCTGGCCATTCAGATCGCCGAACACATCATCCGTCAATGTGTCCAGCGTCACCGCTTCCGGCGAGGTGTTCTCCACCTCCACCGTGAAGGTCACATCTCCACCCGGCTCGTCGATCGAGGTCACCCCCGGCGTCTTCGTCACCGTCAACGTCGGGAGGATGTCCATCACCGTCACATCTTCGTCGTCTTCCGGATCCTGCGAGGCAGGCGTGTCCGGATCCTGGCCGACCGTCCCACTGTCGTCGATCGTGCCCGTCTCGTTGCTGGTGGCCGAGGCCGTGTTGTCATAGGTCCCGTATGCTACGCCCAGGCCGACATTGACGTTGAATGCGATCGTTATGTTGCCGCCGCTGGAGAGATCCCAGGTGCCCCAATTCAGCGTCGAATCCCCGACGCCGGGGTTGGTCGGCGACGTACGGATTGCGCCCACGCTGGTGATCGTTTGGCTGGCAAATGTGAATCCCGACGGCAACGTGTCTGAGAAGGTGACGTCGGTGATGTCCGCGCTGCCGCTGTTGGCGAGTACGATCGTGTAGCTGGCGACATCCCCCGGTTCGACGGTCGGCGTGCTGGTGTCCTTGTCGATCATCAACGGAGAGATATACACGAAGGCGCTGTCTTCCGGCGAGAACACCTGGGCTCCGCCCAGTCGTGTGCCTGAGGCCGTGGCTACGTTTTCGTGGTAGCCGTCCGTCACCGACGAGTTGGTGACCGCCTCGAACTCGACGGTCAGCGTCTCGCCCAGGTCCATATCGACATTCAGGTCCCAGGTCAGATCCTGACCGGAGACGGCCGGATTCACAGTGCTCTGACTGCCACCGGGAAACGTGATCGTTGTGCTGTCTGTCACGTAATCAAACCCGTCCGGCAGGGTGTCAAAGACATCGACGTCGTCCACCGGGAAGTCCATCGTCGTGATCACCAGGGTGAAAGTGGTGGTCTGACCCTCCCCCGGAGGCAGGGACGCGGGGTCGGCCGATTTATCGATGTCGAGGACGACATCGAGCCAGTCGGCCGGCAGCGGCAGGGTGGTGTAGCCCAGATCCAGGTAGGGCGTCCCGACCGCCGCAACACTGGCATCTTCGCCCCAGGCCACGGCGATGTCGCCGGTGGCCCAAATGTGCATGCCGGTGTTCTCGTTGTCCGGGTCGAAGACTTTCTGAGACTGAAGTCGGTTCAAAGTATAGGTGACATCGGCTGTGCCGTCGGTCGGGCTGTAGTCGATGAAGACTTCGGTGCCGTCGGCTACCGGAGTGATATAGACGGGAGATCCGTTGCTGGTTGGGGTTGCTTGCGACGTCCCCGGCGCCCAGCCGAGGTAGTAGTGATCCTGCAGGGCAAAGGCCGGCACTAGGCTGAACCCCCAATCGTAGTTCGCCGACTCGGTGCCGCCCGATCCAATCCCCCAGAAGACGCTGGTCGAGTACACGTGGGCCCCGGAGCCGGTGGGGATCAGCCGGCCGGTGCCCTCGGAATAGGATCGTGTGCTGTTTGCCGGGATAGTGAAAGTCCCGGACCCGGACGTGTCTTCGTAGTTGATCGTGATCGTGGAAGAGTTGGGGTTGTACAGATAGAGATCGACGGCGCCGTCCGCACTGCCGGCGCTGCTTACCGGGTTGTAGTACTCAGTATCCCACAGGCTGTCCGGTACGGCGCTGAACCCGCGCGCTTCTGACGGGCCACCGGATTGCGCCTGCCCGACGATGATCTGCACCTGGACCGGGTACGTCGCCGAAACCTTTGTCCCAGTGCCGATGCTGTAGAGTTGGGTGACCTCTCCCTTATTCAGAACGGCCGTCAAATCGGGCGAGGGGGGGACGGTGGGCGGATTGTCAATCTGCACCGTGTTCCCATCCGCCGTGGATTGCACGATCACATAAACACGGGCAAAGTCATCGTAGAACCACGGATTGCCTGCCAGATCCTGGCCGACGGGGATGGTGTAGTTTGTCAGGAAGGGCTTGGTGGGATAGATCTCCCAGGCCAACGCAAACACAGTCCCGATCGACTCGGGCCAGCTGGCCCGGGTGACCGTCACCGGCCCGCCGGCCACATAGATCCGGTCCGTCCCGTCGTAATAAACGGAGGTCCCGCGCGGGCTGATGGGGATATTGCTGCTCTCGAACTCCTGTACCTGTCCGGCGTTGAGGGTGTAGGTCTCATCCGCCGTGCTCGGAGTGTTCGGATCGAAGTCGTAGCCGTCTTCCCAGTGGTCATAGTAGACCGTGGTGCCGTCAAGCGAGGCCGTGACGGCGATCACCGCATGCATGCCCGAGGAGCTGACCAGGACAGGGTCGTTGTCCAGATTGACGAAGATGTCCCAAAGCTGTTGTTCGGAGCCGGGGATGTAGTATTCGGAGTAGCCGGCTGCGCCCTGGCCGAGGGCCGCACCCTGGGGAATGGCGGTCAGGGTGGGGACGGCCAGCAAGGCCAGCCCGCACAATAGCCTTCTCAGTCGTGTCGTGAGTCGCGGGACTACGTATAAGGATCGAGACTGGGGGTAACTCAAGGGTGCCCCATCAATCCGAGAGCGCAGCATTGTGAGCTATCGATGGTCGGCAAGGTGATTCTAGAGCAAATCGAGGCCGTCGCCAAGACTCCAGCCTCTCAGGGGACGAGTCTCACCCCGCCGCGGAAGGGATCTCCAGCTTATCCAGTTTGTTGAGTGACTCACTAACGAATTTGAAGCCCCCCTCCCAAAACTCTGCCGACCGCACATCGATCCCGGCGGCGGTCAGGATCCGCTCGGGAGAGTCCGATCCGCCTGCCGCCAGCAACTTCAGATAGCGCGGCTTGAAGGAATCGCCCTCCCTTCGGAATTGCTGATACAGGGAAAACACGAGCAGTTGACCGAAGGCATAGGCGTACACATAGAAAGGACTGTGGTAGATATGCGGGATGGCCACCCACTCATGCTGGAAGTCCTCACTCAGCTCGAGGGAGTCGCCAAATTGCTCGCGAAGGTTCTCCTGATACGCCACGGACAGATCGTCGACCGAACAGCCATCATGGATCATGTCGTGAGCTCGAAGCTCGAAGAGGGCAAAGAATGCCTGGCGCATGATCGTGGCGTAGGCGTCATCCATCTGCCGAAAAAGAAGATCGCGCTGCAAACCCGGATCCGGATCGCTGGCCATTAGTCGATCCGTCAGAAGGATCTCGCCGAAAGTCGATGCCGTCTCAGCCAGGGGCAACGACGCCTCCTGGGTCAACAGCGAGTGATCCGTGGCCAGAAGAGCGTGCACAGCGTGGCCCAGCTCGTGGGCCAGCGTGGCGGCGTCATCCGGCCTTCCCTGAAACGACGTGAGGACCCACGGCGTCAGCTCCGGCGTCACCGTGGCACAGAACGCACCGACGCGTTTACCTTTGCGAACCTCGCTGTCAAGGTGACGATCATCAAACACGCGCCTGGCCAGCTCCGCCACCTTCGGATCAAACCGCCCAAAACTGTCGAGCGTGAGGCGGACTGCCTCCTCGAACTCATAGGTCTTCTCGCTCGCCGTTACCGGGGCATAGATGTCATAGCGCCGTAGCTTCTCGATGCCCAGCCAGCGCGCCTTCAACTTGAAATAGCGGTGGAACAACGATGCGTTTTTCCGACAGACTTCCAACAGAGTGTCGACGATTTCGTCGGGAAGGTCGTTGCCGACATTCCGCACAGAAACGGGTGATCTGTAGCCACGCAGATCGATGTTCTCGCTCCGCCAGTCGCGGATCAAGGCCTGGTAGATCTGCCCCAGGATCGGTTCGTCCTGGGCGAAGACTCTCAGCTGTTCCTGATAGGCGGCGGCGCGGATGGCCGGATCCGGCATTCGAACGTAGACCATCAGCTCGCCCCTGGTCAACTCCTTGACTTCCCCGTTCACTTCTAACCGAAAGATGTAGCGATTCGTGATCGAATCGTACAGGGTGCTCATCGCCGCCGACCCGTTGACGTCCTTAAGATTGATCACCTTCTCTTCAGGTTCGGTCAGCATATAGTCCTTCGTAAGACGCAAGTGTTCGAGCCAATAACCGAGATCGCCTGCGTGGGCCGCCAACCTCTCGGCCTGGCTGTCGTCCAGTGCCTTCCACCAGAGCTTGAAGAACAACGTCCGGTTCTCGATCTCGGCCGCAAGTTGCTGCATCCGGGCCATGAAGCTTTGCGCCGACTGGTCTTGTGTATCTTCGGAGAAGAGAAGGAATGCAAAGTATTCGGCTTTCTGCATCAGTGAGACGAGTTCCTCATAGCTCTTGAGGATGCTGGTGAAATCCTCGCCGGGCATGGCGGGGTCGAGGTCCTGGCGCTTGGCTTCGAAAGACTTCGCCAGGGTTTCGACATTGTCCAATGCCTGCGTCAGTGCCGGCGAGTCGATGGCCGGGAACAGATCCCCCAGGCTCCATTTCTCCTGCTTGTAGGTCTGCATCGCCATGAGTAACTCCTCAGATATTGAAACGAATATGAACAACTTCGCCGTCGGTTACCACGTAGTCCTTGCCTTCGACACGGAGTTTACCCGCCGCCCTGGCCTCTGCCAATCCGCCCAGTTCGAGCAAGGCATCCCAGGCGATAACTTCCGCGCGAATGAAACCGCGAGCCAGGTCGGTGTGAACCGCGTCGGCCGCCTGCAGGGCGCTGGACCCCTGATGCAGGGTCCAGGCGCGCACTTCGTCCTCGCTCACGGTGAAGAACGACTCAAGCCCAAGAAGCTCATATGAGACACGGATAACACGATCCCGAACGGGCTCCCCCAGGCCATACTCGTCCAGAAAGGCCTTTGTCTCCTCCGGCCCGAGCTGTGAGATCTCCATCTCCAGTCGACCCTGCAGGGTGATCGCCCGGACAGCAATACCCCCGTCTTCCAGCTGCGGCGGCTCAACACCCTCCGCCGTGTTGACAATGATCAGCATCGGTTTTCGCGACAGCAAGGCGAAGCCGGACAGGACTTGCTCCTCCTCCGATGAGAACGTCAGCTCGCGCAAGGGTCGTTCTGCGGACAGCGCCTCAGACAGTCGCTGGAAGAGCGCGATTTCGCGATCGATCACACCCCGATCTCGTCCCCCCTTCTGGCGTTCCTCGGCCAACCTGCCTTGCCGCCGCTCAACCGCCAGCATGTCGTTCAGGATGAACTCCGCTTCCATCGCCGCCATGTCGCGGGCCGGATCCACACTTCCCATGACGTGCGGGACGGTTGGATCATCGAATGCGCGCACGATGTGCAGCAGCCCGTCCATCTGGGAGAGTTGATTGACCAGAGGGCCGGGGAGGCCCTCGCGCCCGGCTTCTGCGCGCAGGCCACCAATGTCGGCGTAGGTCACCTTGGCATACGTTGTCTTGCGCGGTCTGAAGAGGGCGCTCAGCTTTTCCAGGCGTGGGTCGGGGACGTCGACGACAGCGGAATGCACTTCAAGCTGTCCAGCCGGCCAACCGACGCCTGTTGCGAGGTCGCCGCCGATGAGGGCATTGAAGATGGTCGTTTTTCCGGCGGCCGGGAGGCCGATGATCCCCATCTTCATGACGGCTTCTTCTCCCCCCAGCCCGGAACACAGTGGCTGGGTTCAGTCCTCGGTAAAGACAGGCCAACCCGGCAGTTCAGTGGAGCTCACGCGCGACGTTTCGCGGGACGGGGCGGGCTTGTCGCTGGGCACACAGGTGGGGGACGGGCGCGCCGCGATCGTCTTCCGGCCGTCTCCGGACCGCGCTCGTTGCTGCGCGCCGAGGACCCGCCATCATGCCCGCAAGCCTTACCCGGAGGGGCGCAATCTTGACCCTGCGTTTGCGATTGGCTATACTCTTCGCCGCGAGCCGAAGTGGCGGAACTGGCAGACGCGCGCGACTCAAAATCGCGTTCCTTCGGGAGTGTGGGTTCGACTCCCACCTTCGGCACCAGGCGATTATAGCACGCCCGACCCCGGCGACAGGTTCTGATGACCGGGGTCGGCTCCCTTAAGCTGACAGTCGGTGCGCGGGTGAGACCCGGGAAAGCAAGCCTGAGATCGGAGTGGATCCGAACTGCCGCCGGTTCAAGACGACACGATCCGCCACTCCGGTCACAATTGCTGATTGAGAACCTCTATGGCACAATGCCGAGCGGAGAAGAATGAAGATCATTCCCACACGTCTGCTCATCGGGGTCGTCCTCGGCATCGCCACAGGACTGATCTATGGCTGGATCATCAGTCCTGTGGAATACATCAACACGGCGCCCGACTCACTCCGCGCGGACTACCGGACCGACTACGTTCTGATGGTGGCTCAGGCATATTCCGTCGAGGCCGATCTGGACTCCGTTCAGAAGCGCCTGGCGGCCCTGGGCCCGGAGCCGCCGAGTGACACCGTCGTCCAGGCGATCCAGTACGCGGTCGAACACAACTTCAGCCAGGCCGACATCGAAGCCTTGAGACAACTGGCACTAGGTATACGATCCCTCCCCCCGCCGGCCGCGATCGGAGCCCCGTGAGCAGATCCGACTGGTTGTCCGTCCTCATCGGGGTCATCTTCGGCGTGGCTGCGGGCCTGTACTATGCCTGGGCGGTCAATCCAGTGGAGTACACGGATACCTCGCCGGCCTCCCTACGCAGCGATTTCAGGCTTGAGTACTTGACTCTGATCGCGGCAGCCTTCGATGGCACCGGGGACCTCGAACGAGCGCGAGCCCGGTTGGCGCTCTTCCCAGACCCCAATCCAGCGGACACTCTGGCCGCCCTGGCTCAGCAGCGACTCGCGCAGGGCCATCCCGGCCCGGAGGTGAGTGCCCTGGCCAAGCTTGCCTCCGCGCTCAGCGGAAACGCGACGGTGACCCCGGGCAAGACTCAGACGCGTCCCGGCACGCCACTCGCCACAACCACGCCTTCCCCCACCCGATTCCCGACTTCCACCCCGCGACCACCCGTCACACGTATTCCCACCTCGACCCCGGGCTCGCCGTTCAAGCTCGAATCCGAAGAGATGGTGTGCGACGCCCAGCTCGCTGAACCGCTGATTCAGGTACGCGTCCTGGATGCTTCCGGAAACGAAGTCCCCGGGGCTGAAATCCTGGTCGTGTGGGATACGGGGCAGGATCGTTTCTTCACCGGCCTGAAGCCCGAGCTGGGCGAAGGCTACGGCGACTTCGCCATGACTCCCGGCACGACGTATACCGTCCAGCTCGCTCAAGCCGACATCCCCGTCACAGGCATCCAAAGCGAAGAGTGCACCGATGAGCAGGGAGGGACCTTCGCCGGATCCTGGCTTCTGGTCTTCGTTCAGCCGGAAGGCGGACCATAGCCCACACCGAGCCAATCGCCCTTGCCTGATATGCCTCCGCCTGCGAATCGACGTCGTGGCTGTCGTCCATCCTTCCAGTTCACTTCGTTGATCGACTCAAGGTAGGCAGGGTGGGCCCACCCGATGCGCATGTATAATGAAGCTCCCCATCGCCCTTCGGGCGCCGCGGCATCCAGGTCAGGATTTGTTCGCTCAACGGAGGCCGGATGAGAATCTCCACAAGACTGTGGACCTTCGTATCGTCGCTCCTCCTGTTGGCGCTGGCGTGCTCTCTACCCGTCATCGGCGGCCTGAGCGGAACGCCCCCAACCGGGTCCGAGGGTCCCACCGAAATCGCCGCGGAGCCCGTCTCTCTTGAGCCACTGCCTCCTTCAGTAATCGAAACGGTTCCTGCCAAAGGCGAGGAGCTCGATCCGGGCGGATTTCTGACCCTGTATTTCGACCAGCCGATGGACGCTGCTTCCGTGGAGACCGCCTTCGAGATCCAGCCCTCGGCCGATGGGACTTTCGCCTGGCCGCGCCCGGACACACTCCGCTTCACTCCCTCCGGGCCGCTGGAGCGGGACACAGACTATCAAATCAGCCTCGCTCCAACGGCGCAGTCAACGTACGACATCAGTCTGTCCCAGCCTTGGTCCCTCTCGGTTCACACGGCCGGGTTCGTTGAGGTTACCCAGGTCGTGCCCCAGGCGGGCTCCGTTGACGTCGATCCGGCGTCGGTCATCACCGTCGTGTTCAACCGGCCAATCGTCCCGCTTCAGCTCGAGGGCGAGCTCCCGCAGCCGATCACATTCGAACCCATCGCCGAAGGATCGGGCGAGTGGATCGATACCGGGGTGTACGTCTTTCGCCCGAAAACAGGCTTGGCCGGCGGGGTGCAATACACCGCCACCGTCCCTGCGGGGCTGACCGACGTCGGTGGCGGCATGCTTCAAGACTCATACTCGTGGTCGTTCGTCACTTCTCTCCCTCGACTCCTTTCAATCACTCCCCTTGACTCGAAGTCGCTCATCGGCCTGCAGGACCCGATTGTGCTTGCGTTCAATCAGTCGATGGACACCGATTCAGTCGAAGAATCGTTCAGCGTGAGACCGTCTGGGTCGACGATCAATGTGCCCGGCGATCTTACGTGGGACGATTCGGGCAGAGAGTTCACGTTTACACCGCAAGAGCCGTTCACCTACAGCACGACCTATACCCTCGAGGTATCAAGTCAGGCGCGCGCCGCAGGCGGAGCCCTGTTGCCCGCCGAAGTCCAGGCTGTATTCCGGACAGTACCGCCTCCGTCGGTATCCAGCACAACACCGCTGAACGGCGGCACCAAGACCGTCTACAGCTCGGTCGAATTCACTTTCAGTGCACCGATGGACCGGGCGAGTCTGGTCAGGTCTGTTCACGCCAGCCCCGCCCTTGAGAATCAAGGCTCCTACTGGCAGGCGGATACCAACACCTTGATCGTGTACGGGGATTTCAAACCATCAACTTTCTACCGCATAACGATCGCAGCCACGGCCCAAGACCCTTATGCAACACCGATGTCCGAGCCATTCGAGTTGACATTCACAACAGGCCACCTGCCGGCTCAGGTCGACTTCACCCGGTTCAGTGAAGTCGTCACCCTCAGCACCGGTCGTGACCCGCAAGTCGAACTCCAGGCGCGCAATGTCTCACGGCTCGATCTTGCGCTCTACGATCTGACGCTTGAGGAGTTTCAATCTCAACTCCAGAGCGGCGCGTACCTCTACCGCAACCCGAGCCCGATAGGCTCCCTCCGGCGTCAGTGGTCCGAGGTCCCTTCACTTGTGCAGGATGTCACCAAGATCGTGGGCATCTCTCTTCAAACCGACCCTCTTCCCTCCGGAGTCTACATGCTCACGGTTCGTTCCCCCGAGGACGAAAGCGGGACGAGGGCCCGGCTGATTCTTGTGCGCGACACCGAGCTTATCTTCAAGGCGACGACGACCGAAGGCTTCGTCTGGGCGGTCGACCTGGCAAGTGGCAGCCCACTCACGGGATTGCCTGTACGCATCTTGAACGAACGGGGTGCCGATCTCGGCAGCGGGCAGACGGGTGAGGATGGTACCGTCACGATTTCAATCCCACCCCAAGACGACCCCTACGCGCGCATGTACGCCGTGACCGGCTCGCCGGGAGTCGGACGCTTCGGGTGGACCGGAGGTCATTGGTCTTCCGGCATCGATCCATACGAGTTCGGCATCCCACTCGACCTGTCACAGCGGGAGTTTTTCCTCTACCTATACACCGACCGGCCGATCTACCGCCCGGGACAGACCGTCTCGTTCCGCGGGATCATGAGGCACGTGAACGGAGCCCGGTACGATCTGCCCGACATGGGAGAGGTTGATCTACAGGTGCGCGACAGTGAAGGAAAGATCATTCATCAGTCGAATGAATTGCTGTCGAGCTACGGCACGTTTAACGGTCAGTTCAGTTTGAGTGACGAGGCCTCCCTGGGAATTTACGTTATTCAGACGGACTTCGGCGTACTGACCTTCGATGTCGCCGCATATCGGAAACCCGAATTCACGGTCGACGTCATGCCATCTGCAACGAACGTCGCGGTTGGAGATTCACTGACGGCCTCGATCGAGGCGCAGTACTACTTCGGAGGTCCGGTCGTTGGCGCTAAGGTTCAATGGTACGCGTGGGCCGCCCCACTGTATATCTCAGGATTGCCACGGCCAATCGATTGGCTGAGCGGTGTTTCCACCTTCGGTCGACCGTTCGCCTACGGCTCATTTGCCGAAGGCGAAGGGACTACAGATGAGAATGGGCGATTGGCTGTGGTCATCCCGACCGACGATGTGCAAGTCGAGCCAGCCCAAGTCACCATCGAGGCGACAATCACGGACAGCAGCGGCTTGCCCGTCACCGGCCGGGGTACGGCCAATGTCCACCCGGCGAGCCTTTACTTCGGCGTAGTCCCGGCCAGCTACACGCTGCGTGCCAGCCAGACCGCAGAAGTCAAAGCCACCGCCGTCGATTGGAATGGGGAGCCCCTGCCGGGACAAGCGGTCGAGCTTACCGTTGATCGGATCACCTGGCATCAAACCGTAGATGCTGCTGGCCAGATCACCTGGGAAGAGCAGCCGACCACGGTCAACTTAGGGGAGAGCATGACTGCCGGCGATGGGTCTGTCCGCTTCAGCTTCCAACCGTCGACGGGAGGGACCTATCGCATTCGGGCGACCGGGACCGATTCCGCCGGACGGACGGCCACAGGCGAGGCGAACGTATGGGTTTCCGGCCCGGGTGGCGGTATCTGGCGACAGCCCTCGGCAGGCAAGATAGCCCTGGTCGCCGATCACGAGCGCTACGATCCCGGCGACACGGCCCACGTTCTTGTCCCTTCTCCGTTCACCGGACCGGCGGCGGCGCTGGTCACCATCGAGCGCTCAAGTGTGCTGTCTCACCAGATCCTGCAGATTCGTCCCGACAGCGGTGCGATCGAGATCCCGATCGACGAGACGTATGCGCCGAATGTCGTCCTGTCGGTGACCCTGATCCGGTCCGGATCCACAGACGAGCCTCCGGCCATCGCCGTTGGGATGCTCACCCTGGCGGTGAACCGCTCTCAACTCGAGCTCCAGGTGAGTCTTACGCCAAGCGCACGGAAAGTCGGGCCGGGTGAGCCCGTCTCGTATCAGTTGCAGGCGGCGGACGCTTCTGGCCGGCCGGTCCAGGCCGAGTTCTCCATGGCGCTCACAGACCTGGCGGCGCTTTCGCTGGCGGAACCGAACAGCCTGTCGCCGGCAGATGCTTTCTACGGCGATCAGCCTCTCCGGGTGCGGACCGGCGCCTCGCTCGCGCTGACCGGGGAGGGAGGCCCGGCGATCCCGGAGGCGGAGGGCATCGGCGGCGGAGGTGAGCCGGCGACAACCACCGTCCGAAGCGAGTTCCCAGACACGGCCTACTGGAACGCATCCGTCGTCACCGATGAAAACGGACGCGCCGAGGTCGAATTGACTCTGCCTGACAGTCTGACGACCTGGCGAATGGATGTGCGCGGCGTGACTGATGACTCACTCGTGGGCGCGGTGACGGCCGATATCGTTGCCACAAAACCTCTGCTGATCCGCCCCGAAACTCCAAGGTTCTTCACCGCCGGTGACGCGGCCAGCGTGGCGGCCGTCGTGCACAACAATACTTCCGGTTCACTGCCTGTCGAGGCATCGCTCATCACCAGTGGCGCCGAGATCACCACTTCCCCCGGTGTGAGCTTCACGCTCGCCGCAGGTCAAAGCCGTCGAGTGGACTGGGACCTGACGATCCAGGACACGGACGCGGTAGATCTGACATTCCACGTAAGTGGCGGCGGGCTGGAAGATGCATCCAGGCCGACTGTTGGGTCCGCGCGCGACGGCTCACTACCCGTGCTGCGGTATTCCGCGCCGCAGACTGCAGCGACGGCCGGCTCGCTGACATCGGGCGAGGCGCGCATCGAAGCCTTGAGCCTGCCCCGAACCTACACGGCCAGCCAGGGGGATCTCCGCGTCGAAGCGGATCCTTCTCTCGGCTCTGCCATGGCGTCGGCCCTCACCATCCTGGACAACTATCCTTATCAATCCACCGAACAGATCGTCTCACGATTCCTCTCCAACCTGGTTTTCTACAACGCGCTGGATCGCTATGGCCTCGGGGATGATGCTCAGCAATCCCGCCTTGAGCAAACGCTCAACCAAAGCCTGCAGACACTCAGCGGCCGCCAACTCAGCAGCGGCGGTTGGGGATGGTGGACTTCGGGTCCGGCCGACAGCTACATCACGGCGTATGTTGTATTTGGTCTGGCCAGGGCGCGAGCGTACGGGCTGCAGATCGATGAGACGGCCCTGGATGAGGCGATCGGGTTCTTGCAGTCTTCGATTGTCCCCACGGGGATGCTGTCAACAACCCAGCTACGCGATCGGCAGGCCTTCCTCCTTTACTGTCTGGAGACAGCCGGTGAAGGCGACCTCGCCTCGATCCGTGAGTTGATCGATCAACGCGAGCAATTGAGCGTGTGGGCCGAAGGTCTGTTGACAACCTCGCTGGCTGAACTTGCCCCTGATGATCCCGCCTTGGGCGGTTTGCGCTCGGACCTCGAGACGGCGGCCGCCCGCTCCGCCAGCGGGGTCTCGTGGCAGGATCAGGTTGTTGACCGGTGGAACCTGGGGAGTTCGGTCCGGACCACGGCTCAAATCCTTCAAGCCCTCCTCACCGTCGATCCAGAGAGCCCGCTTGTGGCCAACGGCGTCCGCTGGTTGCTGGCGTCCCGCGGTCGGGACGGCGCATGGGCCTCAACCCATGAGAGTGCCTGGACGATGTTGGCCCTGACACAGTGGTTGGAAGTTCAGGGTGGCCTCCAGGCGAACTTTGAGTATCAGGTCTCACTTAACGGACGTACACTCACGCAGGGACAGGCCGAGCCCGGGGCTCTCCTGACCAGTGTGACACTGAACGAACCCATCGAAGACTTGCTTCCCGACCAACCGAACCAGCTGGCATTCCAGAGAGGGACAGGCCCGGGGAGTCTTTTCTACACCGCACATCTGACGGTCTACCGTCCTGTCGAGGACGTTTCATCGCAGTCACGCGGTCTGAGCGTCTCCCGGCGATACTTCCACTACGACGGCAAATGTGGGAGTCTCGACGAACCGTGCACTGAGGCCCCCTCGGCGATTGTGGGGGAAGACCTTCTGGTGCGGGTCAGTCTCATCGTACCGAGCGATCAGTACTACATCATCCTCGAGGATCCGTTCCCAGCCGGGACGGAGCCGATCGACAGCGGATTGAGCACCTCGCCCGTGGATCTCCCGACGTCCGGACTGATTGCAGTGGATGCATTTCAAAAAGGCCTGGGGTGGTGGCGCTTCACCAGGACCGAAGTGCGCGACGATCGTCTGGCTCTCTTCGCCGACTATCTTCCGGCGGGGACCTATCAGTACGACTACATCCTGCACGCCACTTTCGCCGGCGAGTATCGCGTCCTGCCCACCACAGCCTGGGCGATGTATTTCCCCGAGGTCTACGGCCAGGCCCCCGGGACGGTGTATACGATCAGGCCCTAGCTGGATACCTTCATCATCCGCGCCGCTCCTCCGAGACGGCCTGCGTCCGTCTCGCGCCGGGGGGTGGCCCAACCCTTACTCGGTTTTGGTTTTTTTGAGGTTGGGGGGCGGTTTTGCCGCCCCCACCCTAAAAAACGACCACCTCCTCCCCCACATCCGTTCGTGCGAACGCCGATCAATGCACAGAGTGCAGACCCCGTGCCGCCGGGCTTCAGTCGCAAGCTAGAATCAAAGGGTGATGCGCCTCTCAAGCGCGCATCACCGCGGATGCGAGTGGCCTCGCATGATTTCAGCCAGACTGGCTAGACTTCCTCGGACCCCTCCGTCGTCTCTTCGAACTCCACCGCCGGCGCAAGACCCAGATCGAGTTTCTCTTCCATCCGGATCTCACCGCGCAGGAACGCGCCCTCCTGGGTCGAAAAGGCCGTCGTCACCACGTCCCCCCACACGCGCCCGGTGCTAGCGATCTCAACTTTGTGAGCCGTGATGTTGCCCTTCACCGAGCCGGCCACGATCACCGTGACGGCCCGGATGTGCTCGCAGGTGACGCGCCCCTGATCCCCGATCACGACCAGACCGCGAATTTTGATCTGTCCCTCGAAGGCGCCATCAATCCGCACGCCGCCGCTGCCGCTGATCTCACCGCTCCAGGAGATCCCCGGTCCGAGAACGGAGTCGACCCGCTCCAGCGCTTCTCCCCCCGCCGTTTCACGATCCTGCATCTTCCGGAACATCGGGCCTCCTCACCTGGGGCCAGTCAGCATAATCCACCCGCCTGCGACTGACAAGCCCATGTCCGGGTGGGGTGTAGCCCCGAGGACGCTTCCTGGGGAGCTCAGGCTCACCTGGTGCTTGACGACGACCAGGCTGAGACCCTCAGGAGGAAGGCAGATCCGCTGCGGCCGGCACGCCGCCGGCGGTTGTGGCCGATAGCACGGCCCGAATAATAGCTTGCGAGGTGACTTCAGCGCCATAGGCACCGACGATATTGACATCGACTTTTCGGCGCCCGGTAGACAGCGCAAACAGGGTATCCCCGTCCAGCATCGTGTGGGCCGGACGGATGGTCCGGGCGACCCCGTCATGCGCCATCTGCGCGACTTTGTTGGCTTCTTCTTTGGTCAGCAGGGCGTTTGTGGCGATCACTCCGATCACCGTGTTGCCGCGCGAACCGAAACGCAAGGCGGTCTTGCCCGCCAGAGTCTTCATCACCGCCAGCGTGTCGGCGAACTTACCCTTGCCCCCCATGCTCACCGGCCCAAGTTTGGCCGGCCGGGCGCCGGCCAGGATCGCCCCGCTGGCAGGGTTGATGACATCCCCCAAGGCATTGACGGCGACGATGGCGCCGATGAACACCCCCCGGCCAAGTCGAACGCTTGCGGTCCCAATGCCGCTTTTCATCGCACCGCCCATCCCCAAGATTTTGCCGACCGTGGCCCCGGTCCCAGCGCCCACATTGCCCTCGGCCGGACGATCGTGACTGGCGTTTCGGCATGCCACGTAGCCCATCTCAGCATCCGGCCTGACATCGGATCGTCCGATCCCCAGGTCAAACAAGATCGCTGCCGGGACGATCGGCACCTTCGCCACACGAACATTGAATCCGACGCCGCGCTCCTCAAGGAACCTCACCACGCCGGAGGCGGCGTCCAACCCGAACGCCGACCCACCCGAAAGCACGATGGCGTGGACCTTCTGGACGAGATGCATCGGCCGCAGCGGATCCGTCTCGCGCGTGCCCGGGGCCCCGCCGCGCTGGTCGACTCCGCCAACGGCGCCCGCTTCGCAGAGCACAACCGTGCAGCCGGTGAGCGATTCGGCGTCGTGAGCATGCCCGACCTTGATCCCCGGCACATCCGTGATGGCATCTTGAGTGGACATCGAGTCTCCGGTCCTAACGGATTCCGCTGTCATACTGGACCTTCAACGTGGTCCACTCGCCCTCGCTCACGCTGAACATGATGGAAGGCGCATAGGGCGGACCTCCGGGATTGGGCGGAACCGCCACCAGGGTGTAGTCCCCCGGGGCAAGGGGGATCTCAAACCTGCCGGCGAAATCGGACCGAGAGCGGGCGATGACCTTCTTGTCAGACCCGGTGACCTCCAATTCCGCCTGAAGCGGTTTGTCAGGACAATCGGTTCCCATCTGAACGACCGGACACATGGGCCCGACCAGCACGGTCCCTCGAACTCCTGTATCCGCTGGGACATCGTTAGGACCGCAGGCGGTGAGCCATACAAGAGCAAAGAGCACGGCACATCCCACGGCCATCCTTCTCCAGAATGCGATCAGACCTTCAGACATGTTGGCTCCTGCATGCTCATCCGCCGTGCCGGAATGTTCGCTAATTCGACCTTTGTCGCCCAAGCCTTACGCCAGCTTGTATCCGAAGCGTCTCAGCAATGCCTTGCGTTCGGCGATCTCCGTCTCGGATTCGACCCCCAGCGGCTTCATCCCGTCGATCACGCCGAGAATACCCCGACCCTGGCCGGTTTCGGCGACAATGACTTCTACGGGATTGGCACTGGCGCAGAAAATCGTGCACACCTCCGGGACGGCCTTGACCGCGTTCAATACATTGATCGGAAACGCATTCCCCAGCAGAATGACAAAAACGTGCCCGGCGCCAATGGCCAGGGCGTTCTCTTGCGCCTGCTGGATGAGTGTATCCGACGTCCCGCTGACGCGGACCAACGCCGGACCGGATGCCTCACAAAACGCCAGGCCAAACTCGATCCCCGGCATGGCGCCGATGAGCGCCTCGTGCAAATCCTCTACCGACTTGATGAAGTGGGTCTGGCCGACAATGACGTTGACATCATCGGGCTTGGCGATCATAACGGCGTGCAAATCCATGGGCACCTCCTTCGGCGTCTGTATGCCATGAAGGCAGAAGACGACGACCTGAATCACGGATCGAATCCGCGCAATTCAGCACCGGAGACGGGGCATATCCGAAACCTTGTCGCACTCCCCGGGGGCAGTAGGTTGTTGTGGGTCTGTTGGGCGGCGGAGCCGGCCAACAGACCCACAACAACCAGGCCCGCAGCGTGGCGCGTCACATATCCCCGGATGCACCCTCGGGGATGAGGACCCCGAGGGTATGAAGATGACGGGCGGGAGGACTACTTCAGCGATGCGATAAACTGCTCAATGTCGATCGCCGGCAGCGTGGTGATCTTGACGGTGCCGCGCGAAGCCATCTCCGCTGAGACCCGGGCGACGGTCATGTTGTCCGGCGCCTCCACCACGTTGACGAAGTCGTATGGTCCGAGCGTGGCGTATTGGGCTGTCACGCGCACGCCGAGCTTCTCTAGCTCTGCGTTGACTTCTCTGATCCGGCCGGGATTCTTCTTGATCGTCTTGGCGCCATCATCGGTAAGATTGCTGAGCAAAATGTATGTGGCCATGATCCACCCTCCGGCGTTCCTGCGGCGGTCTCCGTGCTTCCATTCTAGCTTAAGTGACAAGACGCGATGTGCGATCTCGGACTTTTCACATACGCTCGGGAGTGCCGGCTCAGTTTGAAGCCGAGTCGAGCCGCAATTGGAGCGGCGATCCAGATGATCCAGCTGCCGGGCCGATGTCGAGCCCCAGCATCTCGGCGAACTGACGGACGCTGGCCGGGCTGTGGCCGGCAAAGTGGTTGTTGAAGTACCCCCATACGTCAAGCCCATCATCCAGAAAGGCCCGAACCCGCTCCGCCCAACTGGCCAGCACCTCACTCCTGTCGATCTGGATCCGGTCGAATTGCTCGATGTCCTTCCGCCGGCCTAGCCAGCGGATGACCGCGAAATCGGCGGTGATCCAATCCAGTTTGGGCATGTAGTACAGGTCCTGCAAAACGAGTGCGACATGATGGTGCGACAACATTTCGCCCAGATCAGGCGTCAGCCAGCCCCGATTGCGGAGTTCGACAGCGTAGCGCGGTCCGCTCGGCAGACTGCCGAGAAAGCCATCCAGACGATCGTACTGGTCCGGTGTGAAATCGTAGGCGAATTGCAGCGTCAGAACACCAAGCTTATCGCCGAGGGTTTGCATAGTCGCGATGAATGCCTCGGCGTCACCCAGCGCCCGATCGAGCTTCTTCTCGTGCGTGATCAATCGCGGGAACTTCGCCGAAAAGGCAAACCCCTCGGGGGTCCGCTTAGCCCAGCTCTCGACGACGGATCGCCTGGGCGATCCGTAGAATGTGGAATCGATCTCAACCGTGGGGAACTGTTGCGCGTAGGCTTCCAGGTAGGCCGACTTGGGTGTGCCGGTCGGATAGAAAGGCCCGACCCAGTCGTCGAAGGAAAACCCCTGCGTTCCGAGGCGAAGCTCACCCGTCAAGCGAGCAACCTCTCGACGCGCTCGACCACCACCTCAGCCACCTCGGCCTTGCTCATCATGGCCAATTGCTGGACTGTATCGTCCGCGTCGAGCAGGGTAACGCGATTGTTGTCGCTGCCGAAACCCGACTCCTCGGAGAGGATGTCATTGGCCACGATCAGATTCAAGCCCTTCGATCGCAGCTTGGCCCGAGCGCTCTCAACCAGATCGTGGCTCTCGGCGGCAAAGCCGACCACGACCTTCGGGTGCCCACTTCGTTTCCGTTGGGCCATCACTTTGCCCAGAATATCCTCAGTAGCCTCGAGGACGACCGGAGGCGGGCCACCGCCCCGGTGGATCTTTCGTTCAGCCGCTTCCGTCGGGCGGAAGTCCGCCACGGCCGCGGCCATCAACAAGGCGTCCGCACCTTCGACCGCCTTGAGCACGCCCTCGGCCATCTCGGCCGCCGTGGTCACATCCACTCGGTCTGCTCCCACCGGCGTCGGCAGGCTTACCGGCCCACTGATCAAGGTCACTTTCGCCCCATGATCGAGCGCCGCCTGGGCCAGCGCATAACCTTGCTTGCCGGATGAGCGGTTGGCGACGACGCGAACGGGATCGATCGCCTCATGTGTGCCTCCCGCCGTCACCACGACCGACCGGCCGGCCAGCCCACCATCTCTCCCTAGCAACAGCCTAATCGACCCCAGGATCTCCTCCGGCTCGACCATGCGACCGGGACCCTTGAGCCCCGAAGCAAGATGGCCGGCCGCCGGACCGATGATGGCCACCCCACGACTCTTCAGGGTCTCCAGGTTGGCTTGAGTGGCCGGGTGGCCGAACATCCCGGCGTCCATCGCAGGCGCCAGCATGACCGGGCTTTCTGCTGCCAGGGCGATGGTCGTGAGCAAGTTGTCGGCTTGGCCGTGCGCCAGCTTGGCGATCGTATTGGCGGTCGCCGGGGCGACGGCGACAAGGCTCGCTCCTCGGGCCAGCCCTACGTGAAGGACATGAGCGTCAGATCCCCACATGTCGGCATCGACATATGCCCGCCGGCCGGTGACCGACTGGAATGTAAGCCGTGTGACAAACTTGAGCGCAGCCTCTGTCAGAATCGCGTCGACGCTGGCGCCCGCTTGGGCCAGCCTGGAAGCCAGATCAGCGGCCTTATAGGCCGCGATCGATCCGCTTACGCCGAGGATGATTCGGGTGTTTTCGAACAGCGGGATGGTCATCGAGGTTCCCGTCTCACAGTGATCCTACCTGCGCCTTTCTTCGCTCGAGGCGAGCATGGATCATCGACTTCCGCGGCGCCGCGTCGGGGCCACGAGCATCACCATTCTCACCTTGAAGGGAGTGCGGGTCAAGCATGAACTCCAGGAGCCTGAGAAGATCCAGTCCCCCACCCCCTGCTTCCCCCTCCCCCGGCGTTCGGCCATGCTCTTCAAGCAACGGCTTATCGCCGGGGGAGGGGGAATAGGTATTACGGAGAAGGGGGGAAGCGTAGCCTCCCCCCTTCTCCTGGAAGATACTTCCCCCCTCTCCGCCTCGAGGCTGTGGAAGAAGATCAAGTCTCCCGGCGGAGAGGAGGATCGGGGTGAGGCCGAATGCACAGAACAGACCTAATGGCGATCTATCAAGAACTGGGTGAACTTGCGTGGGGATCTTCTCCTGGAACCGGGTCATCCATCTGTCCGCTCTGCATCGATTGTGATAACGCCATCCTCGGCGACCTCGACCCATTGGTCATCCTGCAAGACCTCGAAATCCCCCGGCTCGAGAGCGACGATCGGTATGCTCTGCCCATACATCTCTTCGGCCACAATTGATGCCAGCGCAAAGAACGAGTCGATCCCCGTGGTCAGGATGGCGGCCGGGGCAGTTCCGGCCCGGACCGCTTCGAGCAGGACCTCGGTCGTCGTGCTCGAGCCCCGGGCGTAAGGGATGGCCAGGATCCGTCCCGCCGCCACTTTCCCACGCAGGTGGTGATGCGGATCGATGATCTCACCGGTGTGGTAGTCATAGCCTCCCCAGAAACTCAGAGGCTCGCGCCCGACGAGCGCCTTCCCGGATGCGGCACCGCGAACAAGGGGCGTAGCGCGGATCACACTTGCCACTTTGACTCATCACGGACAATTCGACCGGCGACAGCGGAGCGCACGCAATCGCGCGTGTCCCCGAACACAATCTCGGTGTTGAGCAGCCCCGGCGCGTAGTACGCGTATTTCGCCGAATTGGTCATCAATCTTCGGATCTCAGGCGGCAGCATGGGGGAGGCCAGGATGCATGTGTCGAGCGTGAGCCTCCCGCCGAAGGCCTCGAAGGGCTCGAGCAGACCTGCCTTCCGCGCCAACGCGGCCATGGCTCGACTCGTCGTCACGAGGAACTCCACTCGCGCGTGTTTGTGCTGACCCTCCAACAAGGGCACCAGGTTCTTGAACTCGGCCAGCGAGAAGTGAGGGCAACCCAGGACCACGAGGTCGAGTTCGTCTCCCTCGGCGGTGGTCAGCTCCTGACGCGCCCTCCACAGGTCGGCCATCGTCACATCGACCGTTCGCTCGGGCGTCCGGTCTTGGAACGCAGCCTGCATTGTCGGCGCCTCGGGTGTGACCCCCAGGATATGGAAAAGCGCCACGCTTCCGGAAGATGCCGCCGCCGCGCCCAGAGCCTTGAGCTGATCCTCGGCCGGCGCGCCGAGCATGCCTTCGATCACCGGGATCCCATCACCGGCCAATTTCCCCAGCAGGTGGCCCAGGACGGGGTAGAACGAATCATCGACCTGAAGAGACTCGGGGATATCGACGAGGCGGATCAGGATGCTACCAGCACGGTTCTCCGTCAGGTGAAGTCCCACCCCCGGGACGCGTCCCGTGATGGCGGCACAGATGTCAAGAAGATCAGAGTAGCGTTCCGTCCGGGCGCCGATGACAGAGTTGGCGAAGACGATGGCGTTCGATTCCCCCCAGGCGATCTGCTGTCCGAAGGTCGGGGCGTGCTCCGTCTGGTAGGGCGCGCAAGTCCACGTGGGTACACACCCCACACTCTGGTAGGCGATCATCTGCCGACGCGCCTTCTCGGCCCAGTCTTCCGGAACGGCCCACTCCCGCCAGCCGTGCTCGTCAACCGCGCTGACGTTGAGCGTCGTTGGGACCCTGACTCGTGCTTGGGTACTGGCCAACCTCTCCGCAAACTCGAGACCCGCCTCACCGAGATAGATTGTGCTGTCGATGTGCGCCTGGCTGATGTCGATCAGCCTTTCGGCGCGCAGAATCTCTCCCATGCGAACGATGATTCTCATCGCCATGCGCGCACCCGGTCCGAGGCCCCCGCCGAGGGCCGAACGATCGAACTCACTCAACTCGAGAGTCATTCCACCTATCCCTTGAGGAATAGCTTACCACTTCCGGCTTTCCGACTCCGTTCCCCCCCGACCGTGACAGCCCCCGTATCATCTTGTCGCCGGCATTGTCCCTAGTGGCGATGAGGCGGATGGTTTTCCTCCGTGTATACTGAACTTGTGGACAGCGAAAGTCTGCAGCGCCCATCGGTCGATTTCCTGCTGGCTTACGACTGGCCGTATGATTTGCCATTCATACGGCTCCTGGAAGTCGAGCTTCGAGTCGCCGGCCTGTCTTTCCTACCTGTCTCTCCCGAAAACCTATCGCGCGTCATGGACGACCTTGTCTCGGGAAGGCTTTCGGCCTTCGCCTTTCTCGACCGGGCTTCGGACACCGACCCATCATTCCTCCCGCTCGAAGCCTGGACCGGAGAGCACGTCCCTCACATCCTCAACCCCGGCCCTCTTCGACGGCGCGTTTGGCATAAGACAAACTTGCACTGGGAATTCATCCGCGCCGGCGTGAACACGCCTCATACCATTCCCGTTCCTTCATTCCATCAGGTGTCAACCCTCGACCAGATCCCGGACATCTCGCCCCTTGGTGTCCCTTTTTCAGTCAAGCCCGATCTTGGTGGTGGGGGATGGGGGGTCAAGACCGATGCGCGCGATTGGTCGGACGTTGAACAGGTGCGGCGGACGCTCCCGGAGGACGACCTGATTCTGCAGCAATTCGTGACGCCGGATGTCTTTGAAGGTCGCAGGGCGTGGTTTCGCGTTCTGTACGCGTGTGACATTGTGATCCCTTGCTGGTGGGACGACCAAACCCATTTGTTCGGCCACGCCGTGAGCATCCCTGAGCGTGATCGATTCCAGCTGAGTCCTCTGTGGGACATTGTCGGGATCGCCGCCAGGATCTCGCAATTGCAACTGTTCTCCACCGAAGTCGGCTTTACCCCAGATGGGCTGTTCGTTGCAGTTGATTATGTGAATGATCCCGTAGATCTCAGAATGCAGCCCGATGCACGGGAAGGCATGCCGGCGGACGTCGCCCGGCGTCTGGCCCTGGCTATCACTGCGCGCATCCGTGATCTGCGTCGCTCGGCAACCTCCGGGGTTGCAGATTGAAAGGATCATCCGGATAGCCTAGCGCAGCATCGTTTGTCCATGACTCTCTGCTCGGACCGGTTCGGCCAAGGTCGACCCTGCAGACCTGACAGAAACCAAATACTTACATGAGGTGAGCATCGCGATGCATCCCGACCCAATCCAATTCATCGATGAGACAGTCAATCAGGTCGCACCATTGGAGAAGGCCTATACTCTGGCCGAGTGGGAAGCGGCCGTGTCCGGCACCGCCGAAGCCAACCGACGCACTCAAGGGGCGCAGGCGGCATTGCTCCGATTCTGGGCGGATCCCGATCGACACACCCGGGCGGCCCAGTACGATGGTCGAAGCGTGTCGCAAGATCCCATTACTGCCCGCCAATTGCGCCTGATCTACCAGGAATCGGCCAAAGCACAACAGGACGAGGAGACGATAGAACGCCTTACGGAGCTCGAAGCGCAATTGCGCAATCATTACTACAACTTCCGCGGCCAGATGGAGGGGACGGAGAGGAGCGACAACGAGTTGGACGCCATCCTGGCCGATAGTCATGATCCTGCCGAGGTCAAGGCAGCCTGGGAGGCCAGCAAACAGGTCGGGCTGGAAGCGGCCGGGCTGATCCGCCAGCTTGCCCACGTGCGCAATGCAGCGGCGCGTGCTCAGGGATTCCGCGATCACTTCCAGAAGGCGCTGCAACTCGACGAGATCGATGAAGACATGCTCATCCGGCTCTTCAAGGAGCTCGAAGCCGCAAGTGAAGGGCCGTACGCAACATTGAAGGCCGAACTTGATCGCGAAAGGGCATCGGTCTTTGGCATTCAGTCGGAAGATCTGCGCCCGTGGCACTTCGGCGATCCGTTTTTCCAGCGCGTCCCCAAGACGGGGATGATCGACATGGACGCTATCTATTCCGACAGAGATCCGACGGCTCTGGCCACGGCGACGTACGATGGACTCGGAATAGAAGTGAGGGGCATCCTGGCGCGTTCGGATCTCTACCCGAGGCCAGGCAAGAACCAGCATGCATTCTGTATTGACATCGACCGCCGTGGGGACGTCCGAACGCTGAACAACCTGCTACCCAACCTGCGCTGGAACGCGACGCTTCATCACGAACTCGGACACGCGGCGTACTACCTCTATATCGAACCCGAGCTTCCCTGGCTGCTCCGGGCTCCCTCCCACACCCTTACCACGGAGGCCATCGCCCAGCTCATGGGTCGGCTGGTTCAGGATCACCAGTGGCTCATCCAGATCGCCGAGCTGCCAGTCTCCGAAGCTGAGATGATTGCGCAGGCCGCCGCCGAACACGTCCGGGCCCAGAACCTGATCTTCATCCGCTGGTGCATGGTTATGACGACATTCGAACGGGCGCTATACGCCAATCCAGACGTGGATCTGGACAACTTGTGGTGGGAGTTGGTGGAGCGCTACCAGCATGTCCGCCGTCCCGATGAGCGCCACGCCCCGGATTGGGCTGCCAAGTATCACCTGGCATTGGCCCCCGTCTACTATCACAACTACGCCCTCGGCTTGCTGGTGACAGCCCAATTCGATTGGCATATAAGACACGAGGCCGGTGGGTTCGTCGGGAGAGTCGCTGCAGGGGATTGGCTCAAGAAGCAGGTGTTCCAACCCGGGGCGCGCCATGCCTGGACCGAGCACATCGTCGCAGCGACCGGCGAGCCCCTCAACCCAAGCTACTTCGTCAGTGCCTCGGCGGGCGCTGCTGGCTCTACTTGAATTGTGCCCCGATCGATCGCCCTCACGGACGGTCGGCGGAAGCGGTCTCGAAACACCCCGGCGACAGCCAGGAGGACAAGCGCCGCCCCACACACCGTCCAAAGCGTGATCGGTTCACGCAGGATCAGCCACCCCAGGATCACCGCGATGACGGGATTGACGTAGGCGTATGTCATCACGACGCTCGTCGGAAGCAAGCGAAGCGCCTGCACATAGGCGGTGAAAGCGAACACTGAGCCGATGATGACCAGATAAACCCACGCGATCCATGCCTGTGACGACGGCGTCGGGAGCGGCTCGCCAAAGACCACGGCGGCAAGAAGAAAGCCAAGACCTCCGAAAACCTGCTGGTACCCCGAATTCACCCGGGGGGTCAGATCAACGTGACGGCGGCTCTGCAGGACAGAGCCGGTCCCCCAGCTGACCGAGGCCGCGAGGAGAGCCGCCACGGGCAGGATGTCTGCCTGAGTAGATTGCCTCAGCACCGGGGCGCTCAGGACCCCGATCCCCACAAATCCGATGGCCAGTGATACGACCAGGAGCAAGGTCGGCGACCGCCGATCGAGCATCGCCTCGATCAATGCTACCCACACGGGGGTGGAGGCCACGACAAGGGCCGCGAAGCCCGAGGCGGCTCGCTGCTCTGCCCACACGACGAGCCCATTCCCGCCGAACCACAAGAGTAAGCCCGAGGCGGCGACGATCAGCAGTTCCTTGCGAGTCAGGCGCAATCGTTTCCGACCCAGACCGGCCCACAGCAGGAGCAGGCCTCCGCCGAGGAAAACCCGCATAGCGCCCATCATAAAGGGTGGAAATCCGGAACCTTCACGGACTGCGACGCGGATGGCCAGATAGGTGCTGCCCCACACGATGTAAACGACGGACAGGTTGAGTAGCCCGGCAGTGCTGAGCGAGCTTGTTTTTGCGTGCGTGTCATCGGACACAGGCGAGACTCCTGAGACCTCTCATCAACCGCAAGCGGATCGTACGCGTCACATGCCGCGCATTGGCCAGGGCAACGCTCATCGCCAGGCCGTCATGCGACGGCCCCTAGCTCAACGCCTTCGAGGGCAAGAAGCTGTCTCTTGGTTCGCACCCCGCCGCGCCCGGTGTAGCCTCCCAGACCCCCATCCGAGGCAAGCACCCTGTGGCACGGAATGACGATCGGAATCGGGTTGCGACGGAGAGCCTGCCCGACGGCCCGGGCCGCTTTGGGCTGATCGATGCGCCGGGCGATCTCAGAGTAGGTGGCCACTTTCCCCCTGGGGACACGGGCGACCGCCTGCAAGACACGCTGCTGGAACGGGGTGAGCCCGGCCAGATCCACTGGAAGGTCGAAGGATTGCCGCGTTCCCTCAAGATAGGCAGTGACCTGATGGGCGACATCTTCGAGCCGATCGGGGGAGCGCACCGGCCTTCCGCCGACTCGATGCGTCAGACGCGAAATAAACGCCGTCTCACTCTCCTCGTATTCGAGTGCGATGATCCCTTTGCTGCTCAGGGCAATGAACAGACGCCCCACCGGCGTGTCGTCCAGGCTGGCGTAGTACACTCTATCCTCCTCGGATTGGCGGATCGAGGCGCGGACATTGGCCAGCGCCCGTTGAGCGCGCTGTGTGTCGGGTCCGGAGGCATACAAGCGGTCAAGTGCCTCCGACAAGGGAGATGGCGCGCCCGCTGCGGGCGCGTCGCCCAACCAGCTTCCGAAGGCCCGATCGTCTTCGCCTTTGGTTGCCATGTCATCCTTCCTCGAGCAGCGGCTCTCGTCCGAATTCCGCCCGGAGCCGCTTCAAGCCCTGGTAAACGTTTGCTCTGGCCGCGTCCTGCGATCCCCCAAGTATGGTCGCGATCTCAGCGTATTCCATGCCGTGATACTTGCGGAGCATGAGCGCCGCCCGCTGCTTGTACGGCAGGGCGTGCATCGCCTGGCGAAGCCGCTCGAGATCTTGGCGTCCTTCGACGATCCGTTCGACAGAGGCACCGCCATCGGAATGTTCTTCTTCGAGGACCACATTCCGGGCGGCGTGGTTTCCTCTGCGCCTTAGATGAGTGCGCGCAACATTGCCAGCAATCGTGTACATCCAGGCCCGACGATTCGCAATCCCTTCCAAACGCGAGCTGGCTTTGTATGCCCGCAGAAACGTGTCTTGAAGACAATCCTCTGCCTCAGGCCCGTCTCCGACGATCCGCCACAGGAAGGCGAAAATCTCCGGGCCGAGCTCGCTCAACAGTGTTTCGAAAGGAGTATCGTCCATCGTCCGTCTATCCGGATCGGGCGGTCCGTACATCCTATTCGACTCACCACGCCCGGATTCGTGAAATTGAGAATCACCAGAGGCTATCGTACGGGACAGGCTAGCGGTTGAGGTCCCAGATGATGCGCAGACCGTCCAGCGTCAGCCACGGCGCCAGATGCTGGATGACGTCGGTTTCGGGTGTGATGAGTTCGGCCAATCCGCCCGTTGCGATCACGTGCATGTCCTGGCCGAGTTCCGATCGGAAGCGAGCGACCATGCCCTCGACCAGACCGACGTAACCGAATATCAGGCCTGACTGAATGGCGTTGACCGTGTTGCGGCCGATGGCGGCCGGAGGCCGGGCTAGATCCACCCGGGGCAGCTTGGCCGTCCGCTGGAACAACGCCTCCGAGGCGACGCCGATCCCGGGGGCGATCGCACCGCCCAGATAGTCCCCCTCGCGTGAGATGGCGTCGAAAGTCGTCGCCGTGCCGAAGTCGACGATGCAGGCCGGGCCGCCATATAGGTGTTGGACCGCCGCAGCGTCGGCCACGCGATCCGCCCCAACCGACTTGGGGTCTTCATAGCGGATACGCACGCCCGTCTTCACCCCGGCGTCGACCACGAGCGGCGAGCGATCGAGATACTTGCGGCAGGCCTGAAGGAATATCCCCGTAAGTGGCGGCACGACGGAGGCCAGGACGACCGCTTCGATCCTCTCAGGTGCACAGCCGGCATGCTCAAGTAGGCCGAGCAGTTGCAGGCCGTACTCGTCCGGCATGCGCTCATGGGCAGTGGCAAGCCTCCAGGCATAGGCGATTTCCTCCTCGGGGTACAGCCCGAGGGTGATATTCGTGTTCCCGATATCAATAGCCAGAAGCATTGTCCTTCATCCTCACGATGCAGATCCCGTCGGCGATGATGGATTCGCACGCCGGCCGACCGCTCCAGCTCTTGGGACGCATGCCACGTCCAGGCCGGCCGGGTGGCCTTCTGCCGGCGACCTCACGGTCCGCCGATCACAACGTTGTCGATCAAGCGCGTCTTGCCCACGAACACCGCCAACGACAACAAGCCCCGGTCGACGGTGCCCCACTGTTCCTCGAGCGTTTCTGGATCGGCGACTGAAACGTACTGGGTCTTGGCCAGCGGCTCGCTCAAGAGCGTCTCATACATCTTCAACCGCAATGCATCCGCGCCATGTTCCCCAGCGGCGTACGCTTCAGCGGCCGATGTCAACGCCCGATGCAGAATAGTCGCTGCCTTCCTTTCTTCCTGGCTCAGATAAGCATTCCTGCTCGACATGGCCAGTCCATCCGACTCACGTACGATCGGGCAGATGACAACTTCAACCGGGAAGTTCAGATCGCGCACCAGCCGACGAATCAGTTGAGCCTGCTGGGCATCCTTCTGACCGACGTACACCCGATCCGGACAAAGGGCGACCAGGAGTTTGGTGACGATCGTGGCCACACCGCGAAAATGGCCAGGTCGCTGCGCACCCTCCAATGGTTGGCTCAGATTCTCTACGGTCACCCACGTCTGGAAACCGTCTGGATAGAGTTCCCCGGCCGAGGGCGTCCAGAGCAGGTCGATCTTCTCCCCTTCGAGCATCAAGGTGTCGCGCTCGAGGTCGCGCGGATAGCTTTCGAGATCCTCGGACGGGCCAAACTGAGTCGGATTTACAAAAATGCTCACAGCCACGTTGCTACACTCGGACCTGGCGCGTCGGACCAGGGATAGATGTCCCTCGTGAAGAAAGCCCATCGTCGGAACCAGACCTACGGGACCCTTCAGGAGTCGACGAGCTTCATCGACCTCCTTGAGGCTCGTTACAACATTCATCTGTCTCACTCCTTCCGACGCGCCGCCAGCACCCGAACCATTTGCCAGAGGGTCCAATTGACCCGAGTCGGCACGCCTTGTTTCTCTCCCTCGCGAACGATGGCGCCACAAATGGCATCCACCTCCGTGGGCGCACCGCGCAAGACATCCTGGTACATCGAAGACCGGTTGTGAGCGGTGCGCTTTGCCACGGCCAGCGTCTCCTCCCCGGCGTCCTGGAACGGCATCTCGATTCCGCGAGCAGCTGCGACCGCAGCCACCTCTTGCGCCGCGGCAGTCGCCAGAGCGCGCGCTTCGGCGTGCTCAAGCACGCCGCCATTCTCCATCCCCTGCAGCGCGGTGAGGGGGTTTATCCCGGCGTTAACCGCCAACTTGCCCCATACCAGTCTTTCTAGATCGTCCGCCAGCCTGACCTCGAAATCAGCCTTTTGCAGCAGGTCCGCCAGAGGCTCAAGGCGAGGGTGCTGCGCCAGATAGGTCGGGCCCAGGCCGCCCAGGCGGACGTGGGCGGGGCCGAGAAGCGTCGCGCCGACGGTTGTCACACCCAGCGCCACCCGTTCGGCCCCGATCGCCTCCTGCAGAATCTCCAGATTGCCCAGGCCATTCTGCAGAGTCAGCGCAATGCCATCTTTGGCCAAACACGCCTTCAGCTGGGCCGCCGCTCGTTCGGTCTGCCAGGACTTCACCAATACGAGCGCCATGCTCACATCCCTGCATTCGTCGGGATCGGATGTGACGCGCACGCGTGTCCTGGTCGAACTGCCGTCTGCGTCGAATCGTATTCCGTCCCGCGCCAGTGTCCGCAAACCCTCGGGCCAGCTCCCCAACAGAATTACATCCGCGTGGGAAGCCAACCGCGCGCCGAACAGACAGGCCATGGCCCCTGTGCCGGCGATGAGGAGACGTTCGCCGGCCATGTTATCCGGCCCGCCTGGCCTGCGGCTCCCGCTCGATTCGCCCGAGCAAGCTCTCCCAGGCCTCGTCCGACATCTCCACGCTATGCTCTTCGGTCGGAAAGGCCCCGGATTCCACGTCAGCGACGTAGGCCTCGAAGGCGTGTGCCATCTCTGCGTGCAGGTCTGCGTATTTGCGGACGAATTTCGGCGTGAATCGGTCGAAGAGGCCCAACAGATCGTGTGTGACGAGTACCTGGCCGTCGCAGCCGGGTCCAGCCCCGATGCCGATCGTCGGAATATCCAGCCGCTCAGAGACCCATTTCCCCAGCCGGGCGGGGATCGATTCGAGCACAATCGCAAAGCAACCGGCGTCTTGAAGTTGGAGCGCGTCTTCGATCAGCCGTTCAGCGGAGGCGGTCGTCTTGGCCTGCGCCTGAAATCCACCGAATTGATGCACGGACTGGGGAGTCAGCCCGAGATGGCCCATCACCGGGATGCCCGTGGAGACGATCGCCTCGACGGCGTCCCTGCGCTCTCGACCTCCCTCGAGCTTGACGGCATCCATGCCGGCCTCCTGCAAGAAGCGGCCGGCATTCCGAACCGCTTCCGGGACCGAAACCTGGTATGACAGAAACGGCATGTCGCCCACCAGGAGCGCCGTTCGCGCCCCGCGCGCCACGGCCTTGCAGTGGTGGAGCATGTCTTCCATGGTCACCGGGAGTGTGGTCTCGTAGCCCAGGATGACCATCCCCAATGAGTCGCCGACCAGGATCACATCGATCCCGGCGCGATCGACGGCCTGGGCCGTGGCGTAGTCGTATGCGGTGAGCATCGTGATCGGCTCACCTTTCGCTTTCTTACGGCGAAGGGTACGAGTGGTGACTTTCTTTCGTTCCGTGGGGGACGGTGTAGCGGACATGGCTATCTCCTCCTTCGAGTGAGATGCCCGATGGCCTGAGGATTCCGACCCGCCCAGGCCGAGGGGGCGGGAGTTCCTTGTGGATCCTAGCTTCCCGTCTTGGTCGGGTCCGATCCAAGCGGTGAGGCGATTATAGCAGACCTACGTGCGCCTGCTGCCATCCGACCGGGTGGACTACAATGCAGGGATGTCTACGTCAACCCCCGCCACTGAGGCCCTGGATGACCTGGGGATCCCCTACCGGTTGTTCCTGCATTCGTCCCCCGTCCACTCACTCGAACAGGCCGCGCTCGAGCGCGGCCTTGCGCCCGAACAGATTGTTCGGTCACTCGTGTTCCGGGTGGAGGAAGGATCGTACGTGCTCGTCCTCGTGGCTGGTCCGTCCCAGGTTGCCTGGCCCAAGCTGCGACATCATTTGGGCGTGTCGAGGCTCACCACCGCCGACAGACAGCAAGTGACCCAGGCGACAGGCTACGCGCCGGGAACCGTCTCGCCCCTCGGTTTGACGTCGCCGCTTCCGATCCTGGCAGACCAGAGTGTGATGGAGCAAGAAGTAATCTCGGTCGGGGCGGGGATCCCCAATGCAGGCATCATCCTCAAGAGGGTCGACCTACTCAAGGCGATTCAGCCGGTGATCGGGGAATTCTGTCAGTAGGACCCGCGAGCTCGCCTCGAGAGTGCCGAAAGCTCAGTACGCTTCGGACCAAGCGATCGCCTGACGTCAGACGGCAGACGACCACCGTCCGTCGTCTGTTGTCCGTTGTCTGCCGTCCGTCATCGGTCACTCTTCGGCGGTGCAGAAACTCAGGGCTTCCTGAGTCGTCCGCCGCAGGACGCGGATCGATCCATCGGCGTCGCCGGGGATGATCATGGCGTGATCCGCTTCATCGACAAGGGTCAAAGCGAAGGGCCGCGTCTGCCGTAATCGACCAAGTGCGTCCTCGTCATAGAACCGATCCTGCGTTCCGAGGATGATGAGTGCCGGTTGAGGCGTGCGGGCGAAGAACGGGTCGAAGATCGGCGTGCCGATTGGGGGTGTGAAATAGACGGCGCGCGTCGGCAGAGATGCATATCCTTCAGCACACAGGAGCGACTCAACCCCCGCCCCGAGCGACTTCCCGAGGTAGACCAGCTTCGGGTAAGGGCGTTGCTCCAGTGCGGCGGTAACTGCCGCGCGACAATCGTCGACGACGGCCATGAGTGTCGCCGGATCGAAATCCGAGATATCCCTCTGGAACCGGTACGTCAATTGTAGGCTGTCCCACCCCGCCTCGCGCAGCGCGGCAGCCGGATAGAAAAGCAATGGGCCGTCGGGGCCGTAATGGACGCCTGGCAGCAGGATGACCAATCCCGCCGGCTCATCCACCACCCGATAGTGGCGGTAGACGGCGGGCTCCCCATCCTCGGTTTTGAGCAGAAGCCGGGTGACCTCGAACTTCATCGGTTTGTTGCGCTCCATATGCTGGCCCACAGCCGAGGGCGGCATCGTCGCCCTCACATTGCACTCGCGAGCTGGATCGGATATCTCGTCCGATCGCTTGTCCTTGTGGAAGACTTCCGATTAATCTGCGCTGTCCGTCGCGCGCACGAGTGCGCAGCCGTAGGCCGCGGTCTGCGCAGGCTCCGGAAGCCGTCTAGCGATGACGGCATTCACCGCTTCGGCCAGGTAGGCGCGGCTGGGCGTGCGGTTGCGAAACGTCACATCATCCAGCGCTCCGGAATAGCGGATGATCCCCTGTAAGTCAATCACAAAGAACTGTGGCGTGGCGACGGCTTCATACCGATCGGCGACGCGATGATCGACGTCATGCAATACCAGCGGAAGCGCACGGTCTGAGACCGTCTCTCGGATCGCTTCGATCGTCTCATCCGAATTCGAGGCGATCGGCCAATACACCACGCGATCACCCCACTCCTGCAGGATCTCGCCGAGGGCTTCGTCGGCTCTTTGTGACCATGGACAGACCGCCGACCAGAAGTTCAACACGACAACGCGGCCACGTTCGTCGGAAAGCCTGTGGACCTCACCCTTGAGATCGCGGAGCGTGAAGTCGGGGGCTGGCCGGCCAGGCTCGGTCACGGCATCCATCGGGGTGAGAATCCCCCGGTCGCCAACGAATGCGCGCCCTCGCCATCGGCGCCTATGACCCAGATCTCCGCCGGCTGAGCGATGTCCGATTGATTGAAACGCATGTACACGAGCGTCGACGAGTCGGGGCTCCAGCCGAGCGATGAGTGGTTGTAGTCCGGTTCGTCCGTCAGAGGGTGCGCTTCCGAACCATCGGCACGCATCACCCACAACTGTCGCCCGAGTGTCCAACGCTCGCTGTCCATGTACTTTCGTGCGAAAGCCAGCCACTGTCCATCCGGAGAATATACTGCCGAGGCATCCTCAACCAGGTTACCGCTCCGGCTCGACAGGTCTACAGTATCTCCTGTCTCGACCTCGACCCGCATCAGGTGGCTGTACAGGATCGTCTGCTCCTCCGAAGCCGATCCAGGCAAGGTCACCGTTTCAGGGACATAGCTTATCTCAGGGAACACGACGACCGTGCCGTCAGCCGTCCACGTGCCCGGATCGCCAAGTTCGTTGGGGACGTAGTTGAACGGCTGAGGCGGTGTGTCATGTCCTACATTCACGACCGCAATCGCGCCCAGGCTTCGATCCTGGTAGTAGAGCCAGCCATTGGGCGTCCAACCCGGCGCTGTGGCGATGTGATCGTTCTCGCCCACCTGGACGGCCTCAGACTCCGGATCGATTTGCTTGACCCAGACGCTGCCAGGGCCGGAGATGAACTGAGAGTTGCCTGAACTCCCAAGGTCATAGCGCTCGAAGGCCAACCATCTCCCGTCCGGAGACAGGCAAGGTGCCCTGGCCACCGTCCCGGCCGGTGAACTGTATAGCAGGCGATCCTCCTGGGTCGCCGAGTCCAGGAGTCTCAGGTCCGACTCGCCACCTGTTCTGGCTGCGGCGTAGACGATCTGAGCGCCCGCGGGGTCCAAACGAAAATCCAGCACGCCCTCAGATGTGTCTGTCAATTGCTCGGGTTCTCCCCCATCCGGCGGTCTGGCGTAGAGTTCAGCCGGGCCGTCGGCCGGCCACAGATATGCTATTCGTGGGGCCCCGATGACGAAGGACCACGCGTGGGACTGGAGGATCGGCAGGAATCGGGTCGAGCGTGCTCCGGCGGCCAGACGGACATCGACGGTCGTGCCCGGGGACCATGGCACCTCAGGGCGGAAGGTGAGGGTGGACCCTTCCCAAAGGTAGCTCCCAGGATGAGGCGGACTGATCGTCAGGCGGGTCTCGACGGAGACCTTATCCATCGGCCGGCTGAACGTCACACTGATGCGAGCTCCAGCCGGAGCATCCCGGCTGGCCGCCGGCGGAGACACCTCTTCGACACGGGGTGCCGCGAAGAACGCAACTGCCAGCAACCCGGCGAACAGCCCAACGGCGCCCAGCAGCGGCGAAGAAATGCGCCGCTGGCGTGAAGGTTGGTACATGATGGGGCGATTATACCCGGCGCGACTTTCAGAAGGTTCCTGCGTTGCAGGGAACCTGGGTCACAACGAAGGCGCTCAGCCTTCCTTGAGCCTTTCCTTCAAGCTTTCGATAGCGACAACGGGAGTGGGGTCGACGCCATATGTCATTGCCAGATAGAAGGCGGTGTAGTCGCCAAGCAGCAGGCTTGTCCACTGTTGAGCCAGCCGCGTATCCCCCTGTGCTTCCATGACATCGGTATTGAACCCTTCAACCATCATCACATTGCGCGTCGCTTGCACCCGTAGCTGCAAGCGCGGGTGCTCGGTGCTGGCATTGAGGAACACAACCATCGCCCGCTGGATCAGCGCTTCAGGCGCCATCACCCCCGCCACCATATTGTGATCGGCCTCAGGTAATTCTTCGAACTGCGCCAATGCCTTGCCCACCTCGGAGATCTGCGTCCGCCATCGACGTGCAACAGGAGCGAGCAGCCCTCCACCGATGATCATCGGCCAACGGTTCATTAGCTGGCCGGCCATCCGTTTCGCCAGGTTGTCCGACACGGGCGACTCGGCTTTGAGTTTCTCTTGCTGGACCTTCATCGCGGCTACAGCGCTGAATAGCTCGTCCGAAGGGTCGGACAACAACCCAAGGCGTGTCAGCACAGCCAACAGAAGGCCGAAAGAGAATCCCGCTGCGGCCCGCGGTTGGCCATTGTGTTCGAAGCGCCAGACGTGGATTCCGGAATCCTCGGCCCGGGATGCCAATTCGCCGCCCCGGGTGACCGCCAGCAGTCGAACCCCGCGCTTCAGCCCGAGATCGAAAGCGGATAGCGTCTCCTCTGTGTTTCCCGAGTGAGAGGATGCCACCAGGAGCGTTTCCGGCCCGTTTGCCCAAGCCGGCAGGTCGTAGCCCCGCCACACGTTCAGCGGCACAGATGCCAGCGGTTCGGCGTACGACTGCAGCAGATCGGCACCGATTGCCGATCCCCCCATGCCCGCTACAAGGACCCGTCGGACACCTTTCCATTCCGGCAGGGGCAGGCTCCGGCCAAGATCCCATGCACTTTGGAGCTGATCGGGCAAGCCATCGATCTGGTCCATCATCCCCTCGGCGTCGAGCGTGCGGAAGCGTTCCAGATCGTCCAGGTTCATCTTTCCTCCACCGCCAGGCGGTAGACCTCCCGGCGCGACCATCCAGCCTGTGCGGCCACAATCCGGGCGGCTTGCGTCGGACTCATGCCACTTCCCAGTTGCACCGCCAGGGCGCTGCGTACCTCGTCCAATTCCCAGACCGCGTCAGCCGGGGCACCCGCAATCACCAGAGTAAACTCCCCCCGAGGCTCGACCCGGCTGAAATGATCACGAAGCCCGCCCAAGGTGTCGCGCAGGATCTCTTCGTGGATCTTGGTTAGCTCGCGGCACACAACCGCCGACCGGTCCTCGCCGAGTCTGGCGATCAGGTCATCCAGCGATCGACGCAGCCGATGAGGAGCTTCGAAGGCTACCAGGCTTCTCTTCTCCCGGGAAAGGGGCTCGAGCAGCCGGAGGCGATCGGCTGCTCGGCGCGGGAGATAGCCCAGGAATATGAACTCATCCGCCGGCAGACCCGAAGCGACCAGCGCCGCGACGGACGCAGAAGGACCGGGGATCGGGGAGACCCTGAACCCGGCAGCGATGGCGGATCGGACCAACTCGTACCCCGGATCGGACAAACCCGGGGTTCCGGCGTCGGATACCAGGGCGACGTCGCCGTGCTCGAGCGCACCCAGGATCTCACCGCCACGGGCTACCTTGTTATGTTCGTGATAGCTCACGAGGGGCTTGTGGATGTCGTATCGCTCAAGGAGTTTGCGTGTATGACGCGTGTCTTCTGCGGCGATCAGGGTCGCTTCGCGCAGAATGCGCAAGGCGCGTAACGAGATATCTTCGAGATTGCCGATCGGTGTCGCCACAAGATAGAGTATGCCCACGTGGCTATTCTAGCAGAGGCCATCGATCGATCATGGGCAAGGCGCGGCTGTAGAGGTCAGACGACCGGCGCGCGCAGACGATGCTCCTACCACAACGAGAGTTCGCGAGGCTTTGTATGCGATTGACACAGTCAGCCGGAGACAGTAGGCCGCCCGGACATCATGGTGGCGATGTCAGGAGGACATGTCCGGACTGAGATCTTCCCTGACTTCGAGGCTCCGAACGGAGACAGCTTGGGGGCCCTTGGGTGTGTCCTCTACAACGTAACTCACCTTCTGCCCCTGCTCGAGGTTGCGGTACCCTTCCCCTTCGATCCCGCTGAAGTGGACGAAGATTTCTTTCCCTTCATCGTCCGGCGCGATAAAACCATACCCTTTCACCCGACTGAACCACTTGACTGAGCCTGTCCGGCGGTTCGCTTCCATCGGTTCCTCCTGCGGCACACACGGCTCGATAGCCTCCCCCTGAAGAAAAGGAAAAGCCCGGCGCGTCGCAAGCGCGGCACGGGCTCAGACAGGTGCAAAAGACGAACCGAAGCACATGATCAATTGTTCAGGATAGCACAACTGACAGTGGGCGTCAAACGCACGCCGTCAGCGTTGACAGTGCGAAAACCCGCATGATACACTGCCGCCCACAACAAGCCCGGGTTGTGAGCTCCCGGGTCGCTCATCCAGAGAGGCGGAGGGACCGGCCCTTTGAAGCCTCGGCAACCCCTGGTGGCGGCGCAAGCCGCTTCCGGAAGGTGCCAACTCCGGCAGAAGGCGCAGAGAAGCTGCCTGCCTTCTGGAAGATGAGGGATGACAGTCGCGGTCGTCATGCGGCCTCTTCTTCCTGAAGGGGCCGTGGCGTTTTCGGATGCGGGATTTCTCATGAGCGTGCAGGGCAAGGGGCGATCTGTGCGAGTAATCACCCTCACCCCCGGCCCCTCTCCCCGGAGGGTCATAGATCCCTTGAGCCAGGCGAAAGGGAGAGAGGCTTAGGGTGAGAGGCGAGGGAGTAACATCCTCCTCAACAGGAGATATCGCCAAAGGAGACCTCAATGGATGCGAGGCAGCACATCGAGTCGTGGCTGGCCCGTGGCAGACCTATCCTGATGGATGGCGCCATGGGCACCATGCTACACGCCAACGGGATCGGCTTCGAGGCGTGCTTTGACGAGCTCAATCTAACCCGGCCCGAGTTGGTCGAGGGCATCCATCGGGCCTACCTCGCCGCTGGCTCCCAGATCATCGAGACCAACACGTTCGGGGCGAACCGATTCAAGCTCGCCGCGCACGGACTGGAAACGCGGGCTGGGGAGATCAACGCCGGTGCGGTCGAATTGGCCCGTCAGGCCGTCCGCTCCTCCGGATCCGAGGCGCTGGTCGCTGGCAGCATCGGCCCCCTTGGCGTGCGCCTGGCGCCTTATGGACGCGTGAAGGCGGCGCAGGCTCTGGGCGCGTTCAAAGAGCAGGTCGAAGCTCTGGTCGAAGCCGGCGCCGACATGCTAGTCATCGAGACGCACACCAACCTGTCCGAGGTCGCCGAAGCTGTCCGGGCGGCCCGGATGGTGACCTCGATCCCCGTCGTCGCCTCGCTCACCTTCACACGTGACGACCGAACACTGCTTGGAGAGACCCCGGCGCGCGCCGCTGAGAATCTGGCCGGGATGGATCTGGACTTCATCGGGGCCAACTGTTCCGGCGGACCGGCGCAACTCCTGCGCGTCCTCGGGGAAATGCGGGCCGCTGCGCCCGGGATGCGTTTCTCGGTCATGCCGAACGCCGGCTGGCCCGAGCGGGTCAACGGCCGAATCATGTATCCGGCGACCGCCGAGTATTTCGCCGAATACGCCAGGGCTTTCTGTCAGGCGGGCGCGAGCATGATCGGAGGATGTTGCGGGACCACCCCAGAGCATATCGCCGCTATGCACGCAGCCCTGGCCGATAGCGAGAGTCCTTGCCTGCAGGCCGAGCCCCTGGAGGATCTCGATCAAGTCCGCGTCATAGCCTCCGCCCCCCTGGCTCCGACGAAACTCGCTTCGCGTCTGGCCGAAGGCCGTTTTCTGATATCCGTAGAAATAGACCCACCCCGAGGCCTGGCTGTCCAGAAGGTCCTGGCCGGCGCCCACCTGCTGGCCGAGGCCGGTGCGGACGTGATCAACGTCGCAGACAGTCCGATGGCCAGGATGCGGATGAGCCCGTGGGCGCTCTGTCAGTTGATCCAACACGACGTGGGCATCGAGACCGTGCTGCACTTCCCGACCAGAGGTCGCAATATGCTGCGGATCCAGGGAGACTTGCTGGCGGCTCACGCGCTGGGAGTGCGCAATGTCTTCATCGTGATGGGTGATCCGTCGGCGATCGGCGACTATCCGGAGGCCGAGGACAATTTCGACATCGTCCCCTCCGGGTTGATCCGCTTGATCAAACATGGCTTCAATGCCGGTGTCGATCAGTCCGGCGCCGACATCGGGGAGGCGACGGCCTTCTTCGTCGGATGCGCGCTTAATCTCGGGGCCCCGGATATCGATCAGGAGATCCGAGTCTTGCATCGGAAGGTCGAGGCCGGAGCGGACTTTGCCTTGACGCAACCCATCTTCGATGTCGGACAAGCAGCGGCGTTCCTCGCCCGCTACCAGTCCCTCCATGGTCACTTGCCCATCCCAATCCTGGCCGGTGTGCTCCCCCTGTACAACGAACGCCACGTCGCGTTTCTGCACAACGAGGTTCCGGGAATACAGATCCCGGACGGCGTTCGCGCCACAATCGGCTCCGCCGGAGAGCGCGCACCCCAGGTCGGGGTGCGCCTGGCGGTGGAGCTGCTGGAGGGTCTCTCAGGTGTCGTCCAGGGGGCGTACATCATGCCAGCATTCGGTCGCTATGACCTGGCCGCCGAAGTCATCGAGGACCTTCGAGGCATGAGTGTGGGCGCTGAAGTCGGCAAGCCATCGTCAAGCTCACACGTTGTTAATCCGCCTGAGGTAGGATAAAGACATTCGGGGAGGTAGAGCCATGTCGGTAAGTGAGCTTGCTCAAATGGAATGCATTCCGTGCAAGGGCGGCATCCCGCCGCTCAAAGGTGATGCCCTGGCTGATCTGCAGGCCAAGCTCGGAAACGATTGGCAGGTTGTCGACGAGCATCACCTGGTGAAGAAGTTCAAGTTTGACAATTTCCGCCAAGCGCTGGATTTCACCAATCGAGTGGGCGAGTTGGCCGAGTCCGTCAACCACCACCCGGATCTCTACCTTGCCTGGGGCAAGGTAGAGATTACCCTGTGGACACACAAGATCGGCGGCCTGAGCGAGACGGATTTCATCTTCGCCGCTAAATCGGACACTTTGCTTCAGGAGGCCTCCTGATTTATACCGAAACCGACGGGGCCTGGCGGTGTATCCGGGGTATTGTTTGCGTGGCGTGCAACATTCCCCTGGACACTCCCCATAGGTAGGCCGCTGCTTGACATCCTCCGGAGTCGCCTTAGAATCAGGTCACTTCGGGACTCGAGGCGTTGAGTCATGTGTTTGCAGGAGAAACCGACTCAGAAGATGGTCATGCGTAGGCTGCCGGAGCTGACGGGCTTTCGCCCTTCGGCGCGGCCGCGCGCGTGACGTGGCCGAACCGGCAGCCTTTATCCGCCAGCCTCGCGCTGGCGGTTTCGTTTCGAGAAGCCGATCGCTCCCTGGAGAAATGGAGACGGCAAGACATGCCACCTGAGTGCTTATCCCTTCCCGCCGCACGGGAAGCACGAGTGAGGAACGATGAGTGAATTGATCCACGTTTCCGTCGCCTGGCCCTACGCCAATGGCGATCTGCACGTCGGCCATCTGGCGGGTGCCTACCTGCCAGCCGACATCTTCGCCCGATACCATCGACTCAAGGGCAACCGGGTATTGATGGTCTCAGGCTCGGACTCTCATGGGACGCCGATCACAGTCGAGGCCGACAAGCGCGGGCTGTCGCCCCAGGAGGTTTTCGAGCACTATCATCACCGCTTTCTTAAGACACAGAAGGCCATCGGGATCAGCTACGATCTATTCACACACACCGACACAGAGAACCACTACCGCGTCGCTCAGGATTTCTTTCTCAGGCTCTATGAAAATGAGTACCTGTTCAAGCAGACTCAGCGGCAGCTGTTCTCAGAGGAGCAGGGACGGTTCCTGCCCGATCGCTACGTCGAGGGGACATGTCCTATCTGTGGCTACAAAGAGGCTCGCGGCGACCAGTGCGACAATTGTGGGAATCTCCTTGATGCAACGGAGCTCATCAATCCCCGAAGCAAGATCAATGGCACGCGGCCGGTTATCCGTGAGACCGAGCATTTCTTCCTGGACCTGCCCGCCTTCAGCGATCCATTGATCGCTTATCTCGACTCACACGCCGATCATTGGCGGCCGAACGTGATCAATTTCGCGCGCAACTACGTGCAGGCCGGACTCAAGGGCCGTCCGGTGACACGCGACATCGAGTGGGGGATCCCGGTGCCGCTCCCCGGCTGGGAAGACAAGCGGCTTTACGTCTGGTTCGAAGCGGTGATGGGATACTTCACGGCGTCCGTCGAGTGGGCCCACAACATCGGGCAACCCGAGGCGTGGAAGGACTGGTGGTACAGGCCGGAGGCCAAGATCTACAACTTCATCGGAAAGGACAACATCCCCTTCCACACCCTCGTCTGGCAAGCCGAACTTCTCGGCGTGGAACGGATCTATGAAGACGATCCCACCGCCCGCCTCAACCTTCCCTACGACGTCCCGGCGAACGAATTCATGAACATCGAGCAGATTCAGTTCAGCAAGAGCCGCAATTGGGCCATCTGGCTGCCTGATATCCTCACTCGATTCGATCCCGACCCGATTCGGTTCTATGTGGCATCCGTGATGCCTGAGACGCGTGACAGCGAATTCTCATGGACGGACTTTGTTCGGCGCAACAATGACGAGTTGGTCGCGACCTGGGGCAATCTTGCCAATCGCGTGTTGTCCTTCGCCCACAGGCATTGGGATGGGCGTGTGCCGGATCCCGGTCCATTGGAGGAGTACGATCGCGAGTTGCTGACACTCGTCGAGGCGGGTTTCGACAGCGTGGGGAGCGCGATCGAGGCCGTGCAGCTTCGAGCAGCGCTGGCCGAGGCGCTGTCTCTGGCACGAGCGGTCAACGGATATCTGGATCGGGCGCCGTGGTTTGGGGTCGTGAAGGAAGACAAAGCGCGCGCCGGGACAACCGTCTACACAGCCCTGCGCGCCATTGATTCGCTCAGCGTGCTCCTGGCTCCGTTCCTGCCATTCAGCAGCGAGCGATTGCATCGCATGCTCGGCTACGATCGCCCTCTTTTCGGCACACAGCGGATCGTCACGTATGAAGAGGAAGAGCGATCGCACGAAGCCTTGATTTACGAAAAAGGGGAGGCCGGTGGCGAGTGGCGCCCGTCTGAACTCCCCTCTCAGAAGCTCGGGGAGCCGAAGCCCTTGTACAAGAAGCTCGACGACGACATCGCCGACACCGAGCGGGCCCGGCTGGGGCAGCCGGTCTCGTGATGGATTGACAACCGATCGTTCACACCACGGCCGGGCAACAGGTCCGGCCGTGCTTACGTCCCCAGGAACTTTGGAGAGCGTTTCTCCATGAAGGCCTTCATGCCCTCCTGATGGTCCTGTGTCTGGCTGGCGATATCCTGCAGATACGACTCGTAGTCCAGCGTCCGCTCAAGCGCTTCAAGCATCGCCCGATTGAAAGCGCGCTTGGTCAGACCCAGGGCGCGCGTCGGGCCGCCTGCCAGGCCGGTGGCTGTCTCCGCCGCTACGACCGGGAGGTCTGAGTCGGGCACCACCCGATTCACCAGACCGTAGGTCAGCGCCTTTTCGGCGGACAGCGGTTCGTTGGTGAAGGCCATCTCGCTGGCCCTCGCGAGTCCAACCATGAGCGGCAGCGTCAGGGACGTCGCCGAGTCCGCTGTGAGACCGATCCCGGTGAACCCGAAGAAAAAACGAGCGCTGTCGGCCGCGATCCGGATGTCGGTCGCCAGGGCGATCCCGAGCCCGGCGCCAGCCGCCGCTCCATTGATCGCTCCGACGATCGGTTTTTCGAGTTGACGCATGCGCAATACCACGCGGTTGTACGTCCGCTGGAGATGCTCTCTAAATGAGATGGTCCCCTGCCTCTCAAGGATGATCCCAATGTCCTGGCCGGCGTTGAAGGTCCGGCCGGCTCCGGTCAATACCAGGCATCGGACGGTCTCATCAACGGCTGCTCGCTTCAAGACGTCAAGCAGCTCGTCCACCATCACTTCGTCGAAGGCGTTGGCCTTTGGGCGATTCAGGCGGATGGTCAGAACGGCCCCCGCCTCCTCGATCAGAAGGTTCTGGTACTCTGTCATGGGATTGGCTCCGATGGCTGGAGAAAAGCCCGCTAGT
>CAZGRL010000002.1:0-54871 GCA_964528155.1 uncultured Anaerolineaceae bacterium
ACTTGTGTTTTTCTTGAAGCTTGAGGCTGGAAGCCTGTAGCTTATCCCTTGGCCTCTTTCACCGCCTCCTCGAATGCGGTCAGCGTCTCACTGACATCTTGCTCGGAGTGGCTGTAGCTGATAAACCAGGGCTCCCGGCCGTCGGCATCCGGCTGCACCCCCCGCCGGCTCAAGCCTAAGGCGATCTTCTCGTACAGACCACCGTCGCCCTCCAAGTAGTCTCGAAAGTCCGTCGCCGGTTCGCCCGTTCCCAGGATCAACCCAAACATGCTCGGCACTCCCATCACAGCGTAGGGGATCCCGGCGTCCGTCAGGATCTCGCCCAAGCCGCTGATGAGCATTTGGCCTCGCTGGTTGATCGTCTCCAGGATTGACTCCTTCTCCAGGATCTCCAGCGTCGCCGAGGCGGCCGCCACGCCGACGGCGTTGCCGGCATAGGTCCCACCATGGGCCATCAGGCCCGGCTCAATCGTCATCATCACATCTTCCCGCCCGGCGATGGCGGCGATCGGAAAGCCGTTGCCCATCGCCTTGGCGTAGGTCACCAGGTCGGCCCGAACCCCGAAATACTCTTGCGCACCCCCTCGTGCGATACGGAATCCCGTCTTGACCTCGTCCATGATCAGGACGATACCGAATTCATCGCACAACTCGCGGATCTTCTCCAACCATCCTGGAATCGGCATGATGCCGGCCACGTTCCCCAGCATTGGTTCGACGATGATCGCCGCCAGGTCACCCCATTTGCCCCGGACTTCTCGCTCGAGCCGCTCGACATCATTGAAGGGAAGATTGATCACATACTCGCTGATCCCCTTGGGGATGCCCGAGGTCGAAGGCACATTGATCGGGTCTCGCCGCGAGCCAACCGCTCCCTTGGCAGTCGAGGCCGTGCTGAACATGAAGTAGTCGGCCATCCCATGATACTGGCCTTCGAACTTGATGAATTTCTCGCGTCCGGTGTGCGCTCGGGCGATGCGCAGTGCATGCATCGTGGCCTCGGTGCCCGAGTTCGCCAGACGCACCTTGTCGACCTTGCACATTCGCGCCACACGCTCGGCGACGTCGATCTCCAGCGGGGTTGTCCAGGCGAAGACATTGCCACCCTGTAGGGCTTCCTGAACCTTGGCGATGACGGCCGGATACGCGTGACCAAGGACGACCGGGCCGAAACCGAGGCGGTAGTCGATGTAGCGCTGTCCGTCGGCGTCCCAGACATACGCACCTTCAGCACGAGTGATGACCAGCGTGTCGTCAGGCCCCCAATAGCGGAAGTTGGAATTGACACCGTATGGGATCACCGAACTTGCACGTTCGTAGAGCGATTTGGTCTTAGGGCGTTGGAGGGGCATGGGTTGCTCCATGAATCAGTCGGGATTGGTGTTGCCGCGCCGGCGTCGTCAGATCGTGAAACGCAAGACGTGAAACGTAAGAAGTGATTGGGGCGAGCGAGTCTGGTGAGATCTCTTCCAGATTGAGGATCATTGGCTGCACGCTGATAGCTGAACGCTGATGGCCTGTTGCTTACCGCTAGTTGCCAATTGCTGACTGCTGATAGCTGACAGCTTGTTGCTTATTGCTTGTTTCTTGTTGGTTCTCCACCTCCCGCGAGTGTTCCCACTTCCACAATCGTCTCGTCCACAACCAGGCCCCGCTTTTCGAGCGCCTCGAAGAACGGGGAAACGGGCAGGGCTTGCTCGGGAGGCAGGACGCCTCGAGCGGTCGTGTGCCCGCCGGCGATGAGCTCCGCGCCAATCGCCAGCGGGATCCCGACGTTCTTGAAGTAGGCCGACTCCCCACCCCAGGCTTCCTGCGGCGGATGGTGGCTCCGATAGGTGCAGCGGGTCTTGCGCGCGTTCCGCTCACCCAGCACCTCAACCACCAGCCCATAGGCCCACACGGGGTTTGTCCTCGACTGCTCATTTTGCCAGAGCAGCGCCCGCACCAGCTCTTTTGAAGGCAGCGATGATCCATCGACCGTCACGGGGTGGGAATCGAGCAGGCCAGCCCGCATCATAGCCGACATGACCTCCATGACGTGAGGCGGGAAACAGCCACGGACGGCCGCCCGTCGAAGCGTTGGATAACTCCGAGGCAGTGTGTACGACTCATCGTGCGGCACGATGAACACCCGCTGCCGGCCGATCTGCTCGTGGAACTCCACCTCGATCCCACCCGAGAGAGGGGGCGACGGGTGCCAACGACCGTCCTCGAAGTACGCCTCCTGCCGCTCTTCCTCTTCCGGGATGAACTCCCACATCGTCGTGGCCAACAGCCCAGGCGCCGGGGCCAGGCAGCGAAAGGCCGCGAAGTAGATGTCGACTTCCTCCAACCGATCCAGGACCTGGGCGGCCCGGGCGACCATCATGTTGGTGATCCCGGGCGTGGCACCCACACCGGGGACGAAAAGGACATCTCTTTCCTTGGCCAGGGCGTTCAGGTCGAACTGTGGATCTTCGCTCGAAATATCCAGGCCGTGGACGCAGGCCTCGACGCACGCCCGCGTGACCGCCAGGTCGTACTTGAACGGCAGGCCGTTAACGACCACATCGAAGCCGTCGAAAAGCCGGACGAGTGCCCCCTCGTCGTCGGCAACGAGATGCACCTGGCTGAGACGCGAATCGGCGATTTCCGCCACCAGGGCTTTGGTGGCCTGATCGTTACCGTCGGCCACGACAATTTCGTCGAACTTGCTGTATCGGGCGAGGTCACGCGTCGTCTCTTTGCAGACTGCGCCCGCCCCTCCGAGGACCAATGCGCGCACGCTTCCCTCCATCGGATTGAGCGATCAACTGCCTTTGCGGATGGCCACGAGCTGAATGTTGGTCATCTCCTCCATGGCAAATCGCACCCCTTCTCTCCCCAGGCCGCTCTGCCTGTTCCCCCCGTACGGCATGTGGTCGGCGCGGAACACGGGCGTGTCGTTGATGATCACCCCCCCGAAGTTGAGCCGCTCGATGGCCCTCAGCACACGATCGATGTCCCGCGTAAACACACCGACTTGCAGCCCATACTCCGTATCGTCCGCTTGCCTGAGCGCCTCTTCGAAATCGTCACATGCGATCACCGAGGCCACCGGAGCAAACGCTTCCTGGGCGACAACTCTCATCTGCGGCTGGACATCGGTCAGGACAGTCGGCCAGTAGACGGCGCCTTCACGTCTGGCCCCCGTCATCACCTGCGCCCCACCGGACCGTGCTTCATCGACCCAGCTTTCGATGCGCTCGGCCTCGCCGATGTCGATCATCGGTCCGACATCGACTCTCTCGTCGAGGGGATCGCCGACGACCATGTCTTCGCTGGCACGGACGAATCGCTCCGTGAACGGCTCGAAAACCGGCGCCTGGCTGTACACCCGCTGGACCGAGATGCATACTTGGCCCGAGTTGTAGTAGGCTCCCACGGCGCAGCGCCTGGCGGCATACTCAAGATCGGCATCCGGAGCGATGATCACCGGCGAGGTGTTGCCCAACTCGAGGGTGATCTTCTTGATCCCGGCGATCTGAGTGATGCGCCGCCCGACCGGAGGGCTTCCGGTGAAGGTGACCTTGGCCACTCGCCGGTCTGAAACCAGCCACTCCCCCACGGTCCCTCCCGGGCCGACGACCAGGTTGATGGCGCCGCCGGGCAGGCCGGCGTCCATAAGGACCTGACAGAGCTTGACGGCCGAGATCGGGGTCGTGCTGGCCGGTTTGAGCACCAGGCTGTTTCCGGCTGCCAATGCCGGGGCGACTTTGTGCGCCACCAGGTTGAGCGGGAAATTGAAGGGCGCGATCGCTGCAACCACGCCAACCGGACGCCGCTGGTAGAAGCCGAAGTATCCTTCCCCCGAAGGTACCGCATCCAGCGGCACGGTCTCACCGTGCAATCGCTTGGCCTCTTCGGCGGCGATGGTGAACGTCGATACGGCTCGATCGACTTCGGCCCGGGCATACTTGAGCGCTTTGCCGGCCTCGGCAGCGATCGTACGAGCGAAATCGTCCCGCATGTCACGGATGGTCGAAGCCGTCCTCAAAAGGATCTCGGCTTTGCGATGCGCCGGCATGCGCGCCATTTCCGTCGCCGCGCGCTCAGCTGCTCCGATCGCGGCGTCGACATCTTCTTGCCTCGCCATGGGGACAGCACCGATCGCCTCGCCGGTGTATTTGTTCTTCACTTCCAGCATCGAGCCGCCGTCCACCCACTGGCCATCGATCAGCAGCTTGTATTCCATCTACTAGCCCTCCGCGGTAGCCCTGCCAGTTCAGCGGGCCTCTTCGATCCAGGTGAAGGTCCAGGCCTCAAGCTATCAGCTGTCAGCATTCAGCTCTCAGCAATAAGCAGCAAGCAACAAGCAGTAGGCAATAAGCAGTAAGCAATAGCGATGAGCGATCAGCTTTCGGCCGGCAGCCAAGAACTCTCGATCTGGAGCACGACACTCCTCAATCTATTCACGTTTTACGTTTTACGTTTTACGTTTTACGCCTCACGTCTCACGTCTTGCAGCTTGCAACTCACCCGTACGGGTACCAGTAATCCTTGATCCCCGCTTCCATATCCCAATGAACATGCTTGGTCTGCCAGAATTCCTCCAGGCCCTCTTCGCCGAGCTCTCTCCCAATCCCGCTCATCTTCATACCGCCAAATGGGCCGGCATAGTTGTCGGTCAACGGGTCATTGATCCAGATCGATCCCGCCTGCACGCCTTCGTAGAAGCGACGGACCTTGCGGGGATCGTGGCTGAAAAGGCAGGCGCCCAATCCGTATTCCGTGTCATTGGCCAGGGCGATCGCCTGGTCGAACGTCTCGTAAGCCATGACGGGAATCGTCGGCCCGAAGGTCTCTTCGCGCATGATCTTCATGCTGTGATCGACGTTGGTGATCACCGTCGGCTCGTAGAAGTAGCCCCTATCCATCCCTGGGGGTTTCTTCCCTCCGACCAACACCCTGGCCCCCTTCGCCTGCGCTTCGGCGATGTGTGCGGCGACGTTTGTGCGATCGCCTTCGCTGGCCATGGGCCCGATATCTGTGGTGGGTTCGATGCCCGGCCCGATCCTCAAGCTGCTCACTCGCTCTGCGACTGCCTCCACGAACTCCGAGAGCATTGTCCCCGGCACATATACCCTCTCGGTCGAGGTGCACACCTGCCCGGCGTTGATCAAGGCGGCATACGTCAAGGCTTCCACCGCCTCATCGAGGGGCGCATCATCAGCGATCACGAACGGATCCTTGCCACCGAGTTCCAGGTGCAGCTTCTTCATCTCCCTGGCTGTCAGGCTGGCAATGTGTTGGCCGACTTCGGTCGAGCCGGTGAAGGCGATCGCCCGAACGTCCGGGTGAGTGATCAATGCATCACCCGCCATCGCCCCGCGCGCAGTCACGACGTTGACCACACCCGGAGGAAACTCGTCGAAGGCCCGTTCGACCATCCGCAGTGTGGTCAAGGGCGTCACACTGGAAGGTTTGATCACAACCGTGTTGCCGGCTGCCAGCGCTGGTGCTACCTTCCACATCAAGAGCAGGATCGGGTAATTCCAGGGCACGATGCAGGCCACGACCCCGTATGGTTCCTTGAGCACCAGCGAAAGCTGGCCGGCCGCCGGTGAGGGGATCACCCGGCCACGCAGATGCCGCCCCAACTCGGCGTAGTAATCCAGCGTGTTGATCGACCAGTCGATCTCCTCGGCGTTCTCCGGGAGGGGCTTTCCCTCTTCAAGGGTGAGCAACCGGACCAACTCGTCGAAGTGCTGGCGCATCTTGGCCGACGCCCGGTGCAGATGGCTCGCCTTATCCGAGGCCGGCAGTTCCTTCCACGCAGGGAACGCCGCTTGGGCCGCCGCGACCGCCTGCCCGATGTCGGCTTCCGTCCCCGACGGGACGACGTCCAAGACTTCTTCCGTCGCCGGATCGATGACTTCAATCACGTCTTTCGAGGGCGAGTCGTGCGCCTTGCCGTTGATCCACATCTTCATCTTGGGTTGTTCCTCCGCCGCGATCGACCGTGACAGGGCGCGGGACTACCGAGACGGCCGGTCGTCGGGAACGCGGTACAGGTTGTCGTGGCGTACCCGGATCTACTCGGCGCCACGACAACCTGGCTAGACGCGCACGATCGTCTTCACTGCGGCAGCGCGCATTCGTCCGACCCTCATGTGTCCGGTTGACCCGCCACCGAGTTGGTTTGCCTCCGATGACGATGACCCCCCGATAGAGCTCGAGTCGGTCACATACTTGGATGAAAGAAGCTCCTATTGCGCCGCTTTGACTTCGTCCCACATCCGTTGATAGACGGACTCGTAGTCGCCCAACGGTTTGATGTACTGCAGCTTTTCCAAGACAGCGGCCGGCGGGTATACGGCGGGATCGTTCAGGAAATCCTCTTCCAAGAGCGCCTCGGAGGCGGCGTTTGGGCTGGCGTAGTAGTTGTATGAGGAGAGCATCGCCCCGATGTCGGGTCGAAGTATGAAATCCATAAACATCTCTGCCGCCAGCTTCCTCTCGGGCGTCACCGTGTTCGGGATGCACATGTTGTCGATCCACACGACCCCGCCTTCTTGCGGGATGGTGTACCCGATGTCCTCGTTTTCTCCCTGGCTGACCAGAATGTCGCCGTTCCAGCCGTGGGCCAGGACCGTCTCACCGGCGGCGAGCAGATCATCGAATTGATCGCTGTCGTAGCCCGAAAGCCCCGGCTTAGCCTGGATCAAGAGCTGCTTGGCTTCTTCCAGTTGGGCGTCATCCGTGGTGTTGATGTCGTAGCCCAGATAGGCCAGCGCCGCGGAGAAGCCTTCGCGCGGGTCATCCAGCATCGTCGTCCGGCCATATGAGGGAGCGGCCGGATCGGGCTCGAACAACACCGACCAGCTCTGCGGCTCATCCATCTCGGCCGTGTTGTAGCCCAATCCTGTCGTGCCCCACTGGTAGGGCGCGCAGTATTGATTGCCCGGATCGTAAGGGACGTTCTTGAAACGATCGGCGAGGTTGACCAGATTAGGCACGGCATTGTGGTCGAGGGGCGCAAGCATCCCCTGGTCGATCATGATGCCCACAGTGTAATCAGATGGGACGATCAGATCGTAGCCGGTTGCGCCGCCCTGGAGCTTTGCCAGCATTTCCTCGTTGCTGGCGAAGTTACTCTCGACGACCGTGATGCCGGTCTCCTCTTGGAACAAGGTATAGATCTCAGGATCGATGTACTCCGTCCATGTGAAGAATTGAAGCTCCGTCGCCGGCATGACCTCGGCCATTTGCGTCGGCTCGGGAGCGGTCGTCGGTGGCGCAACGGGCGTCGCCTGACCGCCGCAACCAACCAGCAGCGACGCTGCCAGCAACCAGGCGAACACGATCTCGCGCACTTTCATGGTTTTCTCCTCCTTCGAATTCCTCCGGGGATGGTCGATAGGCGCATCCCGGTCATCACGGGCAAATCAGAAAACGTCCAGTCCGACTTCGCTGCCTTCACCTCCTCTCCTCTGTAGAACGATCGAGATCAAGACCAGCATGAGCGAGAAGACAACCATCAACGTCGACAGGGCGTTGATCTTCGGCGTGACTCCTTTTTTGAGGAGGCCGAACACGTAGACCGTCAGGGTGTTGAACCCCGCGCCGCTAGTGAAGAATGTGATCACGAAATCATCCAGCGACAAGGTGAACGCCAACAGAGCGCCGGCCACGATCCCCGGCATCATCATCGGCAAGGTCACTCGGTAGAAGGTCTTCCAGGTGTTGGCATACAGATCCTGCGCCGCCTCTTCCAGCGTTCGGTCCATGTGGGCCAGACGGGCTCGAACGACGACGGCGACGAAGGAAATATTGAAAGAAACATGGCCGATAATAACGGAGAATGGGACGGCCAGCTGGATTCCAAGGATGTTCAGTCGCCAGGGAGCAAAGCCCACGCCGACCAGGTTGAACCAGGTCAGCAGCATGATCGCCATGGCGATGTCGGGGATGATGATCGGGAGGTAAAGCAACACGTCCATGGCGAACTGGCCCCTGAATTGATAACGCTCCATGGCCATGGCCGCCAGCGTTCCGATAATGGTTGAGACCACCGTCGACACGGTTGCCACGAACAGGCTATTCCACAGTGCAAGGATGATTCCCGAGTCCTTGGCCAGCTCCCCATACCAGCGGGTACTGACACCGCTCCATTGGGCCAGGAAGCGAGAGTCGTTGAACGAAAAGATGATCAAGATCGCGATCGGAAGATACAGGAAGAGGTAAATCAAGATCGCGTGACTGCTGAGCAGGCGCTGGCCCAGGCGCAGCCGCTGAGCAACTCGGGCGCCCAGCCACGTTCGACGGGCCGGGAGTGGGGCAGGAGGACTGATTGCTGTCATGCTAGCCTTGCCTGCGCGAGAGGCGGAAGTAACCGATCGTGAACACGAGCATCACCACGATCATGATCACCGATAGCGCCGCCCCAAAAGGCCAGTCGTGGGCGGCGAGGAACTGATTGTTGATAATGTTGCCGATCATCAACGATTTCCCACCGCCGAGAATGGTGGGAGTGATGAATGCTCCCAGAGACGGGATGAACACAAGGATGCACCCCGCCGCAACCCCGGGGAGGGTCAGCGGCCAGATCACTCTGAAGAACACCTGCCTCCCCGGCGCATACAGATCGCTGGCGGCCTCGAGCAATGATCGATCCAGACGGCTCAGGGCCGCATAACAAGGAAGGACCATGTCCGGCAGCCATCCATAGGTCAGCCCCAGGATGATGGCGAAATCATTTCCGAACAATGGCAATGGCTTCTGGATCAGACCCAGACCGAGCAGTCCGACATTGATCAATCCTGTGTTCGTACGCAGGAGGGTGAGCCAGGCATAGGTCCGGATCAGGAAGTTGGTCCAGAACGGGATCATTAATGCCAGCAAGAGCACATTCCGCTGCTTGTCCGAGCGCACGCTGATGAAGTAGGCCAGCGGGTAGCCAAGCAGCAGCGTCAGAATCGTCGTCGCCCCCGCAATCAGGCCGGAGCGGATGAAGGTATCAAAGTACAGAGGGTCAAAGGCCCGGGTGAAGTTGTTCGGGTTGAAGATCCACTCGACACCCCCATACGTACCTCGCTGCAGGAAGCTGTAGATCAGGACGATGAACAGCGGCGCGACGAAAAACACCAGCAAAAACACCGCTGCCGGCATGATCAGCAATCCTGCACGAAGCCCGGGACGTCGTTGGAGCGTCTCCCCGATCACGCGCTTTCTCCCTCTTCGGCGTCCTCGGCGAACGCCTTCCCTGCCTCAACAGGCCAAGTGGCAACGACCTCCTCTCCTGGCGCGGCTACCGGGGCCAGTGATACCTCTTCATTCAACTGGCGGACGACGATAGATGTGCCGGTTGGACCGAGGAGCAGGTACGAGGTGTTCACGCCCGTGTACACGATGTCGGTCACGGTGCAGTTCACAACGTTCTGCGCCCGCGCGGCCGTCGGTTGACCGAGCCGGACCTTCTCGGGTCGGAACGCCACGGTGACCTTGTTCCTCACGCGCACATCAGGTGTCGCCGGAGCTCGAACGACGCAGCCAGGCGCGATCAAGACTGCTGCGATGCCGTCCTCGATCGAGGTCACCTCTCCGTCGAAATAGTTCGTATCTCCGATGAAGTTGGCCACGAACCGCGAGGTTGGCCCCTCATAGATGTCGCGCGCCGGCCCCACCTGGAGCAATACACCCCGGTTCATGACGCCGATCCTATCCGACATCGTCAGCGCCTCTTCCTGGTCGTGGGTGACATAGATGAAGGTGATCCCAACCCGATCCTGCAGGGCCTTCAGTTCCAGCTGCATCGCTTTGCGCAGCTTGAGATCCAGCGCACCCAGCGGCTCGTCAAGAAGCAGGACTTTCGGCCGATTGATCAACGCCCTGGCCAACGCCACCCGCTGCTGCTGACCGCCGGAGAGCTGGCTCGGCCTCCGATTCCCGAAACCTGCCAGCTGCACCATTTCCAGCGCTTCGGCCACCCTTCGCCGGACTTCAGCCCGAGGGGTCTTGCGCATCTCCAATCCGAACGCCACATTCTGAAAGACGGTGAGATGCGGAAAGAGGGCGTAGTTCTGGAAGACCGTGTTCACCGGTCGCTGAAATGGAGGCGTATAGCCCTGAAGCTCGCCGGCGATGTAGATCTCGCCACGTGTAGGATCCTCGAACCCTCCGATCATCCTCAACGTCGTGGTCTTGCCGCAGCCGCTCGGCCCAAGCAGCGAAAAGAACTCACCGTCAGCGATGTCGAGATTCATACCGCGGACGGCTCTCACATTGCCAAAACGCTTGGCCACGTCGACCAGTTTGACAGCCGGTTCGTCGCCCATCACGTCGCTCCGTCCGCCCATTGTGGAGAGGGGAGTCGGTGCCTTTCACCGAGACAGCCAGGCTGTAACCGACACCTCATACGAGGATCTCGCCCATTCAGAATGAGACCCTCCTGCCCCTCTACTACCCGGAAGGCTCCGGTGGGGATAGCGTTGGCTTGGCACTCCAGGCCAACTTATAGGTGCGCAGAATGGTGAACGTCTTGGTGTGAACCACGCCGGGCACCCTTCTCAGCTTGCCGTTCAAGAACTCGGCCAGGTGATCTCGATCGCGGCACATCACCTCGACCAAGAGATCGAATTCGCCCGATACCAGCACCAGGTAACTCACTTCCTCAAAATCGGCGATCGTGCCGATGGTCGGATCCCAGTCACCCGGTTGGAGGGTCACACCGATGAGCGCCGGCGAGTCCTTCCCCAGATTGTGTGGATCAACCATGGCCACAATCTGCAGGATCTGATCGTCCACCAGGCGGGAGACGCGGTTGCGTACGGTCCCCTCGGACACGCCTAATGCTTGGGCGATTTCCGTGTACGGTTTTCGCCCATCGATTTGCAGTTGTTCAACGATGGCCAGGTCAAGCGAATCCATGCAGGGGCAGAACCTGTCTGATCCGGAACCCGTTTGGAGATTCTTATGCTATTCGATCTTCGTAGAAATGTCAACAAAACGCGCCGCTATTCGCAGCCTGCGAATAGGGAAGATGTGGATTTCGTAATAACGGGCCTATCTCACACGCAGGGCTGGAGGACCAGACCGCGCCTGTCTCAATCCATGGGAATGCCCCAGGGCTGATGCAGACAGGCGTGTTTGGCGTCCCCTTGCCCGACCCGCCATACGCCCTGCTCTTGCTCAACCGGTATTGCTGAGAGCAACGGCTCGATCCTGGAAAGGGCTTGTGAACCGGCGATCCGGCCGAAGTTCGTGGACTGCCAATCGAGCTCATCCTGACGGGACTGCAGTTGTCTGTCCCAGCAGGCCAGCTCGGGCAGAAGCGCATCCCGTTGCTCCGCGGGCCCGTGGATCGCCAGTTGGGTCAATTCAGGTAGCGCGTCCTCGCTCAGGCTGGCCAGATATTCAATATCAAGATCCCCCGTCGCCGATAAACGGTCCGCATTTCGGTTCACGATGAAGGCATCGACGTTCAGCAGGCTCAATGTTGCCGCAAAGCCAACAACCGCCGTTGCACACACAGGTGCGAACCGTCGAAGCCTGTCACCGATCAGGAGGATCAAGAACGCGACGAAGACGACAGCCATCCACAGGATGGCGACATGAGTGTAAGTCCGCAGCCGTGTGAAACCATAGGCCTGTTCGTATAGCAGCAGTCTCTTCAGCGCGGAGGCCAGGATAATCCCTACCAGAATCACAAGTCCGGCGGAAAGCGCATTGAACGCCGTTGTCTGCCTATTAGTCTCCCGCCGCGCCACCGCAGCCAGGGCCATGATCAAGCCGAGGCTGAGCACTCCAACTGCAACCAGCTCGCCGAAGCCGCGCCGGGCGTACTCCGAATAGGTGAAACCCGCCGCCGTCACGTTTGCCTCTCCACCGAAGAAGTAGGCGATCTGTACGATGACAAACAGCGAAAACAACACGTCTACCGACGCCAACACGATCGAGGCCTCCGTGAAACCGAGGAATGACTTGACCAGCGCCCCTCTGTCCGCCAGCAAGCGACGATTGGAACCATCTCTCAACGCGGCGACGATCGCCCCCAGAGAAAACACGGAGACGATCAGGATGACCAGGCCGCGCCCGGCCCAATCCGCCAGCCGGGCGAGATCAAACCAGCGGAGCGCAGTCTCGACATATTCCCCGAAAACCAGATCGGCGGCACTCAGCAGAACCAGGAAGATCGCCAGGATCGGAATCGCCAGGATCGCACCTCGCAAGATGGCGAAAAGACCCGATCTCCCACCCTTCTCGGCGATCAGACTTCTCTGAACGACGCTCAGGGTGGACCACGGCCGCACGAAGGCCTCGATTGGGACCCATCCCAGAGCCAGGCCGAAATCCAGCCAACCAAAATCGGCAAGCCTGCCGGTGCGAAACGAGCGGACCCATAGTGCCAGGAGGGCAAGGGTCAGTGCCACGTCAAGGAAGACCGTCAGCGGCTCCAATCTCAGGGACGTCATCGCAGCCAGGAACAGGATCGGAACAGCCAGCAACAGACGGCCGGGCCGCAACGGGACGGCCTCGATGGCACCTGCAGCCACGAGGCCGGCGATGCACAGCGCCTCCCATATCAGAAATGAAACCCCGAGCAGGTGACCGTAGAAGAGCACCTCGAAAGCGACCCCGAGACCAAGCCCGATCAGGCCAAGCCGGACGGCTGCTGAGACACCACGAGGCACTCCTACCCCTTTCATCTGTTCACCGGCCTTGAGATCGTCGAGTGTCATGGCTCCTCCGCCTCGGTGAGATGGCTCGATGATCTCACGCCGAGGGTCTAAAACGGCCTCCGACGACTGTCAAAAGCGATCAGGCTGGGGAGCTGCCGGGCTCGGATAGCGGAGCCCCGCCTGGACCCCATTGAGCATCCGGCGACCGCTTGCGGCCCATGAAGGGATCCGTCGTCGGACAATGTCATGAGGATGCTGAATTGAGTTGCAGAAGGGGTCTTGCGAGAGGTCTTCCTCAGTGAACGCTGAGTTTCTCCAGGCGTTCCATAAGAGACTCAAAGGTGCGGCCATGTTGCGCAGGATCGGCCAGAGCGTCGTCCTGGATCCAGCCAATGACATCTCGATAGGAGACCTTCCACCAATTGGTGCCTTTGGCCAGGACTCCGTTGACGCCTGCTGGATCTTCTGCAATCGCGACCACTTCGCCCTTCGGGACCCGGGTGAGCATGTAGTAGTTTGACCCTGGTCCGAGTCTGATCTTGGCCTCACTGTTGGTAACGGTCAAATCACCCGGCGCGAAGCGACTTGACTGGACTTTCGGTCTAAGGGCGATCATCATCATCGCATTTGCGACCGACCTCTCGTTTCCGTCGGAGGGCATGTTCATGACTTCACCATTGATGACCATTGTAGACGAGCCACCGCCGTCCTGGTTGACCCCCCACGTGGCTTCAAGCGTGTCGCGGCAGAAGTTGGCCAATTGCGTGATGGTCATGCCCACACTGACGCCACTCCTTCGCCCGTCGACTACGATGAAGTAGATGAAGTCATCGTTGAAGCAAATCGCCGTTCGCGGCTGACGCGTCGTCGCGCCGACATCCTGGAAGTGATAGATGGCATCCTCTCGGAGGAAATCCCAACTGGCCTCGATGCTCGCGTAGGAAAGAGTCCAATCGCCCGGATGGGGGGTCTGGCAGTCTTCATCGAAATGAGTGATTTCTTGGGAGATCCCGATCTGATCGCCCTCATGCGCGTTCGCCAGGAGCCGCTCGGCGGGGTCCCCTTTGGCCGAAAGAACGATCGAATCGAACGGTATGGGTGTTGAACCATGACCATCTCTGATCTCGAGGATCGTTCCCGTGACCATTCGGGGCAGGGGTACGATCGAAACCGGCTGGGACATTTCGACCAGGATCTCAACTCCGCCGTTACGAGTGCCCGTGGTCGGCCCGTACTGCGGCGTGAACATTACGACATCGTCGCGGCCGGGTCCGGTGTTGATGCCTTTGAGCTCGAGCTGTTCGCCGGTGGCCAGGAATGTGATGATCTGGCGATCCTTGCGGTGGGTCACGCAAGCTCCGACGAACGCCCGGCGATCGAATTTCCAATCGAAACCGCTTCCTCCCCACAGATCCTCGAATCGCTTGATATACCAGCCTCCCTGGATCATCCCATTTTCAGGCAGACCGGACTCAAGATCGTGAAAAGATCCATTGATGGCTACGATCACGTCGTTCCGCGTTCCCCATTGTTGCCCCCAGGCATTGATGGCGTCGTCCTCGCGCGCCGCCATGCCCCTCACGGTTTCCTTTCCGTCACTGAGCATTCCGTTGGCAATGGCGCTGTCAATGATGACGTCAGGATTGTTGCGGTCCATTCTGGCGACGTAGGCGCGAACCGGGCCTGGCAGCCTGTACTCTTTGTATTGCACGCCTGGTCCGACATCCTCCCAGCCGTCAGACGCCGTCTGGGCCAAACCACTCGGCATGGCCAGCATGAGGATGACTGTGAGGCAAGCCAGGGCCACGCGACGTGAAAGCGGCCTGGCCGATGTCTTTCGCATTTTGGAGTTTGGATTATCCGTTCGTGGCATCGTGCTTCACTGAAACGTCGGCCGATGACTGCTCGCCGCCTGGCAGGCTCCAGGCGGCGTATTCGCCCACCGCGGGATCATCCTCCCGAAGGCGTCGAAAGGCGGACAGCCTTCGTCCGCCTCTTCTATCATGAGGAGATTGCCGGGCGAAGGCAACCCCCCGATTGGGCTATGAACCTTAGACCGACGTCAGCACCAGACGGCCGGCCCGACCCAGGCAAGAACGAAATGGGCCGGCAGAACTCCGAGCCAGGGGAGCTGCGCCGGTCGACCGGGCGTCCGGAGCCGGCTTAGCTCTTGCCTTCATGCTTGAGGTCGACAAAGTCGACTTCATCCCCGACTCGAACCCTGTCGAGGATCTCCGGTGAACTTTCCAGGACGTATCTTGCCGGTGAGGTTGCGGCATAGTAGGGTCGCCATGGCTTAGCGATACGGGCCTCGACAACTCGGCCCCCCCTCTCGATCCAGATGGCTGCGATGGGGAAGAAGACGAAGAACATATGAATGGCGCTGAGAGCCACACTGTCCGCCGGGTGAACCAGGAGCAGAGCCTCTCCCTGCCCCAACCGGCGTCTCCATTGCAGGCCTCTCAAGCGACACCAGACGCCTTTGCACCAGCGGGCTCTTTCAGCCACAACAGCCCCGCTTTCCCGCTGGACGACTCTGACATACCTGACTATCGTGGTCCTCCTGGAGGCGTCACCCGTGCGAGCTGTGAAGGGCAACCGCACCTCACCATCCTGCGCAACCAGCGCGGTCTACTGCCTGCGGGTTCTTCGCGCAGGCCGGGCGGCTTCGGCTTTGCGTTCCTCCATCAGCCCCCAAATCAATAGCCCGGCGCCCGCGCCCAGGCCAAACGCCCCCATCGTCCCACCTCCATCCGTCCAATGCCCGATCAGGGCGAACGTCCCCAGCAAGCCCAGGACGGCTGCAGCTGCTAGCTGCCATAGCTGCCACTTGAGCACGTGGATCACAAGCCACCCTGCGCCCACACCGAATACGAGTGCTCCAAGCACCCGCAGCATGATCCCCACAATGCGCATGAAGTCAAAGATCGACATTGGTCACCTTCCCTGCCATCGAATGGCCGCAGTATATCCCCGAAGGTACATGTGCGAAACGCCAATTCGCACGGAACGCCTCAGGCGCGCGTGCATGGCGCTAACTTGCGATCCAGCCCTACTGGCAAAGACAGGCGGATATGCCATCCCAGGCACCCGTGTATTCCGATTTGGGGGGCAAAGAGCATCCTGAGCGGAGCGAGGCATAGCCGAGAGCAGTCGAAGGAGCGTTCCAGGACAGGCAATCGCGCTTCGCTCCGCTCAGCGTGCTTGCCTGTCCATGGGATACCCCTCTCATGGGATGCACCCCCCAGGCTCACCTGCTGGACATCGTCATGGTGCGCGTGGTAAGATCGTCGCCGGAGCTGGCCGGTGACCAAGAAGAAGCAGAAACGTCTCAGCAATAGGGAGCAGCGCCAGCTGCGCACCCGCCAGATTCTTTTCGCTGCGATCGCAGTCCTTGTGATCGCTTCCTTCGTGCTCAGCCTCATCCACTACTAGACGCCGATCTGGCCTCCGGCCCCGCTCAAGCTCACACTTCCATCGCACCGGTTGGAGTGCTCTCCGAGCCGCGGAATCCCCCGCCCCGCCCGGATTTCGCCTTGTGGCTTCAGCCTGTAAGTTGTCTGCCTTTCAGGCTGTTAGTCCGGACGGCCTGAGGCCGTTTGAGCCCCAGTACTGGCGGTTTCACCAAGATCCATCACAAGAACTGGCGCCGGGCACTGAAAGGCGGCTGTAAGGTGTGGCTGGCCTCGCCTGTGCTAGGCTGGTATCAAGGTCGGTCATCTTACTCTCGGTCCGCCGACTACGCGCTTATGCTATGCCAAGCGACATCATGAAGGGAAGGAGGTGATTGACAATGCTCTTCGCTCCGAAGGAACGAGGCCAGGGCCTGGTTGAATACGCGCTCATTCTTGTACTGGTCGCCGTCGTGGTGATCGTAATCCTGGCGCTTCTCGGGCCGGCCATCGGCAACGTATTCAGCAACATCGTCAACAACATCTAGTTCGATCGGTGCGTTGGAGGCGGAAGTCCGCCTCCTTCCTACACAACGGAGCCCTATTGAGGAATAGGGCTCCGTCGTTTCAATTCGGCCGACGACCCGCCGCGCCGTTCATCTGGGCGGTCGCGCCCACTTGGGTCTGTGGGAAGCTCGCCGGGAGAGGGGCGCCCTCAGCCGGGGAACCTGGTCAGCACCATCGCCGGGGTAGGGATCGCGACCCGGTCGCCCTCCTTGAGGTCGGCCGGCGGCTTGGGGACATCCTTGGTCGCACCTTGAAAGATGGCGATCGGGGTTCCGGCAGCGCCGTGCTTCAAATCGATGTGCGCCTGGCCGAGGAGATAGCCCTCGCTGTCGACGGCGCACGAGGTCACATGACCGATCACACGCCCGCGCTGATCCACAACGGGGTCACCGGTGTGGGCCATTCGCACGCCTTTGTCATCGAAGCGAAATCGCACAACCTCACCGGTCCGACGAGCCTCCTGACCGAGGAAGCCGTCCCGGCCGACGAACCACGGCTTATAGGTTTTGACGTAGCTGCCGAAACCCGCGTCCCCGACCCCGAGCTCGAAGGGACCCGCCATCTCGTGACCATACAGGGGTAGGCCTGCTTCCGTCCGGAGGGAATCGCGAGCTCCCAAGCCGACCGGCTTCAAGCCGAAGCCACGACCGACTTCAAGTAGCGCCCGCCACAGATCTGGGCTCTTCGCCGGGTGAACGAACAGCTCGTAGGCCACGCGCTCACCGGTGTAGCCCGTCCGACTTACGATAAGATCGATCCCGCCAAAAACCCCTCCGGTGACCCCCGCCCATGGGAGAGACCTGATACGCCGGGCGGTCGCCTCATCGCACCCCAATCCAAGCAGGATCTCTCGGCTCTTTCGGCCTTGAAGCGCAATGTCCACGCGCATGTCATCCCCGGAATCGGGGCTGCGCAGGTTGCGCAGATCCAGGTCGCGTCCGAACGCGTGCGACCACGGCCGAAGCTCATCCACCCTCACGCTCGCCTGCCGCACTGCGTTCAACCAGGCCCAATCTTTGTCGTCATTGGAGGCGTTGACCACGATCAGATAGGCCTGCTCTTCAACGCGATAGACCATCGTATCGTCGATCACACGACCTTTGGGATCGAGGAATTGAGCGTAGAGAGACTCACCGACAGCCAGGGCAGCGACGTCATTTGTCACGACGCTGTCGAGGAAGGCGCGCGCTTGTGGCCCCCGGGCCTGGTAGACGCCCATATGGCTGACATCGAACAGGCCTGCGGCTTGGCGCGTCGCCAAGTGTTCCTCGACCACCGAGGTGTACCAGACCGGCATCTCCCAACCGGCAAACGGAACCATCTTGGCCCCCATCTCCCGATGCATCTCGTAGAGGGCTGTTCGGCGCAACGGGACATCCTCGGGTTCGATCCATTCAAAAGCCTTGAGACGCTCCGCTTCCTGTTGGGGTACTCCGACGTACCATGGCTTGTACAGCCCGTCAGTCATCTCGCCAGCTGGCAACGCTTTCGCCCCGCCGTGGACACGAATAGTGGCGGGGCCGGGAAGTTTCCGGTGAAGATCAAGCGTGTCGAAGGCTACGTAGCCATCCGAGAGATCGCGCAACCAGGCAAGCACCCCGGCGGCCGCTTCGGACTCGACCGTCAGGTGCCAGTTCCCCTCCCCATCGGCCAAGGTCAACGCGCAGTCGACTGTGCCCGATAGAGTGGTTATCGCGGCGCGGCACGACGATCCGGCAGGCATCTCAAGCGGGCTGGCCGAAGTCGCCCATTGCAGCAACTCACCGGCGCTCTCTCCGGATACGTCGATCACGGTATAAGGATCTTGCGGACCAGGGTCATCCAGATAGTAGAAATGCGGATAATCATGCCTCGGCCCCTCGATCTCGATGCCGGCCTCTGCCGCCAAATCGCGGACCGCAAGACTGACGGAATGCAGGGCGTCGAAATCGACCTTTGCACGCGTCGATCGGCCCTTGCGAGCGGAGATGGCGTATGGCTGGCAGGCCTTGAGAAGTCTGGCGACGAGACGGCCCAGGTCGCGGGACTGTTGCTCGTCGAAACCGCGCTGGGTAATCCACGGCGTTCCGAGGCGGATGCCGGAAGGATCGGCGGCCGAGCGATCGCCGGGGATCGTGTTCCGATTGACTACGATCCCCGCCAGATCCAGGATGCGTGCGCCCTGATCCCCCGAGAGACAGGCGCCGTCGCTCCCAACAACCGAATGACAGTCCACATTCGTCAAATGAGTGTCCGTTCCACCGAATGGAATTCTCAGGCCTTCCTCAGCCAGCCCTTCGGTGAGTGCCACGCAATTGACGACGATCTGCTTCTGCAATTGCCGGAATGTGTCCCCCCTGGCAATCTTGAAAGCCACGGCCTGGCCGGCAATGACGTTCATGTGGGGCCCGCCCTGTTCCCCTGGGAACACGGCGCGATCCAGCTTCTTCGCCAGCCCGCTCGAGGTCGTCATGACGACGGCCCCTCGCGGACCACATAGCGATTTGTGGGTCGTGAATGACACCACATCGGCGATCCCCACCGGCGATTGGACGACGCCGGTGCACACAAGCCCCGCCACGTGAGCGATGTCGGCCAGCAGGTAAGCCCCGACGGCATCGGCGATCTGCCGGAAACGTTGCCAATCCGGCGCCCAAGGATAGGATGAGTAGCCGGCGATGATCATTCGCGGCTTGTGTTCGCGCGCCAGTGCTTCCACCGCGTCGTAGTCGATCTTCTCCGATTCCGGGTCCACGCCGTAGTGGACGGCGTGATAGTACTTGCCCGAGCGGTTCACCGGCGAACCATGGGTCAGGTGCCCGCCGTGGAGGAGATTCATCCCCAGGACGGTGTCTCCGGGCTCGAGCAAGGCGTGATAAACCGCGTTGTTGGCAGGGGCGCCGGAGAGTGGCTGCACATTGACATATATGTCGTCAGCCGAAACACCGTTGCCGGCAAACAGCTCGGCGCAGCGACGCCGTGCCAGGGCCTCGATCATGTCAGCATATTCGACACCCTTGTAGTAACGCGGATCTGAGAATCGGCGATAGTGGGCCAGGCGCGGGGCATAATCGAGGATCTCAGATTGGGTCATCCGGCGTGTCTCTTCGTCGGGATAGCCCTCGGCATAGATGTTCTCAAACGCGCTGGCTACCGCCTGGCGGATCGCCAGGGAGGCTGAGCTCTCGGATGGAATCAGAATCAGTTTCCTGGCTTGTCTTTCCTCCTCGATTTGGAGGAGCTCGAACACGTCGGGGTCGACCTCGGAAAGGTCTTCCCGGGAGATGAATTTAGACATTGGCACTCCAAGGTTGGGTTAGCACGGAATACGCGCAGACGTGGAAGGATAGGTTGTCCGGAGAAGGATTGTATTCCAGCCCAGGATCGGGGATCAAGACGAGGCAAGATCCCCCGGGGCGCCTGGTAGGCGAATCGTTTGTCGTCGTGGGTGTGTGGATCCGGCGCCGACACGCATCCTGCGGGGAACGTCGCTTCGAGCGATGTCTACCGATGCCTGAGCGACGAACAGCCGGCATATGGTTCGCTGGATCGGTCGGACCTGGTGTTCCGTCGACACGCGGCCTGCCGGCGAACGCCATCCAGCGTGGCGCGCTCCTGTTCGAAGCCTGCCGCCGGCGTTGCGTCATGCCGTCAAGGACCAGGGATCTGACCCCCATCAATGACCCAGTCCTCGAACAGTTGGCGGAGCTGGCAACTGCAGGCCGTCTCAGCCGAAGCCTCGAAATCATCCATTGTGGCGAAACCATAGTGATAGGAAGAGTAGTAATCATGCAGGAAATTGAAGAACGCCTCGTCCCCGATCTGATTGCGCAGCGCCTCAAAAAAGAGCGCCCCTTTTAGATAGACGATCGTGGAGTACTCGTCGGTCGATGGATACCTCCGCACCGGCAGACCGATAGGCGCGGTAGGGTCGGCCGACGAACGAACTCTAGAGCGAAGCTCGCTGAGCATGCCGGTCGCCGTGGCTGAGGCGCCGGTGCCTTCGTAGTAGAGCGCCTCGGCGTATGTCGCGGCTGCCTCGTCCAGCCATGGCTCCTCGAGCTGGTCGTTCCCAATCAAACCGTAGAACCATTGATGGGCGACTTCATGGACAACCGGGGAGACGAGGCGCGGGGTGCCAAGCGTCCCGATGAAGACCAGCCCGGGGTATTCAATCCCGCCGAAAGCCCCGGGGGCATCCACCAAGTCCAATTCGGCGTAGGGGTACGGTCCTACATCCTCTGTCATCACCCGCATTTGACCGGTGGCCAGGTCCAGCACTCGGGCCAGATCACTTTTGTGATCCGGAAGGACCCAGGCGTTGACCTGGATGTCGTTGAAACTCCGGCTGTCGGTCACGAATGGCCCCAGGGCGAATGCAAAGTCTCGCATCGGCCCAGTGGTTATCGTCTGTGTGATCGTCCCGTCCCCGTTATCCACCTGCGAGATAGTGCTTCCTGAGGCTGCAAGAGTGTACTTGGAGGGGACCGTCAATTCGACATGGTAGAAGGCAATGTCGGAGTTCGTCGTGTCGCCGCCCGGAGGCGCCGGTTCGCCCGGCCACTCCCTGTCGATCAGCTTGGGGATCAGCGGATAGAAAGTAGGCGCGGCCAACATGCCGTCTGTTATCCCAAAGCGCTTCGGATCGGAACCCCCGATTGGACCCGTGGCTTCGACCTCGAACGGAAGGCTGACATCCACCTTCGAGCCCGGAGCGAGGGGCTCGGACAGGGTGTAGTGCAATGCAACGCCGTCCATTTCGACCTCGGGCCACTCCGTCAGCCCATCGATCAGGGCAGGCCCTGCTCTCATCGTCGAATGATACTGCTCGTCATTTGGCCAGAGCATGAGGACCAGGTCTTCGAGTGGCCAGGGCAGTGGATTCGTGAAGCGGATGCGGGCCTGTCCTTCGATTCGAGCTCTGCCTTCCTCGGCGTTGAAGGTGACATTGGCTTTGATGTTGTAGCGAGTCGCATCGGGGAACATGTCGGCGTCAGCAGCGTAGTCCGCCCGCATCGCTTGGGACTGCTCGTCCAATTCGTCGGCAGGCAGCTCTTGAGTGGGCGCGATCGTGATGGCGATCGTCGGGCTGGGCTTGACCGACGGGAGAGCGATGGTGCCCATTGGGGTGGGCGCGACCGTCGCCGAGGGAACCCCGCCCAGCGGCCCGCAGGCAACGCCGGAAGCCAGGAGGCCCATGGCCAGAGCACGCGCAACGCGGCGCATACCCCGTCCGGCGACCTTCAAGTCCTCTGAACCGTAGGCACCACGTCGAAGAGCGAAGGGCGTAGATCCACGTGTCATGTCTACCGATTCTCCCGCATTATTCCAGCCCTGGCTGCTCAGACATGGAGAACGCAAAGGGGCGGGCCACCCTCTCCTTCGGCGTCCTCGTGACCTGCTTCACCGCACACATCTTTCTTGTTCGGTTCACCCGCACGCCGCAGAAGGACGCATTCCTCTCGCGCATCCTTGAGTGAAAGGCGCATCGAGCGAAAACCTGTCAGGTGGGCGGAACAGGACTTGAACCTGCGACCCCTTCTGTGTAAGAGAAGTGCTCTGACCAACTGAGCTATCCGCCCTGGAGGATTATAGCCGGGCCGTAGTAGGCGGTCAACGCGAGGGCCATGCTCGCAGGAAGCGCAGCCGGGATTCTGTTGTTCTCCCCGCGGCGTGGAGCATACCGCCGTCTACACCGCTTCGTGGCGGGTTCGTTGCCCGTGAAAACTGGCTGTGCTATAGTGGGCCACTTTGTGACTATCTGTCGGACGGCGTTGTGGCCGCGTACGGTACCCGAGGAGTGGGGTGATGACCGCCTACGAGGAACGCATTCGATCATCGCGGGCCGCGTTGTCCCCGAGTTTCATCCGCCTGGCGGATTTTCTCCTTGATTCGTACACCGAAGCGGCGTTTCTCACTGCGACGGAGCTCGCTCATTCACTCGATATCGACCCGGCGACAGTCGTTCGCTTTTCCCAGAAACTGGGCTACCAGGGATATCCCGAGTTGCAGCGCGAGATTCGGGATCGGGTGCGCCATGAACTTCTGGTGGATGGCTCGGCCGAGCCGGACAGCCTGGCCGCTGCGGCCGAAATCGCTCTGGAGGAACTGGTCAAGGGCCTCGAATTGACACGGCGGAGTTTCCCCAAGGACGAGGCGCAGAGCCTGATCACAGCTCTCGACAAGGCCGAGAGAGTGATCCTGCTTGCCGAAGGCCTGGCCCAGGCCCCGGCGCGCAGCCTGGCGGCGTGGCTCGAAGCAGCCGGATACTCGATTCACTTCGCCGGAGGGGGAGTGTCCGAGCTGGCCCGAGCGCTGGCCGGTGCGCGCAAGGGGGATCTCGCCGTCGCCATCGAGGTCGTCGAAGAATCGCCCGTGCTCGCCCGGGCGCTGGCCAGTGCCCGGAAGGCTGGAGTCCGAACCGCCGCCCTCGTCGCAGCGCCCTCATCGGCAGTCGCCCGCCACACGGACATCGTGCTCGCCGCTCACCCCAACCCGCATCCAGGCGCGGGTCAGGTCATGGTCGAGGCGATGGTCTTCGCCCTGGCCCGAATGCTGATCCATGCCCGGCCAGGGCGGTTCTCACGCGTGACCCAGCAAGTCGAATCCCTGACCTCCAAACTCAACAGTGGAGACGGCTGAGGACATCCTGGGCTGGGCCCCGAGATAACACCTACGGTTGGGGCCGCTCGGCACACCTGTCAGCCGTGACCCTCGTACATCATGTGGATACTGGTGATCATCGTTGCAGCCATGTTGGGCCTCGCCTACTGGGAGTTGATCGTCTGTGAAGGCGCCCACCTCGGCAAGCACTTTGTCGTATGGCTTTACGATCTGACCGCCTCCCATTATGAACGCATCAAGGGATTCGATCCGGATTGGGAGCGCCGCTCTCTCGGCGAGCCGTTATCCAGTTCCGTTGGCGGCCTGCGTGGTGCGCGCTTGCTCGACGTCGGCGCCGGAACCGGCAGAGCGACGCGCGCACTGCACAATGTCATCCGCAACGAGACCTCCATCGTCAATGCCGAACCGTCGTGGAAGATGCTATCCTTGGGCAGACGACATCCAGCGACTGCCGGTTCGACCTGGGTACAGGCCTGGGCGGATCCGCTCCCCTTTGCCGATTCAAGCTTCGACATCGTGGTCAGCCTGGAGGTTCTGGAGTTCACTCCTGACCCTCGAGCGACGTTGGCCGAATTCGCCAGAGTCTTGCGGCCAGGCGCATGGTTGTTGGTCACCAACCGGATCGGCTCAAACGCACCCTGGATTTTCCGGCGAACGTTTCGGCGAGATGCCTTTGGCGGCGTGCTCGAGTCGGCCGGGTTCGGTGAAGTCGAAGTATTCCCCTGGCAGGTCGAATACGATCTGGCCTGGGCTCGAAAACCACTCTCTTACCCCTCTTCCACCAGGGAGGCGGAATATGCGAATCCTACGTTTCAAGAGGGACGCGCAAGCTGAGCCGCATTGGGGCTGGTTGGACGACGGACAGGTCGGTGAGCTCGAAGGCTCGCCGTTCACCACCTACCGGCGGCTCGAAGCGTCCTCCCCCGTCGAGTCGGTCATCCTCCTGCCGCCGACGATCCCCAGCAAAATCATCTGTATCGGCCGCAACTATGTCGCTCACGCGGCTGAACATGAGGCGGAGGTGCCCAAGCTCCCGCTCTTGTTCTTGAAAGCCCCCAGCGCCCTCATCGGACCCGGCGAGCCCATTCTGCTGCCCGTACAGTCCAAACAGGTCGAACACGAGGCTGAATTGGCGGTGGTCTTCGGTCGGCGAGGTCGCTGGATCACGCCCGAAGCGGCCAAAGACTACATTCTCGGCTATACCGCCGTTAACGACGTGACTGCGCGCGACCTGCAGTTCAGCGACGGTCAATGGTCCCGCTCCAAAAGCTTTGACACCTTCTGCCCCCTGGGTCCGTGGATCGAGACCGAGCTGGACCCGGCCGAGGTTCTGGTCAAGTGCCTGGTCAATGGTCAGCTGCGCCAGATGGGCTCGACTCGCGATCTAGTCCATCCCGTTCCCCAATTGATCGCCTACATTTCTGCGGTAATGACCCTGGAGCCTGGAGACCTGCTACTGACTGGAACACCGGCGGGAGTGAGCCTGCTGGTCGCGGGAGACGAGGTCACCGTCGAAGTCGAGGGGGTCGGCAGCCTGACGAATCCCGTCAAGCAGGATCCACAGCGCGGCTGAGGCAGCCGCGGAGCTCGTTCGAGCCGGACGGCCCGAATTCCCTTCAGCGCTCATCGGATCGGCCGGCCCGGCCCCCGGAAGTGCGCTGCTCTTAGTCAAACGAGGAGGAAGCCGAATGGGTTTGAAGCCGGATCACTGGATCTCCCGCATGGCGGTTGAACAGAAGATGATCGAACCCTTCATCGCCGACCAGGTTCGCGATGGCGTGATTTCCTACGGCTTGTCGTCTTACGGATATGACATCCGCGTCGCCGACGAGTTCAAGATCTTCACCAACGTCTATTCGGCTGTCGTTGATCCGAAGCACTTCAACCCCGATTCCATGGTCGATTTCAAAGGAGAGATTTGCGTCATCCCGCCGAACTCGTTTGCCCTGGCGCGCACGGTCGAATACTTCCGCATTCCGCGCGATGTCCTCACGATCTGTCTGGGGAAATCGACCTACGCCCGGTGCGGGATCATCGTCAACGTCACGCCGTTCGAACCGGAGTGGGAAGGCTTCGTGACGCTGGAGATCTCCAACACCACCCCACTTCCGGCCCGAATTTACGCCGGCGAAGGGATCGCCCAGGTTCTTTTCTTCCAGGCGGACGAACCCTGCCGGGTGTCGTATGCCGACAAGAAGGGGAAATACCAGCGCCAGCAGACGATCGAGCTGCCACGGCTCTAGCACGGGAGCGAGTGTCCACCTTTCACTCGGATCCTCCCGGACGGTCTAGGGGAACACCCTTGGAGAGCCCGACGGGAGACGGACGACCGAGGACGGGGAAGAGAATCGAACACAAGGGGTCGAGGGATGGCCGGTGCCGGTCTCCGGTCTTCCGTCTCCGGTCCTCTCGGGTGCATCGGCCTGACCACGGACTGAAAGAAGCCTCGATGGAAAAGCGCGAGATCTACCGAGAACAGCTTGAGCAACTCCGTCAGTGGGAGGATTTTCTGCTAGAGAACTCCGGGCTACCTGGGCCGAGGGGCAATCTGGAATTGGCTCAGGCTGCGGCCGACCTGATCGACAAGAAACGCATCCGGAAGTGGCTCGCACTCTCTCCCGAGCAGGCCCCGACAAACTCCCCGGAGGAATTCCTCGTGTTCTGCGCCACCGTCGGCCTTGGTCGATTCCTGGCTGAGGGAGAGCTAAGTCCGGTTGAGGACCTTCACGGGCTGGCCTCGGACCCTCGCTGGAGGACGCGGGAGGCCGTCGCCATGGCTCTCCAACGCTGGGGCCAGGCGGACTTCGACGGCATGTTGAAGGAGATCGAGCCTTGGGCACGCGAGGGGCCGTACGAGCAGCGCGCCGTCGTCGCCGGCCTGTGCGAGCCCGCTTTGTTGCGCGATCCCGACCACGTCAAACGGGTCCTGCGCATTCTCGATCGCATCACCGGCTCTCTGCCGGCTCCCAACTCCCGCAAGAGCGACGGTTTCCAGGCGCTGCGGAAGGGGCTCGCCTATGGCTGGAGCGTCGCCGTGTGTGCTTCCCCTGAAGCCGGCAAGGCTCTGATGGAGAAGTGGTTCGAATCGACAGATCGCGACGTCATCTGGATTATGAAGGAGAACCTGAAGAAGAACCGCCTGCAGCGGATCGACCCGGCCTGGGTCAAACGTTGGACCAGGCGGCTGAGCAAGGGTTGATCGCACGCGGACAGGCGCCAGGTCGGGCCTCCATCTCTTGAGCGCATCCTAAACCATTCCCCCGCGCACAGTGTGAGACGCACAAGCTGGCTTGAGCATCTCCCCTATTGCCACCGTCAGGCGCGTTGTCGCCGCCGGCAAGCGACAGTGTTAATCCCTTTCTTCACAACCAAGGCTGCGAATTGCGGTATAGTTGATGCCATTCGGCCGCTATTGGCAGCAAGGCCATCCATGTTCAAGGAGAAAGATTGGTGGACTCCCCCGCGGAGTTTAGGAACGAACTACGCAAGCAGCAATACATCGCCGGCGATGAAATCGCTACGGTCCTGTTCCTGGCCCAGGAACTCCGTAAACCCGTCCTGGCCGAAGGCCCGGCAGGAGTGGGCAAGACCGAACTTGCCAAGGCGTGGGCCCAGGCATCTGGCCGGACGTTGATCCGCCTGCAGTGTTACGAAGGACTGGATGAATCCAAGGCGCTTTACGAGTGGGAATATGCCAAGCAGGTGCTTTATACCCAACTCTTGCGCGAGAAGTTGAGTTCGCTACTCGAAGACGCAAACACGCTATCCGAGGCAGCTGACAAACTTGCCTCCGAAGAGGATGTATTCTTCTCCAAGCGCTTCCTGCTCGCCCGACCGCTGCTCAAGGCGATCCTGTCCGACGAGCCAAGCCTACTCTTGATCGACGAGATCGATCGGGCAGATGCCGAGTTCGAGGCCTTTCTACTGGAAGTCCTGAGCGACTTTCAGGTAAGCGTGCCGGAGATCGGTACGCTCCAGGCACGCCACCAACCGTACGTCGTCCTGACCAGCAACAACACGCGCGAACTGTCGGAGGCGCTCAAGCGACGCTGCCTGTACCTGTTCATCGACTACCCCAGCTTGCAGGCCGAGTTGGACATCGTTCGATTGCGCGTGCCCGACATGAGCGAGAAACTAGCGCGGCAGGCGATCGAGGTCGTCCACCAGCTTCGCCAACTCGATCTGCGTAAGAGCCCCGGCGTCAGCGAGACATTGGATTGGGCGCGGGCGCTGGTCTTGCTCAATGCTCAGTCGATCGAGCCGCGAATACTGGATGCGACGCTAACTGTTCTGCTCAAGCATGAGCGCGACGTTCAGCGCTCCCGATCGGTGCTGCAGCGCCACGATCGGGAGCGCGAACAGCGCGTCCCCGAAGATATGTGACGGGTATGGATGATCGCATCGTTCAGTTTATCGCCGGACTGAGAGCCTCCGGGGTGCGCGTGTCACTGGCCGAGAGCCAGGATGCGTTCCAGGCCATCTCCCATCTGGGTGTCTCCGACCGGGAGGCCTTCAGGCTCGCCCTGCGGACGACTCTGGTCAAAGAACGTACCGACCATCCCACTTTCGACTCGCTCTTCCCCAAGTATTTCGGAACGGCAGGCCCATCTCCCCTCGGCGCCGAGCAGGCGCTCGGCCGGGACGAGCTCGAGCAGCTCCGCCAGGCGCTGCAGATGCTGGCTGGCAGGCTGAGCGAGTTGCTGCAACAGATGCTCGCAGGCGAGAGGCCGTCAACGAGGGAAATCGACGAGGCGATGCAGCAGTCCGGGGCGCGCGCTGCCCGCAGCATGCGTGATGAGACCTGGCTGACGCGCCGGACATTGGAGCAGATGGGACTGGCCGATTTGCAGGAAGAAATCGAAGCCTTGCTCAAACTCCTGGCCATGCTGGGGATGTCACCAGAGTCGAGAGAAGACCTGCGCGCGCTACTGGAGGGGAACATCGAGTCCGTGTCCCGACAGGTCCAGTATCAGATCGGTGCCCGGCTGGCCGAGATGCTTGCCCATCCCCACAAGCGACCTCCGAGCGATGGCGAAGTGATCGACCGCCCGTTCCAGGCGTTGAGCGCTGTCGAGATGGAGGAGCTGCGCCATCAGGTCACCCGCATGGCCGCGCGCCTGCGCGCTCGGGCGGCATTGCGCCACAAACGCGGCAAAGGGCGAACCCTGGATGCCAAGGCGACCCTCCGATCGAGCGTCCAATTCGGGGGCGTACCCTTCGAGTTAATCCACAAGGTCCGGCGCCGTAGGCCCAAATTCACACTCATCTGCGACGTTTCGACCTCAATGCGTCCGGTGGCGTACTTCCTCCTCCTCTTCATCTATCAGATTCAGGATCAAGTCTCGCGCACGCGATCGTTCGCATTCATCGACCATCTTGAAGACATCAGTCAGGAGTTCGAGACGAGCCGGCCGGAGATCGCTATCCCATCTGTGCTCTATCGGCTCCCCCCGGGCCATTACAACACCGACTTGGGGTTCAGCCTCTCGCAACTGGCGCGAGATCACCCGGACACCGTCGATGGACGGACGACTCTGATTGTTTGCGGCGACGGGCGAAACAACTACAACGACCCTCGAACCGAATTGCTCCAGGATCTGACGCGCCGGGCGCGAAAGGCGGTCTGGTTCAATCCGGAACATCCCCGCGAGTGGGGGACGGACGACAGCGACATGCTCGCCTACGCGCCGGTCGTCGACAATGTGTTCCAGGTCTCGACCTTGCGTCAACTCGGGCAGGCAATCGATCAACTCTTCCTCTAGATTGACCTCACCCCGCTCTCTCATCCGCACCTAGGCGGCCTCTTTCGAACGCGCTGGTAGAATCCGCAACATCGACATTGAAGCCCGATCGAATTCCTGTGGAGCCTGAATGGACCTTGCGTCAGAGAGTTCAGCACCCCTGATCCTCGCGTTTTGCGACGATCTCTTCCTCGTTCCAAGACTGGAAGACGCTGCAAGAGAGTTGGGCTACCATGTTCAATTCGTCGACCGGCCGGAGGATATCGGCGCCGAGGGCGCGCCCACCGAGAGATCCATCCCCCTGACAGAACCGCTCGACGGCCCCGATGCGATCCTGGTGCGGCGACTGGCCGAGACCAGGCCGGCCTTGCTCTTGTTCGACCTGACAAGCCGGCCCATCCCCTGGGAACGCTGGATTCAAGTTCTGAAGACCTCTGCCGCCACCCGCCGTCTGCCCATCGTGGCATTCGGTCCACATGTGGAGAATCTAACCCTCGACCGGGCCAGGCAGGCAGGCGCGGATTTGGTCCTGACGCGAGGCGCGCTCCAGGCGACGCTGGCCGATGTCTTACGCGAGTGGGCTGTCGTCGCCGATCAGGCCGCGATCAACAGGGCATGCCAGGAGGGACGCTCCGAGCTGGCCGAGGAGGGGATCAATCACCTGAAGGCTGGGGAGTTCTTCGAAGCCCACGAATCGCTTGAGAAGGCCTGGATGGCCGAACCCGATCCGTCCGGCTACGTTTACCGATCCATGCTCCAGGTGGCTGTAGCCTACCTTCACATTGAGCGAGGCAACTTCCGCGGCGCCGCCAAGCTTCTATTGCGCCTGCATCAGTGGCTCGACCCTCTGCCTTCGCGCTGTCGCGGGGTGGACGTGGAGGCGCTCAAGGCTAATGTTCGAGATCTCCAGGACGCATTGGACCGGCTCGGCCCAGACAACCTCGAACAACTGGATCGGACTTTGATCAGGCCCATACCGCTCGTCGAGTGACGAGCGGATCGACCCTCGATTGGAGGCTTTAATGCACATCGTCCACGTACACATTCGAGTCAAGCCCGAGGCACTCGATGGTTTCACCCAGGCCACACTGGCGAACGCACACCAGAGCGTCCTTGAACCCGGGATTGCCAGATTCGACGTGCTCCAGAATAAGAATGACGCCACGCAATTCACCCTGGTTGAAGTCTATCGAACGGAGCAGGACGTCGATCGCCACAAAGAGACTGCTCACTATGCGGCCTGGGTCGAGGCGGTGACAGATATGCTCCCCGAGCCCCGCACACGCGAGATATACCGCAATGTCTACCCCGAGGAAGCCGGCTGGGGCTAGGCGCATGGCTTTCTCCTTCGCCACGGCCGCCCGAATCGTATTCGGACCGGGCAGCGTCGAGGAAGTCGGCCGAAGCGCGGCTGCTTTTGGCCACAAAGCTCTCATCGTCACCGGTTCCGTTGCGGCCCGCGCGCAGAGAATCGAAGACCTGATCGCGGCCGCGGATGTCGAGAGCGAGACGCTTTGCGTCCGATCTGAGCCGACGGTCGATCTTGTTCGGGATGGCTCGGCTCGGGTTCGCCGCGCGAGGACGGAGGTTGTGATCGCCTGCGGCGGCGGCAGCGCCATCGACGCCGCCAAGACGATCGCCGTGCTGGCGACGAATGCCGGGGACCCGCTCGACTACCTCGAAGTCATCGGCAAGGGTCATGCACTGGCCACTTCAGGTCTTCCGGTCATCGCCGTGCCGACGACGGCCGGAACGGGAGCCGAGGTCACACGCAACGCCGTCCTTCTATCACCGACGGACATGGTCAAGGTCAGCCTGCGCAGTTCCTACATCTTGCCTCGACTGGCCCTGGTCGATCCCGAACTGTCGGCCGGAATGCCCGCGGAAATCACAGCTTCCAGCGGGCTAGATGCGTTAACTCAACTGATCGAGGCTTTCACCACACGCCGCAGGAACGCCATCACGGATGGCTTTTGCCGGGAGGGGCTGCGTCGGGTGGGCTCGTCGCTCCTGGATGCCTACCGTCACGGGGATGCTCGAGCCAGGGAAGACATGGCGCTCGCCAGTTTGTTGAGCGGTCTGGCTCTGGCCAACGCCGGATTGGGGGCCGTGCATGGGTTTGCCGGCCCGATCGGAGGCCGGTTTGTTGCACCGCATGGAGCCGTGTGCGCTGCGTTGCTGCCGCACGCGATGCGGGTCAATTTGCGCGCTTTGTGCTCGCGAGAGCCAGGATCCGGCGTTCTCGATCGCTACGGTGAGATCGCCAGACTGCTGACCGGCCGGGAAGATGCCATGGCCGAGGAAGGTCTCGAGTGGATCAACCGGGCGTGCCATGAGCTGGACATTGCTGGCCTGCGGAGGTTCGGCATTGAGGCGGATGGAATATCGGATCTGATCCCCGCAGCCGAGCGCTCAAGCAGCATGCGCGGCAACCCGATCACGCTCACCCACGCGGAGATGCACGAGATCCTTGAAGCGGCCTTGTGAGGACCGGCTTCACAGCCCGGGACGTCTCTCCACCTGAGATCACTCAGCCTGAAAAACGCGCGTCTTCCATCCTTCGTTCGGCACGCTTCCTCCATGCGAAGCGCGAGGCGCACGGATTCGGTGCACGCTCGACGACATCCGCGACGAACCGGCCCAGGATCGGGGCAAACTTGAAGGCGTGACCGCTACCACCAGCAGCGACGACCAGCCCGGCGCGATCAGGGTCATGATCGATCCACAGATTGCCATCCCACGTATCGCAATACAGACACAAACGACTTCCGGTCAACGGTGCTTCGGCTAGAGAAGGAAGAGCCAATCGGAGGAAAGTTCGAAAGTGGCCTTCCTCAGCGGGAGGCACGGCGCGCATGTCGTCGGGCTGGATGATCCGGCCCGGGCCGTGACTGGCGATCTTGACCGTCCCATCCGGCTCAGCGGGGAACCCGTACCAGCCTGTCCGAGCGATGTCGGCTGCCCACGGTGGAAAGCGCGGCGGCTGGTAGCGCTCTGCCGGGCTCGCGCCGAAGTGCACCACCGGTTGACCTACGGCTTGCATTACATCCTTCAACTCAGGCAGCAAAGTCGGCGTCCATGCCCCCGCAGTGATCACAACCAGGTCGGCCTCATGATGTACCGTGTCTGTCCCCTCGACCCCGACAGCGCGACCACCGCGTATCAATAGCTTTCGCATGCCGACACCCTCGATCACGTTCACCCCTGATCGCCGGGCTTGCTCTGCCAGTTTCTCAACGACCTTGGCGCTCTCGGCAAAGCCCCCGACCGGGTTGAAGGATCCGTCGGGATAATCTTCGGCAACCCATTCCGGGAACCGTCTTCTAATTTGCTGCGAGTCGAGCCTCTGCAGCGAATGTCCTCTGGATCACAGAAGGACGAAGCTGTCATGTTCGAATCCGCCGGGCTGCATCGATTCCCCGGCCAGGATCAGGAACCCGGTTTCGTGATACAACGATTCTCCCCACTCGTCGTTCCAGGCGCGCCAGCCGACGAAGGCTTCTTCCATCATTCTCGTGTACAGCTCATCCGATCCGTAATCCATGCGGATCATCTTGCTGATGTCCGTCGATGAGGCTAGGGGATGTGGGAGCGGCCCGGGGTCGATCAGGCTGACGGCTCGCCGCCGCCGGCGCAGCTCGATCGCCGCCGTCAATCCGAAGACTCCGCCTGCGACGACGAGGACCGACCCGTCCGACCGATCCACTGCACACCTCCACCTGACTCGGTTGGAATCCTACGTTGGCCCGGATAAGCCGTCCTGGGACCCCCGAAGCCACAACGAGCTCAAGCAATCCATGCGTCAGCCCGCTTTCGCAATCCCTGGCCGGTCTCCAACCGCTCCTCCACGGGCCTCATCGACGATCGCCGGGATGCGGGATCGATCGGAACACCTCGGACCACGCCTGTCTGGAGGACGGCTCGCGGTACGCGCGGGCTCTGACAAGCCCGCGTTCCCTGAGCTTCTCGGCGACGTCCGTGTCCACGATCTCAGTCAGGCATGCCGCGCCGAGACCGCGGGTATCGAAAGATGGCACCAGATAGCCGGCCTCTCCGACCACAGCCGTCGTCTCGGGCGTCTCCACACCGGCGATGGGCACGCCGCAGGCAAGCGCCCAGCGGAGCTCCTGTCCGGTCGAAGTCGGGCCGGCGTGCAAGAACGCGTCCGCGCCGCGAAACAGTGCGGGCAGGACATCTGCGGAAACTCGCTCGATCCAGCGCACCGATTCGCCGGCGTCCGCGCTGGCCGCCGAAGCGTGGACCAACTCGGCCGAGACACCTCCCCCGCCGACGATCACCAGCGGGTATTCGTCCCCCAGGGCGCCGGCCACCCACGACCACGCGGCGAGCAGAACCTTCAACTCATCCAACGAACCGCCGAACGCCAGGCAATAGCCTGTCGTAAGGCCCAGCATGTGCAGACGATCACCGTCGGTTTTGACGGGTTGGTGGGTGAACGTAGGCCCGACGAACGCGGGCAAGATCCGAACCGAACGCGTCGCCGGCCCGATCGGAGGCAGATCGTCGAGCGTCAGAAGGATGCTGGCGCCCCTTAGGCCTGCCCGGCCGGCCGCCATTTGGATCCGTTGGGAGAGCGAGGTCGGTCTTACCTGTCGCCTGCCGAGCATGGTCGCGATCGGAAGAGTGGCAACGAGCGGCGCAATAGATTCGACGATGAACAGCACATCGGCGCCGGCTTCTGCCGCCGAGGGCGCCTCTCCCCAGACCAGGGAAACCGCGCGCCTCCACACAGAACTCTCCGGCTCGAAGTAGACGCGGCGTATGTCACCTGGCATGTGGTCGACGGCATCTGACGGTCCGATCAGGATGACCTCATCACCGGCAGCCTGCCAGACGTCGATCAGGTCACGAAGATGAAGGAGCTCTGGGCGAAAGCGTGTCCCCGCCAGGGACCGGCAACTGACGGCGATCCTCATTCAGACGGGGCTCCAGGCGAGGGCACTCAGCGACCGAGACCCGCGATCAGGCGTCGGTGTTCGACTTTCATACAACGATCCATCACGACCTTGAGACCGGCCGCGCGAACGATCTCCGCTGCAGATTCGTTGATGATCCCCAATTGCATCCACACGACTTTAGCCTTGATCCGGACCGCCTCTTCGACGAACGGTGTCACCTGTTCGGACGGAATATCTGGACACCGTCGATCGCTTCCGGGATCGCCTCGAGGTTCGGGTAGCTCTTCTCGCCAAGAATCTCCTGGCTGAAGGGATTCACCGGGAAAAGGCGATATCCTGCATGTTTGAGATACGCGGTGACTCTGTAGCTCGCCTTGCCCGGACTGGACGAGAGACCGACAACGGCTATCGTGTGCGCGTTCTCCAGGATATCTTTCAGCTCATCGTCCAACTCAACTCCGCTTCAACTGCCTGGGCAGCGTGACCTTGAAGCAAGTCCCATCGGGATGAGAATCGACGTCGATTCGACCACCATGGCGCTGGACGATGATGTTGTACGAAATGTGAAGACCGAGCCCGGTGCCGATACCCGGCGGCTTGGTCGTGAAGAACGGCTCGAAGATCCGTCGCTGAACATCGGGCGGCATTCCCGGACCCGTGTCACAGATCTCGACCACGACCTCGTCATCCTCTACCGATGTCTTGAGGCGAATCTCCCCCTCGCCGTTTATGGCGTCGATGGCGTTATCGATGATGTTCGTCCAGACCTGGTTGAGCTCGCTGGCGTAAGCCTCGACCCTGGGGAGGTCCGGGGCGAATTCCTTCCTAACTCGGACACCCCCCTTCAGTTTGTGCGCCAGGATCACCAGCGTGTTCTCCAGGCCCTCCTGCACGTCGATATCTTGGATGGGCGCCTGATCGAGGTAGGAATAGTCCTTGACCGCCCGCACGATCGCCGAGATGCGCTCCAGACTCACGGTCGCATCTCCGAGCAGTCCGTAGACGTTGGAACCGATCGAAAGCCAACGCAGCATGATGGGCAATTGGCTGGGGAGAAAGCGATCGGCGGTCCCCTGGAGGTCTTCCAGGGTCCAGCCACGTGAAAGCAATGTCGGCGCCAGATCCCAGGCGTCCTCCACTCCCCGATCCTCCATCCACGTCTGAAGTTCGGCTTCGCGATCACTGCGCTCCAGCGGATCGTCGCCGGCTACAGCTGGGGCCGAGGCGGCGATCCTGTCCCTCAAGCTGGCGATCAGATCCAGTTGCCCCTGATCGAGATCGAGCGAGCCCATCTCGGTGCGGGCCCTACCCCATGCGTCAAGGCACCCTTTGAGTTGGTCCACCGCCCTGCGCGCGGCCGCCGCCGGGTTGTTCAACTCATGAGCCAGGCCGGCCGCCAGGGTACCCAACGAGGCCATCTTCTCATTCTGGCGAAGCATCGACTCGGTGTTGCGCAGCCGGGCGCTCATGGTGTGCAACACCGACAAAGCCGCAGACGGGCTGGAGCCAATCAGCGTCTGAAACACCTCTTTAGTAATCTTGAGAATCCTGCTCTGACGGGCAGCCGTGACCGTCGCCGATCGGGGAAGATCTTCGATCAGCGCCATTTCTCCAAGCACCTCGCCGGTACCTCGCACTGCCAGAACCACATCCTGATTCCCCGAGCGTTTGCTGACCTCGAAGTCGCCGTCGAGAACAACGTAGAGCGCATCTCCGGGAGCGCCTTCTTCCATGAGGACATCGCCCTGCTCCAGGACGACCTCCTCCGCCAACTCGATCAGTTTGTCCATGTCGGACTCGCTGAGTTCGCTGAACAGTTCGAGATTGTGCAGGAATCCCTTGACAGTATCGATCATGGATCGATCTTCCACAGAGAAGTCATCCCAGCCACGCGCCAGGGGCCGCCACGCGCTCGCGCACAATTGGCTCTGGCGGTCTCGGGAGCGCTCGGCCACGGACGTCTTGGATTCATGAAGAACCCGTCGCCTTCCGAACCTGGCCCTGATTCAAGAACGAGCTCCGCAATTCCTCGGTCTCGAGGTGGTCGGTGATGAAGTTGATGTGCTCGATGGCCTGGTTCCGGAGATCATCCGCCTCACCTGGATGGCCGGAACGTGCTTCCAGTTCACTCAGGGCAAGCAGGGTCTTCCATAGCGAACGTCGGCAACCGACCCCGCGAGCCTCTTTCACGCCCGCATCGAACTGAGCACGGGCAGCATCATCGTCGCCCATCGCCGCGCATGCCAGGCCGCGCACGAGGAACTCATCGGTCAGATAGCTTCTCACGCCTCCCTCGCGGAATCGACGGAGCGAGTCACATGCTTCGATAGCTCTGGCGTGGTCACCCAAAGCGAGGGATACCTGAGCCTCATTCATACGAACCGAGACGATAGTGATTGCTCCCAGTGGATCTGCGGGTCTGAATTCGGCGATGGCTTGATCGATCGCCTGGCGCGCCCCATCGTGATCCGATGCTGCAAGTCGGCATCTGGCCAGGATCCCGTGCGCGAAGGAACGCCAAGACGGATACAACCGTTCGGCGAACTCGACCGAAGCCTGTGCCCGGGCGATCGCCCGCTCGGCCGCCCCGGCTTCGGAGTAGATGAAGGCCATCTGGGCCTGGACGATGCACTGTGGGGGGATGAACCCGGCCTGATCGGCCAGATCGAGACATTCCTGGGCACTAATCAGACCCTTGCTCCACTCACCGCGCTCGGCAAGCACATAGCCAATGATGAATCGGCCGTAGGCCTCTCCCCACACATTCCCGATGGACGCGCTCACATTCTGTGCTTCTTGAGCGGACTCGAGGCTCCTGTCGAATTCGCTGAGCGCGAAGTAGTAAAGGGAGAAATTCGAAAGCGTATCCGTCAACATCGGAAGGTTGCCGAACTCGCGCCACAGGGCGGCCGCCTCTTCGAGGGATCCTCCGGCCTTCTCGAGATCTCCGACCGCCATGTAGGAAGTGCTCAGGTTGTTCAGGGTGAAGGCGGCCTGCTCACGGTGGTCGTACTGCCTGGCCAAGGCCAGCGAAGTCTCGCCGTATTCAATGGATCTCGTCACATCCCCCGAGAAGCCTTCGAGAAGCGAAAGGGTCCACAAGGCGCGGGATTCCGCGAGATGGTCCCCGAGCTGACGCGCCAGGCTTGTAGCCTCGTGGGCCAGGGCCAGGCCCTCCTCCGGCTGATAGACGGTTGATGGAACGCTGTACAGAGTAGCTTGCGCCAGCAGAGCCGCGAGTTTGAATCCCGGATCCTGCCTCTCATCACCCAGGTGGGCCATCTCGGTGTAGTTTGACATGGCTGCCTCGTGCTGGGCTGAGAGTTCAAGCGTCCGACCCCGACCGAGGAATATGTCGATCAGTTGCTCGTCATCTGCGGAGCCCCGACCAACTTCAAGGGCCTGGTCGTACGAGGCCAGAGCTTCGTGCAAGGCCGACCGGCGCAGAGCTAGGTCCCCGGCCATCTTGGCGTACTTGAGGGTCTTGGCCTCGTCACCGGCGGCACCGTAGTGCCAGGCGAGGTGCGCGGCGTACTCCTCCGTCCTTCCCTGAAACAGCCGCTCATAGCATTCGGCCACCTGCCTGTGTATCACCTGACGTTTTCTCATCAGCAGAGATTGATAGGCCGCCTCCCAGGTAAGCGCGTGCTTGAAGGTGAATCCCGGCTCGGGCTCGAGCACGGCACGCAACATTTGATGCTCCTGCAGGATCCTCAGGGTCGAGTCAAGGCTCATCGCTGATGTCCACCTGGTGGCGGCTCACGAAGTACTTCCCGCACTCTCAAGCACTGCCTCCAGCACGTCTTGATCGAACTGGCGTCCGATTACCGCCGCGATTTGCAGTACGTGCTTGGTCTCCTCGGGCAGCCGATCGATGCGGGCCGTCAGGACGGCCTGGAGTGTGTCGGGGATCTCCAGGCTGGCAAGATCGCGACTGGCTTTCCAGTGACCGTTTTCAGAGACAAGATCCGCTTGATCGATCAGCATACGGATAACTTCCTCGACGAAAAACGGATTGCCCTCCGCCTTGGACAGAATGACCTCTCGCAACTCCCGGGGCAGGATGTCGACGGCCAGCAGATTCCGAATCAACTCCTGACTGTCGGCCTGCGTCAGGGGGGCAAGATGCAGCTCGATGGTGCCGACACCGGCGGTCTCCCTTCCGCCTCGGATCAGCCCCCAACCATAGCTCTCTTGGTCGGGCCGGCTGAGCAACACGACCGTTAGCGGAACCTCGGCCGCGATCGGGAGAACATGTGTCCCCAGTTCAACCGAGGCGGGGTCCGCCCATTGAATGTCCTCACAAACGATCACAATCGGAGATTGCATGGCCAACGCTCGTATGAGAGCTTTTGTGGCAAGGATGAACTTCGCCTGCAGGGCTGCCGCGTCGAGGTAGGTGACACGCCGTACCTGCTCCGCCTCGAGCTCGAGACCCAGCAGATGCCCGAGATAAGGATAGATATCATCGAACTGTCCACCCATGTTCTTCTCGACTTGTCGGTGGAGGGCCAATCGGCACTCCTCCTCCGTCGCCTCCGGGCCAGTACCGATGAGCCCGCGCAGAATAGCCATGCTGAGGTGGTGGGCGATGGAATGACCGTAGGACAGACAGCGACCTTCAACCCAACGGACCTCATGATCCATCTTATCGGCCTGCGAGTCTGCTCGCCACTCCGCCACAAGCCGCGACTTCCCCAAGCCTGCCTCGCCGATGATGGACACGATCCCACCGTGTCCCTGGCGAAGCTCGGTCCAGACGCGGTGGAGCGTATCCATCTCGCGCTCGCGCCCGACGAGTGGGCTGGCGAGACCTTCGATCCCTCGCGAGCGCACAGCGCCTTTTCTCTCAAGCAAGACGCAAAATACTCGCACGGGTTCGGCTTTCCCCTTGACCTGGATCTCGCCTCGGTCCTCGAGGTCGAACAGATTGGGCACCATCCGCTGTGTGTTCCCGGCGATCATGATTTCATTGGGTTCGGCGGCGCTCTGCATCCGGGCCGCCAGGTTGACCGTATCACCGACGGCCAGGTATTCCATGTGCAGATCGCTTCCGATCTGGCCGACAACGACCAGACCGGTGTTGATCCCCAGCCGGACCCGGAAATCTTCCACGCCCTCATCGGCTCTGAGCGCTTCGCCGTACTCCTTCATCGCTTCGCGGATTTCGAGCGCGGCCCGGATAGCCCGCTCCGGATCATCCTCATGCGCCAAGGGCGCGCCGAAGAAGGACAACACGCCATCGCCCAGAAGTTGAGCGATTGTGCCTTCATATCGATACACAGCCTGACTGACGATCTGATGCGCCGCCGATACGATCTCAGCCCATCTCTCTGGATCCATCTGCTCTGCCAGGGAAGTCGACCCGACGATATCGGTGAACAGGGCCGTTACGAGTTTCCTTTCACCCGCCATGCGCTCACGCGCCGACAGAATCTTGCTGGCGACCGAGCGCGGCGCGGCCGGCCGGAGCGCCTCCAGCGATTCGCTGCGCGTCACTCCGGCCGGCCTGGGCGTAAGCTGGGTCCCCGTCAGCTTGGATCCGCAATTGCGGCAGAACTTCGCCGTCGGCGTGACGGGTTCGCCGCAACTGGGACAAACGAACTCGAGCGGTTGTCCGCAGTTCTCGCAAAAGCGGGAACCGGCCGCGTTATCAAAGGAACATGTCGGACACTTCATCTGATCAGAGCGACCTCAACTGCCGTCGAATAGCCCCTGCTAACCGGGTGGGCAGAGATACCGATTATGGAGGGACTTCGTCCATTTTATTCCCAATCCTCAGACCCATCAAACCGAGCGCTTCAGACGGGCGCAGCCCTGTTGCACTGGCATGGGACCGTACGGCCCTACTTCCAGGGGGCTGCCTGCAAGGTGCCTCGCCCCCTGCGGGGGCTCGCAATGACACGCGGAAGAGGGCTTTGGGTTGGGCGGTCCCTTGCGGCCTTGTCATTCCTCACTCGCTGCCCGATAGCATGCGAGGAATCCCCGAGCCGCGACCCGCCAAGACTTCATCCGGGTCGGAATGGCGGATCTTCACAGGCCCATTGATCCGACCAGACATCCTTCCCATCCGTCGGCGGTGCGTCGACAGCCAGGATGATCCGACGCGCCGGAGTACGGGCATGACGGCTGCCTTCCCCGCCCACGGCCAACTTCTCGGCCAGTCCATCAAAAAGGCCATGCCATGACCAGACCAGGCGCTCAGGCCTGGCGAAACTCGATCCGCGGTAGACTCCACCTTCGAAGGAAAGCCATGCTGCCAACCACTTCTGATGTCATCTCGCTTTGACCAGGAAACGACAAACCTTCATGAGCGAAACCGGCACGGTCGTTCTTGACCCCCAGCGACAAATCAGAGCCCGGCGGTACGGTACATTGCGCCGGCGGCTGGCTCTGGCTTCCTGGGCATTATCGGCCGCCTATCTTGGCGCATGGGTCGCTTTCGGGTGGGGTCCGGCCTTCGAGCGAGCGACGGGGTCGCTCGTTGCGAATCGGACAAGTGGCAGCTCATGGTGGATTGTGTTGTTGGCGGTCGCTGTAGCTCTGGGCCTGCCGTTTGGAGTGCTCTATCTGCCGCTTGAATACTACGCCGGCTTTGTCCTGCCTCACCGCTTTCAATTGTCGACTCAAACACTGGGCGGCTGGTTCAGCGACATGGCCAAGGGCGCAGTCCTGTCCATTCTAATCGGCTGCCCATTGCTTATTGGCCTATACGCCCTGATGCGGCTCTCCCCGAACGGTTGGTGGTTGTGGGCGGCCGTCGGTTACAGCGGTGTATCCGTCGTGCTCTCGGCCCTGGCGCCGGTCATCCTCATGCCGATATTCTTCAAATTCCGGCCGTTGGATCAGGCCCACGCCGCGTTGAACGAGAGGTTGCTCGCCTTGACGCGTCGATCGGGAACTCGCGTCCGGGGTGTGTTCACATTCGACATGAGCCGGCGGACGCGAGCCGCCAACGCCGCCCTCGTCGGCCTTGGGCGCACACGCCGGGTGATCCTGGGGGACACCCTGCTCTCCGAGTTCGAGCCGGAAGAAATCGAGACCGTTCTGGCCCACGAGCTCGGCCACCACGTCCACATGGATATTCCGCTCTTCATCCTCGTCCAGACAGGATTCAATCTCCTCACCTTCTACCTGATTGCGACCGGCACCCGCTGGGCGGTGCCTGGCCTCGGACTGTCGTCCCTGGCCGATCCAGGCGGGCTTCCGGTAGTCGCACTTTCTGCCGGCGTGTTGACCACCATCGTCGGCCCGGTCGCCAATGCGTTCTCTCGCTGGCGCGAAGCGTTGGCCGATCGATACGCCCTCGAGCTCACGCGCAACCGCGGAGCATTCGTGTCAGCGATGACCAGACTGGCGAACCAGAATCTGGCTGAGGCCGACCCACCCGGCTGGGCGGTCTTGCTTTTCGCCACGCACCCGCCTTTGGGTCAACGAATTCGGACCGCTCGCAAATTCGGCGAAGGCAGTTCGGGCTGAAGCTGGGAGCTGCTTGCGAGCGCCACCTCGGTTTGAGGCGGCAAGCACGCTCATGGCGAGATTGTGAACGCGCCCGAATCGTAGATCACCTCCCCATCGACCTTGATCCGGCCGCCGCGGCGCATGTCACAAATCATGTCCCAATGGATGGCACTGGTGTTATTCGACCCAGCCTGCGGGAAACCGCTTCCCAGGGCGAGGTGGATCGTCCCCCCGATCTTCTCATCGAACAGGATATTGCGCGTGAATCTGTCGATTCGGTCATTTGTTGCGATGGCGAACTCGCCCAGATAACGCGCGCCATCATCGACTTCGAGTTGCCCAAGCAGGAAAGTCTCATTCTTGGCCGCACTGGCTTCGACGACCTTTCCTTTCTCGAATCGCAGTTCAATGCCTTCAACTTCATGGCCATCATGGATCGCAGGATAGGTGAATCGGATCCAGCCATGCGCGCTGTCTTCAACGGGGCTGGTATATAGCTCCCCATCCGGCATGTTGAAGTGCCCTCCGGAGTTGATGAACCTGCGGCCTTCGACCGACAATCGAAGGTCGACATCCTGGCCTTGCAGGACGACTTCCTTCTTCCCGGCCAGCCAATCCACCAGGCGATCCTGGCGCTGACTGAAGGACTGCCATGATGCAACTGAATCCCCCTCGTCCGCGCGACAAGCGTGGTATACAAAGTCTTCAAACTCACTCAAGCTCATCTCGGCGTCCTGCGCATAAGCCGACGTCGGAAAGAGCGACACAACCCAACGCAATTCTCCCTCAGCGCTCCGCTGCAATGTCCGCGCCAACATGTCTCCGCGAGACCGATAGTATGCCTGCATTCGCTCCGGCTCGAGCTTGCTCAGGCTTCTCGTATTCGAGAGCGCGCGGATGAAGATAATGACCTCAAATTCCTCGCGGACGCTCCTTTCCATCTGCCAGATGTGCTCGAGCTGATCTTCGTCCGCCTCCGACAGCAGGATATGGTCCAGTCCGTCCATTCCAAGCAGGGCCTCCACACCCATCATGAGGTGTGGGTAGCCACCGCCCCGCAGGGTTTCACGGAAGACCTCCCGAATGAGCGGGGCCGCGTTCGGCGATCCGATGATCGCCACGCGATCCTTCGGCCTGACGCCGGTCGAAAAATGGACGAGCGTTCTTCCCAGATTCAGCACGCGCGGATCAGACATGCGATAAGCCCTCGATTATGCGGTCACAGGCGCGACACGAAAGTGCAATCAGTCGAGTAGCGATGCACTATGCTCGCCGACCGTCGCTGAGACACCGACGATCTCGCTGCCCAGTTGGCGGATGATGCTGCATGGGTTGATTCTAGCTGGAATCGCAGAGGAAGGATTGAGGCAGGACAGCTCTAAACGGGAAGGCTCACCATTGCGTTGCGAATGAACACCCGGCGCCGAGGTTCAGCGACAGCGAATACCCGGGGTCGCTGTCCGGCCACACGAACTCGAGCTTCAGTTCACGCACAACCCCCGCCGGGATCGTCGCGGGCACATCCGGCCGGAGCTGGATACCCTTGTCGGTGGGTGGACCGTCGGTCTCGAGGTCGTACAAGACGGTACCGCCGAACAAGATCCGGTTGAGTGTGTTTGATTCGGGTATCCCTGCCGCGAAGTTTGTGATCTTCAGTTCCGAATCGCTGGCATTGTCGATCTTCCAGCTGACCTCATCCCCTCCGGCCATCGGGGCGAAGCTGATCAGTCTCACGCCGGGACAGGCAGCCACAACCACAGGCGTGGCCGTCGCTGCGCGGGCTTCCGTGGGAGTGGGCTGATCCAGTGCCTGGGTTGACGGCGCCGCCGTCGCCAGCCCGGCGACGGTCGCCGTGGGAGGGCCGGTGGATTGGGCATTCGTCAGCGCCGGATAGATCAGCATTCCGGTGACCACCATCACCGGCAGCAAGGCCAGGAGCGCCCAGACAGGCCAGGATGGGGTGGACCGGCTGACGGGGACCGGAGCGACGATCGGCCACGGTCGTGAGAGAAGCAACGAATTGTCCGCGCTCACTTCGAGGGCGCGCTCCAAACCATCAACGACCTTGCCGGATATGGCGTTGCTGTAAGCTTCGATCTGGTCAGCCACAGTCGGGAAACGATCCTGGGGATCCTTGGCCAGGCTCTTCAAGATCACGCGCTCGACCACAGGCGAGAGGTCAGGGTTGAACCGACGCGGTCGAGGGACGGGCTCCTCAATGTGCATGATCACGGTTGCCATCGGCGACTCGCCCTCAAACGGCAGCCGGCCGGTGGCGATCTGATACATGATCACCCCCAGCGAGTACTCATCGGATCGAGCGTCGAGTGTCGCTCCGCGGCCTTGCTCAGGCGAGACGTAGGCCGGAGTCCCCATCATCATCGAACCGGTCAGAGTGTTGGAGCCCTCCACCAGACGCGCTAGCCCGAAGTCCGCCAGCATGGCTTTGTCATTCTCACCGATCATGATGTTGGATGGCTTGATATCGCGGTGAATGACGCCCTGACTGTGGGCGAAATGCAGCGCGTCACCAACTTCGCTCATCCAGCGCAGGGCCTCGGCATCGGTCAGACGCCGCTTGACCATCCGATCGTAGAGCGTATCACCGCTGATGAGAGGCATGGCAAGGTAGATGACGCCGGCGGCCTGCCCGTATGCCAGCACGGGGACGATGTTGGGATGCTTCAGACGTACGACGAGCCCTGCCTCGCGCCGGAACCTGCGGATGAAACGCCGATCGTTGCCGATCGTCGGCGCGAGAACCTTGATGGCGACTTCCTGCTTACGTCGGGTGTCCATCGCCCGATAGACACTCGCCATCCCGCCCTGGCCGATCTGCTCAATGATCTGGAACTGGTCGAGTTGCTGACTGATCAGACTGGCCATTCTCGCTCCCACGGCTTGCGATTGCGCGCCGGCACAGACCCCCCGACTGGCAACCTCGGTGGCAAATCGTTCACAGCGTACCACGTACTGCAGCCCACCGAGAGGGGGAAAGAAGTTGGGTTCACACTCATCGCCTTTCCGCTTCTATGGATGTGAAACCGACCCCGAGACTCTTGCCCGCCTGCGAGAGCCGGCAACGGAGGCGGTAGAATGATAGTACCGTGGACCTATATGACGTTGTCGTTATCGGCGCCGGCCCTGGGGGAGCTGCCACCGCCACCTTCCTCGCACGCAGCGGTCTGCATGTCCTGCTTCTGGACAAGTTCGAGTTCCCCCGAGACAAGACCTGCGGGGATGCCCTCTCGCCGGCGGCGCTCCACGTCCTCGCCGACCTGGGCCTGGCCGACGATCTGCGTCACTCCGGCTATCGGGTGGACGGGGTCTCGATCACCTCCCCCGAAGGCTTGACTGTGCAGGCCCCAATCCCCGAGCACCCGATCTACCCAAAGCATGGCTATGTCGTTCCTCGATACCTGCTTGACGACCTCATATTGAACGCAAGTGTGCAATCTGGCGCAGAGTTTCAGGGCGGCACCCATATCCGTTCGATCGAGCAAGCCGATGAGGGTCTTACCGTCCTCGGAGAAACAGGTCGATCTCCTCGGCGCTTCGTGGCCAGGGTGGTGGTGCTTGCCGTGGGCGCCAATCTTCGACTGCTTCGTTCGATCGGGATCATCTCCGGCAACGTGGGGTACGCTCATGCCGTGCGGGCGTATTTCGAAGGAATCACGGGGCTGAACCGACAGTTCGAGATTCGTTTCGATGGCGCCGAGTTGCCCGGATACGGCTGGATCTTCCCAGTTTCCGGCGAAACGGCCAACGTCGGGGCCGGTCTTCTTCCGCGCCGGGGTCGAAAAGCACCCGGAGCTGCCACACTGTTGTCGCAGTTCCTCTCGAACGGCCACCTGCAGACTCGATTCCAGTCGGCTCGCCAGGTCGGACCGGTCAAGGGCTTCCCTATCCGGACGGATTTCCAGCGATCCCCGGTGATCGGCGATCGCTTGCTTCTCGTCGGCGAAGCGGCCGGATTGGTGAATCCGTTCACCGGTGAAGGGATCGACTACGCGCTTGAGTCGGCCAGGATCGCAAGCGAATGCCTGATGGCTTGTGTCGAGCGAGGGGATCTATCGCGTGCAGCCCTTGGTCGCTACGAGCGCGCCCTCCGGCACAGATTCCAGCGCGTCTTCGTGCTCTCCCACAGGATGCGCCGCCAGTATATGAACCCCATCTTGCTCGACCCTCTCATCCGGGCCTGTGCCCGCTGGCCGGAACTGACCGATCTTCTCGTGCGGACATTGCTGACCTACGCGGATCCGGCCGAGGCGATTCGCCCCGCAGTCATGCTCAAAGTCCTGCGCTGCCTGCCCTCACATCGCCCTTCAGGCCTGTCGGCGCCCTCCTGAAATCGTCCTCAGTTGGCTGCAAATGGATCTCGCCTCTCCCCGAGTCGTGGGTACGCTCCCGCGCGTCAGGACGGAGGCCCAGAGCGTGCGGCAGCACTTCCCTCGTATATCATAGGTAGGACAGCCCCACCCGATCGCGCTCAACAAATCCTGAGTCCACATCCCCTATCCCTTCCGGAGTGACGTTCAGTTATGGTCCCGGGCTTGCTTCGTTTGGCTCTCCATGCAGCCGAAGTCGACTGAAGCCATGGGGAGTCTTACCTATAAATTGTGACGTTCCTCCATAGCTTTGCGCATTTCTTACTATAATATTGGTATGTACGCAGCGGATTGGAGGTATGGGAATGCCGCGTCGGATGAGGGGCGGATCAAAGGCAGGCAGACCCAGAGGGTCACAGGCGTCTGGGGAGAGCTCCTTCGGCGATCAGGCGCACGCGGCCGTTAACGTGGGGCGGAACCTGAGGCGGCTCAGGCGAGCGAGGCGGCTTTCTCTGCGTGACCTGGCGGAGAGGAGCGGGCTGGCGGTCAACACGCTCAGCCTGATCGAGAACAACAGAACCTCGCCCAGCGTGAGCACGCTCCAACAGTTGGCCTTCGGTCTCTCGGAGCCGATCGTGTCCTTCTTTGAGATGGATCCGCCGGGTGAGAGGATCGTCCACCTAAGGGCAGATCGGAGAACCACGGCCAACTTCGACCATGGAACTTGCGAGATCATGGGTGCTGGATTCCGAGATCAGAGACTGCAGCCCATGCTGGTCAGCCTCCACCCCGGCGCGGACAGCGGCCAGGCGCCGATCGTTCACACCGGTTTGGAGTTTGTCTACTGTCTGGAGGGGGTGATGGACTACGAGATCGAAGGTGATACCTATCGCCTCGAGGTCGGTGATAGCTTGCTGTTTGAGGCGCATCTTCCTCATCGCTGGCACAATCCCCAGGACGAGCCGACGCGAGTGATCATGATCCTCTCACCAAGCGACGAGCACGACCTTGCTTCGCGCCGGCACTTCCTCCTGAATGAAAAGGCTGTAGGCATGTGATCGTGCACCGGGTCAGGTCAAACTCGAATCACTGTGGAGAGATGATATGCGAATCGCTGTGGTGACGGATGACGGCAAAACGGTCAGCAGACATTTCGGCAGGGCCACACATTACCTGGTGGCGGTGGTGGAGGACGGGCGAATTATCGCCCGTGAGATGAGACAGAAAGTCGGGCACGGAAAGTTTGCCAACGAGCCGCACGATCCCGAGCATCGCGGACAGCTTCACGGCACGGGGCCGCACGCGCAAACGCGCCACGATCAGATGGTTGAAGCCATTGCTGACTGTGAAGCGCTCATATGCGGCGGCATGGGCTACGGCGCCTATGAGCGCGTGAAGCAGCGCGGGATTCGGCCGATCATCAGCGACATCATCGATGTCGATCAGGCTGTGATCGAATGCGCCGAGGGGCGTATTGTCGACCACTTCGACCGCCTACACTGATCTCGCATCCGCAGCCCCACGTGTGAATGGGGGTGCGGTAGCAGGGAGACGCAAGTCGCATTCTTCATCACAACCGGCCGTTCATCTGCGGATGAGGGGGGCCGTCCCCTCTGGGAGGATGCGCCGACCATGAGACATGTCTTCGTACCCGGCCTTTCTTGTCGATTGGGTCGATCTCGGGGTGTCGGTCACATCTTGCCTGAGACCCGCAATTGGGGTTGCGCCCAATCCGGGCCGGCCGGATATCCCTGCTCATCCACGGATGGCGTGAATGGCTCCCCCATCATGAGATCCCCATCAACCTCGAGGCCGAGTTGACAGGCCGCGCCCCGGGCGAGATTAACCAGACGACGTTCGTCCCTTCCGGCAAAACCACACCGTATCCTGGGCCGGGGGATAATCGAAAAGACCAGGCGACTGACCGAGGTTCCCGAGGCCGTGACCATCAGTGGACCCCTGCATTAGGCGCCACCCATTGAAGGGGCGACGTCCCAGGACCGAGCGATGACCCTCGGAAAGTGTCGCGGTCCGCTGCTCCTTCTTTTTCTGAGCCTGAGCGTATTGTGCCTGGCGCATCAGGCGTTGCCGGTCAACCCCCTTGGAGTGACGCCAACCCGGATGACACCGGAAGCCAGCGTACCCCCCGACCCTACTGGAACAAGCCCAATGTCCACTCTCACGACTGAGCCCGCCTCGCCGACCCCCGTCGGAACGATCGTCATGACGATCGTGTTCGACAACCGTCCCTTCGATCCCTCCTTGACCACCGCGTGGGGTTTCTCATGTCTGGTCCGGACGCCGACGAAAACGGCGCTGTTTGATACGGGAGGTGACGGAGCGATCCTGATGGCCAACATGGCGACTCTTCAGATCGATCCTGGCCAGATCGATGTGGTCGTTCTTTCGCACAATCACCGTGATCACACAGGTGGCCTGCCGGCGCTTCTCGCGGCGAATGATCACCTGACCATCTACGTCCCTGCATCGTTCGCCGATCAGATGAGCGATCTGGCAGGCGACCGCGCCCAGGTGGTAGCGGTCAGGCAGCCGATGCTGATCACGGATGGGATCTGGGCATTAGGGGAGATGGGCACAGTAGTCATCGAACAAGCGCTGGCAGTGGAGACCAGCCAGGGTCTGGTTGTCCTGACCGGCTGTGCGCATCCCGGTCTTCCACCGATCGTCACTCGCGCCCTGACATTGGGCGAAGTCGACATGCTGATCGGAGGCTTCCACCTGCAAGATGCCAGCCTGGAGACCATTCAGGGTGTTATCGAAGAGGTTCGGTCACTCGGGGTGAGGCGAGTGGCCCCCTGTCACTGCACGGGAGATACGGCCATCCGAGAGTTCCAGGAGGCCTTCGGCCCGGATTTCCACGAGGCAGGGGTTGGCGCTCGGTATGAATTCGAACGCTAGGGCGTCGTATGTCGGCGATGCCCGATCGCGCCAGGTCGACCCAGGCGACCGCAGCTGACAATCCCGTCTCCGCGACATGGACAGTGATCCCGGTTCGTCCCGGGGACGCCGGAGAGAGGTCCGCCAGGAGGCACCTATGGGATGCCTCGGGTCGTCCCGGATCGTGGCGCGCCGGCCCGAACTTGCGAAATCCGGCACAATCCCCTACAGTGTTTCTACAGTCCCATTCACAAGCAAGGAGCACGACCGATGCCCCGGACATCCTCCCCCGTCCTTCACCTCTTCGCATTCGCCGTCCTGATCCTCATCATGCCCGCCCTGTTCGCATGCGCCGGAGCGGAAGATGCGAGCGAGATGCCACCGGAGCGAGATCTCGGCTCGCAAGGACAAGCGTTGAGCGACGATAGCCAGACCGGCGAGAGTGCGGGCGAGCCGGGACCGGTCTTCCCCTCGTGTCCGGAGGGGCAGACTGCCGTGTTCAAGCTACAGTTCAACCACACATGGGAGTTCAAACCCAGCGGGCAGGGCGAGTTGATGACGGTCAAAGGCCACACGACGCCGGATGCCTGGTGTCTGATCAACGTCACGGGGACCAAGGTCGAAGCGGAGGACTGCGTGATCGGCTACGAGTACAGCGGGTTCCTGCAGACCTCGGACGGCCAGTGCGACATCCAGGGGGCGAGCACGGCGTTGGTCGAGTTTGAGGGCGAGTGCATGCCGCCGACACCTGGCGGGGATGACGTGGCTGAGATCTATCTGACGATCACCGAGGGCCAGGATCCGGACGCCGATTTGAGCGGCGCACTGAATTGCAGGGACTACTCCGGCCCGTACATGGGCTTCTACCCGCCGTCCTTCTCGGTCATGTCCTTCTTGATCCAGCAGGGTGGGTCTATCCAGACGGACGACATGGATGAGACGGGGCAGTTCGACTTCTCGAAACAGTGGATGCTGATCCCCTCCGGTTTTCCCTTCCCGCCCTAGCCGGCTCGGCCGACACTACGAGCCAGGACGTTCATCCAGCCCGCCGACGGCGCTCGATTGCGCCGGCGCATTCCTTTGAAGCGGCCTGCGAGGGCCAGAGGGCTGTCCTCCCCGATTCCGGCCGAAGCCGGCTGCCATTCGGATGATGGTCTCGGCAGGCCGTGTCATTCGCTGATCCTCCGCAGACTCTGATGAGCTTGCTCCCCATCTCGGCAATCCTGCGACCCATCCACCGCCGGCCGCGCACTTGACTTCCCAGATTGAATCCCATACGATTCTAGAAGTCACCTGCTGGAAAATCCGCTACAAGCTACTTCGGAGCTAGTCGGACGGTGGGGCCGTGCCTGCAGCACGACCACCATGCATCACACATCCAGTGCCAGGCTCCGAGCTGGTTCCGACAATACCCACACTCGAGGAGGTGAAGCACCATCGTGAAGACGGCAATCCGTTAACATTCCGCTCTTACGCCGACGAACAGATGAGGAGGAGAATCAATGACTCGGAGATTTCGCTTTGTTCTCATGGGCGTGTTGGCATTGTCACTGCTCCTGGCTGCCTGCCAGCCCGCCGAACCGGTCATCGTGACCCAGGAAGTTGTGACGACAAAGGAAGTTCAGGTTGTCACAACCCAAGAAGTGCAAGTCCAGGTTCCCGTATCGTTCGTCATGGAATCCGCCCGCCTGCAGGCAGTCAAAGATCGAGGCCAGCTGCGCTGCGGCGTGAACACGGGTGTCCCCGGGTTCGGTTACCTGGACGCAAACGGGCAATTCGTCGGGTTCGACATTGACTTCTGCAAGGCCATCGCCGCCGCGATCTTCGGCGATCCGGGCGCGGTTGAATACCGTCCGCTGACTGCGGCCGAGCGCTTCACCGCCCTGCAGACCAACGAGATCGACGTCCTGATCCGCAACACAACCTGGACCTTCGACCGTGACGTCGAGCTCGGCGCCGAATTCGGCCCGACGACCTTCTACGACGGCCAGGGGATGATGGTCCGCAAGGACACGGGCTTCGCCAGCATCAGCGACATGGACGGCGCCACGGTCTGCGTCCTCTCCGGAACGACGACCGAGCTCAACTTGGCCGACGCCTTCAGCTCGCGCGGCCTGACCTACGAGGCGCTCGTCTTCGACAAGTCGGAGGACACCTCGGGCGCGTACGACCAGGGCCGCTGCGATGGACTCACATCGGACAAGTCGCAGCTGGCTGGCCTTCGGATCGGGTTGACGAACCCGGACGATCACGTGATCCTGCCCGATACGATGTCGAAGGAACCGCTCGGCCCGGTGTGGGCTCAAGGAGACCAGCAGTGGGGCGACTTGGTTCGATGGGTCGTCAACGGCGTGATGATCGCTGAGGATCTGGGCGTTACCCAGGCCAATGTCGACCAGATGGCCGCCGGAACTGCGGACAACCCTGAGGTCGGCCGGTTACTTGGCAGCGAAGGCCAGTTCGGCAGCCTTCTCGGCCTGGACGCCGACTTCATGGTCAACGTGATCAAGGCCGTCGGCAACTACGGGGAGATCTACGAACGCAACCTCGGCCCTGCCGGCACAAACATCCCGCGTGAGGGCAGTCTGAACGCTTCTTGGAAGCAGGGCGGCCTTATCTACGCTCCGCCTTGGCGATAAACAGATTCTGCCCGAATTACTTCGATCCTAGGTGAGGTGCAGCCTGGCGCAGGCCGGGCTGCACCCCTATTCCGTCCCAAGAGACATGACTACCCCCGAAGGCCCCACCGTCAGGCTGCGACGGACGCAAGACATCGGCGCGATCTTGCGGGATACTCGCTTTCTCCAGGCCTTGGCCCAGGCGATCTTCATTCTGCTCGTCCTTCTCCTGGCTCGCTGGCTGGTCCGAAACCTGCTCAATAATCTCGAGGCTCAAGGCCTGGATCTGAGCTTCCAATTCCTTACCCGGACTTCGGGATTCGTCGTCGGTGAAGGCATCCCCAGCCAACGGACCGATCCGTTCTACTACCAGTACATCGTCGGGCTGGTCAACACGATACGTGTCGTCGGTCTCGGCTTGATCCTGGCGACGATCCTCGGGATTCTCGCCGGGGTGGCCATGCTTTCACCAAACTGGCTCCTGCGCTCATTGGTCCAGGCCTACGTGGAGGTCATGCGCAACACGCCTTTGCTCGTGCAGCTCTTCTTTTTGTACTTCGGCATTATCCTGACCCTTCCCAGCCTGGCGGACAGGATCGCGATCGGCCCGGTCATTCTCAGCAATCGCGGCTTCTTCGTGCCTCGCCCGGTGCCGCATGTCGGCTTTCCAGCGTGGGCGGCCGTCTCCGTCATGGCACTACTGGTCGGCATCTATACCTATCGACGCCGGCTTCAGATTCGAGTCAAGACCGGGCATGAGACTCGTCCGGCCGTTTGGGGAGCGGCGTTGATCTTCGGGATCCCCCTTCTGGCGTGGTTCGTCTTGCCCGGTCAGCCGCTACAACTCGAACTGCCGGAGCTGCAAGGCCTGCGCATGATTGGAGGTCTTCGGCTGACGCCGGAGTTCGCCGGGATACTCTTCGGCCTTGTGTTGTACACCGCCGCCTTCATTGCCGACATCGTCCGATCAGGAATCCTGGCCGTCACCCATGGACAGATGGAGGCGGCCATGGCGCTTGGCCTTACCCCAACACAGACGCTGCGCCTGATCATCCTGCCTCAGGCGTTGCGCGTCATCATCCCTCCGATGACAAACCAGTATCTCAACCTGGCCAAGAACTCCAGTCTGGCCATCGGTGTGGCTTTCCCTGATCTGTATTCGATTTCGCAGACGATCTTTAACCAATCCGGCCAGGCCGTTCAGGTTATCGCCCTGATGATGGGCACCTACCTGATCATGAGCCTGAGCATCTCGGCTGTCATGAATGCCATCAACGCCAGGCTCCGGATCGTGGAGAGGTAGCCGATGGCCAGCGTCGCACACGTTGGAAGATCCGGCCATGAGCCCCCGCCCACGCGCAGCCTGGGGATCCTCAATTGGATCCGGGAGAACCTGTTCAGCTCGTGGCTCAACGGACTGCTAACGGTCTTCTCGCTGGCGATCCTTTACGTCTTGCTGCGATCCGCGATCGTGTGGGGTCTCCAGGCGAACTGGCTCGTGCTCACCAAGAACTCCCGCATCATCCTGTGGGGTCGCTATCCAGGGAATGAAGCATGGCGGATCGGCGTGGTTCTGGCGCTGCTCATCGCTTTGGGCGGCGCGACTCTGGCAGCATGGCGCTCGAGCCGGTACCAGCAATTCCGGACAAGTGTGCTCCTCGGTTGGCTCGCCTCACCGGTCGCGGTCACATTGTTTCTCAGGGGATTTCACTACCCCACACCCGCTACGATCGGGAACAGCCTGGGATACTACATGTTCAGGCCCGACCTCCTGGTGCTCTTGGGCCAGCAATGGCGGGCCTCGGCCGCGTTGATCATCGTCGGAGTCCTGGCCGGGATGACCTGGGGGGTGTGTCCTGATCGTCTTCGACGTGCCCTGGCTGGTCTCGCCGTCCTGGTCTTTTTCGTCCTCACCGTCCCGCTCGGCCTCCAGACCACACACCTCTTGCCCGGACTCGCGCTTCCTCGCCTGATCCCAATGTTGCTGTTGCTGGGCGTTTTCACCCTGGGCGGCTGGCGCGCCGGCCTCTCGGTGACCAACGTCTCCGGGATCACCCGCGTTCTGCTCTGGACATGGATTCTCGTTCTGCCGCTGACGGTGCTTCTCCTCACAGCATTCGACGTTGGCATCCCGAACCTCGATCCTGCAACGGTCTTGACGATTGTCGACCCGGCCATTTGGAGCGGGATCCTGCTGACTCTGGTCCTGGCTGTGGTCAGCATCCTGGCCTCCTTCCCGATCGGAGTCCTGCTGGCCCTGGGGCGGCGGAGCAAGCTGCCGATTGTGAGGGTCAGCTCGATCGTATTCATCGAAGTGGTTCGCGGGGTCCCATTGATCACGATCCTCTTCATGTCCCAGGTGATGTTCCCGTTGTTCTTCCCGGTACAGCTCACGCTCGATCGCGTCCTGCGGGCGATGGCCGGCATGACGCTCTTCACGGCGGCCTATCTGGCCGAGGTCGTCCGGGGCGGATTGCAGGCTGTGCGGAAGGAGCAGGTGGAAGCTGCCCGCGCATTGGGGCTGAGCGAACTGCTGGTGACCGGCCTGATCGTTCTGCCCCAGGCGCTTCGGGCGGTCATTCCCCCGATCATGGGCCAGTTCGTGAGCATCTTCAAGGACACTTCGCTGGTGGCCATCGTCGGGCTGCTCGATTTGCTTGGAGTGCTGCAGAGCATCATCAAGCAGCGCGAGTTCATTGGGGCCGTCCGGGAGGTCTACCTGTTCGCCTTCCTCTTTTACTTCGTCTTGAGTTATGCTATGTCGTACGCCAGCCGACGGCTGGAGAAGAGGCTCGGCGTCGGCCAACGCTAGCGAGGAGCACGTCATGAGCGATCCGATCATCACCTGCCGCGACGTTCACAAGTGGTTCGGCCATTTCCAAGCGTTGCGCGGCATCGACCTGGATGTTGAGCGCGGGGAAGTCATCGTTATCTTCGGCCCATCCGGTTCCGGCAAGTCCACGTTCATCCGCACCATCAACCGGCTGGAGGAGCACCAGCGCGGGACGATCATCGTCGACGGGATCGAACTCACGCATGACGTGCGCAATATCGCCGCCATTCGCAGCGAGATCGGAATGGTCTTCCAGCAGTTCAACCTCTTCCCCCACCTGAGCGTCCTGCAGAACGTGACCCTGGCGCCGATCTGGGTTCGAAAATGGCCGAAGGAGAAAGCCGAGGAGGTTGCGGTTCAGCTTCTCAACCGCGTCGGTATCCCGGAGCAGGCCGACAAGTACCCCGGCCAGCTCTCCGGGGGACAGCAGCAACGCGTGGCCATCGCTCGGGCGCTGGCCATGCAGCCCAAGATCATGCTATTTGACGAGCCGACCTCGGCCCTCGATCCCGAGATGATCAAGGAAGTCCTTGACGTGATGATCGAGCTTGCAAAGAGCGGCATGACGATGATCGTCGTGACGCATGAGATGGGCTTCGCCAAGGCCGTCGCCGACCGGATGTATTTCTTCGACGAGGGATTGGTCATCGAGTCGGGCACGCCGAATGACATTTTCGGCTCCCCACAAGAAGACCGCACAAAGCTCTTCCTTTCGCAGATCCTCACGCAATAGGCGCCATGGTTTGTCGCCTGCCGGGTTGTCGATTTCATCCAGGTATTGGACTTCACCGGCATCGGAGCTGATCTTTCCGTGAGACACTCAACGGAGACGTGGGGGGAGCGGGGGGGGCCCGACCTCGACCGTTGCAGGAG
>CAZGRL010000002.1:54881-67493 GCA_964528155.1 uncultured Anaerolineaceae bacterium
TTTTTGTTTACTGCATGTTTTTGTAGTCCCCGTGCAGGGGCGGTTATTTTTCCTTTATAAAATCAAGGTTTCCGTGGGTTCGGGGGGGGTGCCCCCACGTCTCCGTTAGCAGGAGAATCGATGAGAGAAATCCCCGGGATTGATCAAAACTACATGCTCAACCTACTAGTGGAGCTGCTGAACATCCCCAGCCCGACCGGCCGGGCCGACCCGGCAATCCAGCGGGTCGACGCCGAGCTCACTTCCATTGGGATTGCAGCGAATCGCACCTCCAAGGGCGGTCTGCTGGCGACACTTGAAGGGCTCGCAAAGGACACGCCGCGCGGTCTGACCGCCCACGTAGACACGCTCGGGGCGATGGTCAAGGAAGTCAAAACCAACGGGCGCCTTCGTCTGACCAAGCTCGGCGGCTTCAGTTGGAACGCCGTCGAGGGCGAGGGGTGCAACGTGTTCACCGCGGCCGGGCGAGTGATACGCGGCACGATTTTGATCCGCAAGGCCTCATCGCATGTGTATGGGAGCGAGGTAGATAATCTGAAGCGGGACGATGAGAACATGGAGGTCCGCCTAGACGCCAGAACATCGTCGGAGGACGATACCCGCAACCTGGGGATCCACGTCGGAGACTTCGTCGCGTTCGACCCACGCGTCGAAGTGGGAGACGAGGGCTTCGTGCGATCCCGCCATCTTGACGACAAGGCCGGCGTTGCCTGTCTGATGGCCGCGCTCAAAGCCCTTCTGCATGTAGGGCAGCGCCCCGGACAGCGAACCACGATTCATATCAGCAACTATGAGGAGGTCGGCCATGGCGCGGCCGCCCTGCCCGGTGATCTGGCCGAGCTCGTCGCCATCGATATGGCGGCGGTAGGCAAGGGTCAGGCCTCGGATGAGTTCCACACCACGATCTGTCTCAAGGACTCGGGCGGACCATACCATGCCGGGCTATCCGCCCGGCTGCGCACCCTGGCCGAGGACCAACACATCCCCTATCAGCTCGATACCTATCCACACTATGGATCGGACGCTGAGGCATTCTGGAGGGCAGGCGCCGATGCACAAGTGGCCTTGTTTGGCCCCGGTGTAGATGCCTCACATAACTACGAGCGCACGCATCTCGAGGCGCTTGTAGCGACCGCCCAATTGGCGCTGGCGTACCTACTCTCTTGACGATGGAGACTTCGAACGCTGATCTCCGACGGCGCTCGGCGGCCTCGCAGGAGTTTTGGAGGGGTGTGCGTGATCAGTTGCCCATCCTGGTCGGAGTGTTGCCCGCCGGCTTGATCTTCGGCGCGCTCGGCAAGGAGGCCGGGCTCGCTTCGATGGTCGTCCTGGGCTTCTCGTTCTTCGTGTTTGCCGGTAGCGCCCAGTTTGTCGCTCTAGGCCTGGTCCTGATTGGCGCCCCGCCGCTGGTCATCATCCTGGCGATCTTTGTCGTCAACCTGCGGCACGCGCTGTACAGCGCCACGTTTTCAGAATATCTTGCCCATCTCCTTGCGCACTGGAAGATCCCGCTCTCGTGGTTGCTCACGGACGAGGCTTTCGCCGTCGCATCCGTGCGTTTTCGCAAGTCGGAGACGGAGAACGCACATTGGTACATGTTGGGAACGGGTCTGGCGCTATGGGTGACCTGGCAACTCAGCACGGCCGTCGGGATCGCCCTCGGAGCCGGCGTCCCGGACAGCTGGCACCTGGATTTCGCCCTCCCGCTAACCTTCCTGGCTCTGCTCATCCCGACGATTACCGACGGCCCGACACGTCTTGCCGCCCTGGCAGCGGCCGGCCTGGCTGTTGGCCTGGGTGAGTTGCCGTACCGGGCCGGACTGCTGGTGGCAGTGATGATCGCCGTCGGCCTGGGGGTGTGGTCGGAGAACCACTCCACTGCTCACCGGAGGGAAATATGAGCGAGAGTGGGCTGTGGCTGGTCATCATCGGAGGCATGCTGGCGACCTACGCCACCCGGCTTTCCTTCATCGCACTTGTACCCCCTGAGCGGATGCCGCGCTGGTTCAGACGCGGACTCCGTTTCGTAGCCCCAGCAGTGCTCGCCGGCCTGGTCTCGACCGATTTGATCGGCACGGCGGGCTCACTGGATTTGACCCCCGGCAATCTCAGATTGATCGCCGGCGTAGTCGCTGCGATCGTCGCCTGGCGCACCCGCAACACGTGGCTCACCATCCTGACCGGCATGGTCGCCTTGTGGCTCCTCGGCCAAGTCTTCGGTTAACGGCAAGGGGATCGTTCAGCCGACGCCGGGCAGGAACGCCTCGACCGTCAGCTTGAGCAATGGCCCGCTGAGCTCCTTCCAGGCGCTGCGGACGGCCACATTGTCGCCGGCGACATTGTCGGCGAGGCTGAGCACCTCCCCGACCTGCTCGCGCGAGATCTTCAATTCTTCCCCACTGAACAGCCTGTCAAGCCGCCCAAGCAGGTGCACCAGCGTCGCCACGGCCAACATCAAGGGCACAAGAACTGCCAGGCGGATCTGGCGTTCTTCGGCCGGGAGCGCGCACGCATATTCGGCGCCCAGACAGAGATTGCGGTAAGCGTATGCGATCATCGGCGTCATACGTTCGTACGATTGGCCGTCCTCAAAAGGAAGGTAGTCCGACGGGATGTAATAGCGTCCTTCGAGGTGATCACGGAAGACGTCTTTGACGATGTTCGTCAACTGAAGCCCGGCGCCGCATGCGGTCTCAAGCGTGCGCATGAACAGCAGTCGCGTTTTCTCCAGCGTCGGACGGTAGATGCTGATCAGGCTTGTGATCAGTTCTCCGACGATGCCAGCTACCGAATAGCAGTAATCATCCAGGTCCTTCAGCCGTTTCAGGCGAAGATGGTTAAGATCATCATGGCTGGCGACCCAATCTTGCATACGACGGATCACTCTGGCGACATGGGATCTCACTTCGTTGCTGTAGCTTGGCGGAAGCAGACTGAGCTGGTCCAGGATATACGGCGTGAGGATCAGCAGTTCGTGATGCTCCTTGTTCGGGAGGGGCATGACCTGTCGATAGCGCTCGGCGAACCGCTCGGCCGCCTGGCGACTCGGATCGAGCATGAGCGCATGAAGTTCGTTCAGACCTTCGATCCTTTGCGCCTTGGGCCATTGATAGGCATCCTCGATCGTGTCGGCATTGCGAAGGAGAAGATAGCCGAGCGTCAAGGCATCGCGCAACACGCCCGGAAGCATGGGTATATTGATGGCGAACGTCCGGGACGCACCGACCAGCAACTCATCCAGACGCTCTCTTTCGATCCTTTCCGACATCCCCGGCATCACCGACCTCCCAGATAGGCCTCCTTGCCACCATAACATAACCCCAGAACCCTGTTTGAGCAACGCCCTGGTTGCTTTCCACCCACGTGGATGAAGTCCCTTCCCGGTTACAACAGCCACTCGGAGCGGATCGCCTGCCTGCGTGGTCCGAGCAGCGGGCCCCACCCCGGACGTGAGGATGATAGAATGCCGGCCGTGAGGACTTCGCCCCGACTGACCCCATATGCCTGGCTCTCGATCGGCGCTGCACTCCTGACCATGGCGATCAAGGGGACGGCCTATCTGGTTTCGGGCTCCGTGGGGCTGTTATCCGATGCGCTCGAATCGGGAGTCAATCTGGCCGCCGCCTTGATGGCGCTGACCGTGCTGGGCATCGTCGCTCGGCCGCCGGACGAAGAACACGCCTACGGTCATGGGAAGGCCGAGTACTTTTCGAGCGGCGTCGAAGGAACGCTGATCGTGATCGCCGCGGCCACGATTGCTGTGGCGGCCATCCGCCGGCTGCTTGACCCGCAGCCTTTGAACAACATCGGCCTTGGGCTTGCCATCGCCATTCTGGCCACGCTTATCAACCTGGCCGCAGCCCGGATCCTGCTCAGTGCCGGCCGCAGATTCCGTTCCATCGCCCTGGAGGCCGACGCACAGCATCTCATGTCCGATGTATGGTCCTCGGCGGCCATCTTGACCGGAATGGGGGTTGTGGCACTCAGCGGCTGGCAGATCCTCGATCCACTCGTGGCCCTACTTGTTGCCGGCCACATCGCCTGGATCGGTGTGAACCTGGTGCGGCGCTCTACGCTAGGTCTGATGGATACAGCCCTGCCTCAAGCTCAGCTCGAAGCAATCACAGCCGCTTTGGACGGTCACGCCTCGCAGGGAGTGCGTTACCACGCGCTTCGCTCGCGTCAGGCCGGGGCGCGATACTTCGTTTCGATGCACATCCAGGTGCCCGGCAAATGGACCGTTCAGCGAGGTCACAACTTGCTCGAACAGATCGAGGCTGAGATCCGGCAGGCCGTCCCCAACATCACCGTCTTCACTCACATCGAGCCTATCGAGGACCCGGCTTCATGGGATGACGAGCAGCTCGATCGCGCCAATGACAAGGAGAACTCGCAAGGCGAGTAAATACCTCTACCCACATTTCACGTTCGATCCCCGATCTCGTTCAATCATTCCCGGTTCTGAGCCTCCGCCGCCGCATCGAATCACATCGATCGCACGCCGATGAGCCCGTGCCCCCGGTCCGGCCGAGCAAATTCAGATCGACATTCTTGCCTAGGGTTCGGCGGTGCAGTAGTGCGGATGGCCCGGATCGTCCTTGCATTGGTTCGCTTTGATGGTGGGCGCGCGAGGGACGTCGGTCGGCGGCGGGACGGCAGTAGGAGGCACCGGCGTTGAGGTGAAGGAAGGCGCAGGAGGCGTGGAGGGGATCGGAGAGGGTGGGATCGAGGTGGCCGTCGCTGGAGATGTCGCCGCCTTCGTCGATGTGGGAGCGGCCTTCGTCGATGTCGCCTCGCCAGAAGGAGGAGCGGAGGTTGATGTCGCCTCTACCACCGATCCATCTTGGTCTCCCCCGCTCGTCGTGCCCTGGCCGCTTCCGGTTGCGACGACGGCCGTCCATGCCGGGCTTGGCGTCGCCGTCGGCTTGGCCTCCAGCACAGCCCCCAGGGTATCTTTGTTGGTCACCGCGCCCATGGCCACCAACGTTCCATACACCGCCGTTTCAACCTGACCTTCGACTACGGACGTTCCCTGTCGGGGCGCGAGCTCGCTCGAAAGGGCATACACAGTCGCCATTAGATCCTGCGCGGTTGCCGACGGCGATGCGGTCGCCCCGCCCCCGTTCAAGGCCTCCCAGGCCGAGCCACCGGCCAGGGCCCAGGCCGCGATCGGCGAGCCCACCACGAGCAGGACGCCCAGCATCGTCGCCCTCAGCCGTCGCCTGGCGCTCGACCTGGTCGAGGGTGTAGGGCCGAATACGTCCTGTATGCCCCTCGGCACGAGCCGGCGCAGGCGCAGCCTCTGCCTCCAGCTTCCCGCGTTCGTCACAGCCGGAGCCAATGCCGCTTGGAGCGCGATATTGAACTCGGCGATGTCGGCAAATCGCTCGTCGGGTATCTTCGAAAGGGCACGGATCAGAACCGCGCATACTTCGTCCGACAGATCGCGATTGAGCTGCTTCGGATCCGGCAGCGGGTCATTGACGTGCATGATGGCGACGGCGATAGCGCTATCTGCCTCGTACGGCAACCTGCCGGTGGTGAGTTGGTAGGCCATGATCGCCAGCGAGTATTGGTCCGATCTTCCGTCGACATCCTCTCCTCGGCACTGCTCGGGCGACATGTACGCCGGAGTGCCAATGACCGCCGACCCGGTCAGGCTGAGGGTTGCGTCGGCCACATGAGCGAAACTGAAATCGGAGAGAAGCGCGTTGCCGTTCTCATCCATGAGTAGGTTGGACGGCTTCACATCACGGTGGACCACGCCCGCCTCGTGGGCGAACTGAAGGGCCGTCGATACCTGGTCGATCATCCGGGCATACTCTTGCGCCGGGATCGATCCCTTGCGCATCCGATCGGCGAGCGTCCCCGCGGCCATGTAGGGCATGACGATATGTGCCTGACCGGCGACTTCGCCGAAGTCGAGGATAGGCACGATATTCGGATGTTGAAGCTGCTGGAGGAGCTGGACCTCACGCTTGAAACGGGCGCGGAATGTCGCATCCCGCCCGATCTGGGGCGACAGAAGTTTGATGGCCACAACCCGACCATGGCGCAGATCGATCGCGCGGTGCACGGCCGACATCCCGCCGACCCCGATCCGTTCGAGGATGGCATAGTGGCCCAGGGAGGGGCTTTCTGCTTCCTTCGCCTGTGGTTCGGTCATAGATCTCCTACGACCGTCGGGTATCGCTGCATGGCTCAACCGATGTCACCGTCAGCCTGGCATATAAGGGAGCCTGCCCGGCTTCTATCAGATACACGGCCGTTACGTGTAACGCCGGCGGGCCTAAGAATCTGGATCTCAGGCCCCCACTTCCTCACCGAAGTACATCGTCGCCAGACCTTTGGCGAAGCTGCTGAGATTCTCTCCGGCAACCCCCATTTCCTCGCTCTTCATACCTCTCTTGAGTGCATCTTCATCGGCGAGGTACATCTCGGCCATCATGTAGTGTGAATCCCCACTCAAGGAACGAGTGAACCGCGTTACGACCGTCTTCTCCAGCCCGGGGACCTTCCGGACGAGCGGGAGATGAGTCTTGAAGTAGGCATCATCGAATGCTGCCGGATCAGGGGGTTGGCGGTACAGAGCCACCAGCTTCATGCGGTTCTCCTCGAAGAGCCACAGGTTGGGTGCATCCTGCAACACAAACGGGCGAATTGAGACCACGCGGAGCTTCAAGCCCCGAACGGTAAGACTGATCGTTTGTTGCGGAATGCTCTCCCAATCCTGCTTAACACCGGGGTGCGTGATCCGGATCGGTCGACGCTATGCGGATGCTCTAGATGGGCTTGAAGGCCTCGAAGGGTTGGCGACAGTGGTTGCAGAAGTGGATTCTACGGCAGGCAGCCGGGCCGAAGCCATTCTTCAGAAATGTGTCCTGTCTACCGCAATAGGGGCAGGTCGCCGGTTCGAGGAGCACGAGCTCAACGTTCCTGGCGTGGATCGGGGCCGGCGCCAAACCGAACATCCGGAGTTTCTCACGGCCGGTGGGAGAGATGCGATCCGTCGTCCATGGCGGGTTCATGAGGACATCAACCTCAACGGCCTCCGCGCCAGCAGCCGACAATCGCTCCTGGGTCTCACGCTTCATGACGTGCAGCGCCGGACAACCCGCGAACGTCGGCGTCAGCCCCACGCGGACACGGTCGCCGTCAACCTCAACGTCATGGATCACCCCGAGCTCCACGACCGAAATCACCGGAATCTCAGGGTCATGGACATCCTCAAGCACCGACCAGACGCTCGCCTTGTCCATCACGCGACAACCCTATTTCAGTCTACCATACCGCCATCGGATCGGACCTGGCCACGGATTGGAGCTCCTCAACAAGGCGGGGGAGATGATCCGCGTGCTGCCGGCGACTTGCAGCCGGCGGGCTCACAATCTCAGGTATGCGCAGTCCAGCCTGAGCCAATGTGCCACTGACCTCGGCTTCCCAGCGTTGGCGAAGACCGCCTGCCTGCGGCATGAGTCCAGCCTCGATCGCCAGGATGACGCCCGGCTCTTCCTCAAACAACCCCAATGCGTGACCCCAGAGCTCGTCTAGGGCAATCTGCATACGCCGGTTGCTTTCCGGGGTCCCTTGCCCCAGGCGAAGGACCCAGGCGCGGGTAGCTGTCCGCCAGGCCACTCGGGGCGGTCATCTTCCGCCCATCGCCGGCGGATTTCCTGATAGTCCGGTTGACGCTTATCCAGAAAAGACTTCACGCCTTCGCGCGTCTCAGGACTGGTGTTGTGAATCGACAACCAGTCACGCCCGTGGCCTATCGTCAGGTGCCAGCCAAGGTCACGCCAGAAGTTCAGCTGCTGTTTGGTGTAACGCGTCTTCTCCGGGAACTTCTCCAGGAGCTTGCCCACCAGTTCGTCGACGGCCTGGTCTAGCTTCTCTCGTGGAACGACGTAGTTGACCAGCCCCCATTCCAGTGCCTGCTGAGCGGGGATCTCTTCGTTGAGAAACAGTATCTGCCGGGCGCGCCGGTCTCCGACGATCAGCGGCAGGAACTGCGTCGCTCCGGCCAGGGCCACACTGCCGTGACTCGTGCCGACCTGGCGAATGTAGATGTCGTCGGCCGCCACGGACAGGTCGCAACTCATGTTGAATTCGTTGCCACCGCCTGCGACGATGCCGTTCAGGCGAGCGACGGTGGGTTTGCCGATGTTGCGCAGCCGCTCATGGCACTCGATGAAATCCCCCATCCACTTCCAGTAGTCACGAGGGCGCTCGAGGAACTGCTCTTGCTCTTTGAGGTCGGCGCCGGTGCAAAACGCTCGTCCGCCGGCTCCGGTCAGCACGATCACGCCGATGCCGTCGTCCCAACTGGCATCCTTCAGTGCGCGGTTCATTTCGGTCAGCACATTGTGGTTGACGGCATTGAGTGCTTCCGGACGGTTGATTGTGATCGTCGCCCGGCCGCCGCCCTTCTCGTACCGGATACAGGTGAAACCGAACTCATTCGGATCCACGCCCTGGTAGATACGCCCCGTCACGAGCCGATCCCTCCCCGAGAACGTGTGTCTCGAGGGTCAACCCCCGATTGCCACACGTCTGACTTATTCTATCCTTTTTCTCCATTTGTTTGGGTTCGGGATCGACAAGGGGGTGATGGCCGGGCCAGAGCCGCGTTCGACAGGCAGGGCCTGGCTCCACCCGTTGGAAGGCCGACGCCTGGGATAAGAGGCGGCACTTCCCGCGGACAACTCTCGCGGGCTGTCCGCACACCATCACTCAGATGGAGCCATCCGACCAGGGGGACTGGGAAGATGAATTAGGGAGCGGGCATGCCGAGAACACGCCGGTGTCTCATGGAGCCGAGGATTGCCGGCGGCACTCTCGGCCAGAGTAAGGGGTTAGCAACGCTTGGTCGTTGGACGAAGCTGGATGAGGTCCGCCCCGAACAACTCCGGCGGGGCGTGATAGCCGACGGCCTTCAGGCGAGGCTCGAACATCGGGCGGATGCCCGTCGGGCTGATGGTGCCGGAACCGTGGCCATTGCCGTTGGAACCGTTCTCGGAGATCTTGAAGAGTTCGCTCAGGACAACTGTCTCACCTTCCATCCCGATGACTTCGGTGATGGAGATGACCTTCCGTGAACCCTCGCTGAATCGGGCCTGCTGCACAATGAGGTTGACCGCTGAAGCGATCTGCTCCCGCACAACTCGCAGCGGCAGATCGAACCCGGAAAGCAGGACCAATGTCTCCAGCCGAGAGATAGCGTCTCGGGCGTTGTTGGCATGAACCGTCGTCAGCGATCCATCATGCCCGGTGTTCATTGCCTGGAGCATATCTAGCGCTTCACCACCACGAACCTCTCCAACAATGATTCGGTCCGGTCGCATCCTGAGCGCGTTGCGTACAAGATGGCGGATGGTCACCTCACCTTGTCCGTCTAGGTCCGGCGGCTTCGCTTCCAGCCGCACCCGGTGGGCCTGATGAAGCTGTAGCTCAGCCGCATCTTCGATGGTGATGATCCGTTCGGTCTCGGGTATAGCCCCGGAGAGGATATTCAGCAGGGTCGTCTTGCCCGATCCTGTGCCACCCGAGACAAGGATGTTGAGCCGGGCAAGAACGCAGGCCTGCAAGAATTCGGCGATCGGCCTGGTCAGACTGCCGAGGTTGATCAGGTCATCGAACTGAAGCTTCTCTCGGGCGAATTTCCGGATGGTGAGGCTGGGGCCATCGATTGCCGCAGGCGGGATCACGGCGTTGACGCGTGAACCGTCCGGGAGTCGCGCATCTACTGTGGGGTGCTGGACATCGATCCGCCTTCCGAGCGGTATGACAATGCTCTCAATGAGCTGAAAGATGGCCTGGTCGTCCGGGAACTTCACGTCGGCCGGCTCGATCCTCCCGGCGCGCTCGACGTAGACATTCTCCGGCCCATTCACCATGATCTCGGTGATCGACGGGTCATCCAACAGCGGCTGTATTTCAGTCAGATCTGAGAACTCACTCAAGACCTCAGCGAAAAGCCGTTCTCGCAGCGTTTGGGACATCTCTATCTGTTTGTGACGGCACACCATTTCGAGGATCTGTCGGGCGGCGACGGTTCGGGGCACATCGGCCGGGCGGGAGTCGAGCCCCTGGTTGATCTTCTGAATGAGATAAGGGCGAAGCTGGGCGAGGGATTCAGCGGGTGGTGCGGTGTCGGGAAAAGAATCTTGCATCCATACCTCCGAAGAGTCGATTTCTGGTGCGAGATCGACGGAAGGGGACACGAGACTGGCCTCGTCGCCATCCATGATTGAGTGGCTGTTTTCGTCTTTGACAGGCCGGCAATCTCAAGCTGCGCCGAGCCGTGGCCAGGATCACCACTTTGGCTGAGAAAAGACCCCATGCAGGTGCGTTTTTGCATTCTAGTCGCAACATCCAGAATGCGGGCGATCTGTAAGGTCGCTGCAAAGAGGTGCTGCTGCTCGCAAGATCCGAGGGCACCCCGAACCAAGCCCGGGGCAGGCGTTTTCCGTTCATGCGCTGGTACGGAAGCCTATGGACGGGGAGGCCAAAGACCTTGGGTCGAGCTTTCAGGCGCAGCGACGCAAGCCGCCACCATGCTGCTCGAGACAGGGGTTGAGATGGATCGGCCTGACCCAACCTGCCGGGCAGACTCTGGGGCCCGGGCCTCGGGGCCGATCAGCTTTGTTGTGGTGCCTGCCAGGGAGTGAACTGGCTGAGGATCGACGACCCAACGAACTCACGCAGAATGGAGTTGTCCGGGATCAGCTGGATATCCAGGGGGACGAACCATTCGAGGAATGCCAGCAGCCGCTTGGCTTCGACGTGTTCGGCCGTTCCGAACGGTACCTGCCTGAGCAGCGGCTCGACCAAGGGCGCCAGGGCGGAGCCTTCATAGACCAGGGCCGAGTTGAACATCACATCAGCGTTTTCCTGGAAAGGGAAGATATAGTGCTTCTCGCCCCGACGGACAGACTCCCAACGGCGGATGGTCTCCTGGGCGGTGTAGCCACGTTGAGCCGCGTCGCGCACGATCCGGCGAATCAGACGGGTATCGGTGGTCGACACCCGATTGTAGCGATCCAGGTTGAGCTGAGTGAGCGCCGAAGCATAAATGCGAAACGTATTCTCGGCCGGGATATCCGGCACCAGCGCCGGATTCAAACCGTGGATCCCTTCGAGAATGATGATCTGGCCCGGTTTCAGCTCGGCGTACTCACCTGCTTCTTGCTCGCCACGCACAAAATCGTAGTGCGGCATCTGTACGCGTTCGCCGGCGATAAGCAAGCGCAGATCGTGATTGAGGCGCGCCACATCGAGCGCGCCCAGGGCCTCATAGTCGTATTCTCCTTGCTCGTCCTTGGGGGTGCGCTCACGATTGACGAAGTAGTTGTCGAGCTCGATCGGCAACGGGGTCAACCCCAACGCCATGAGTTGAATCGAAAGGCGTTTGGAGAAGGTTGTCTTGCCTGATGCCGAGGGGCCGGCAATCAACACCACTCGCGCCTGCTCACGCCGCTCGGCGACGAGCCCGGCAACCTCCGCGATACGCCCTTCATGGAGCGCTTCCGAAACCAGGATCAGCTCCCGCGCCCGGCCAGCGGTGATGGCATCGTTCAGCGACCCCACGCTGGGGATTCCCAGCGTGTCCAGCCAATCTCCATACTGTCGGAATGTGGCCAGCAGCTTCGGGTATTCCGGCAATGGAAGGAGCGTTGTGGGAACGTGCCGTCTGGGGAAGCGGAGGGTGAAACCGTTGCCCGTCTTAGCCAGCCCAAACCACTTCAAGAGCCCGGTGCTTGGCAACATGTAGCCGTGGTGATAGTCCCGGAATGGTCCGAGTTGGTACAGGACGAGGTAAGGCTTGCGACGATGCCTGAGCAGCAGCACCTTGTCGCCATAACCCTTTTCCGAGAAGAAAGTGATCGCCTCTTCAAGGGGCAACTGGAGCTTGGCGAAAGGTAGATCTTGCTCGACCAGCTCGCGCATCCGGGTTTCGAGACGACGGATATTTCCCTCATTGAACTCGCGATGCCCGTCGACCTGGCAGTAGTAGCCGCCGGAGGCGACGGAGTGATCGACCGTCAGGCGCGATCCTGGGAACAATTCCTCGAACGCCGTCGCCAGCAGGAATGTCAGCGACCGGCGGTAGATCCGCATCCCATCCGGATCACCCATCGTCAGCGGCTTGACGCGTGAGTCCATCTCGATCGGGTAGGTCAACTCACGCAGCTCGCCGTTGACGATTGCGCCCACCACAGGAGAGGTCGGGTTGCTTTCGCACGCCAGGAACGTTGAGAGCTGGGTGTTTCGCCCCCCCTCCAGTACTTTCCCGCCAGCCAGGTGGATTTGCACCGTGGCTCGTGGCGGCACAGCTCGAATTTGGTCTCCTGAATCCCTTGCCATTCGCGATGTCCTGATTGCAGGGAGGCCATTCTACCGCATGTTCGCGAGACACTTGTCTTCACACATATGGTACTCCTGGGGCAGACAACTTGTGACACTTAACTCTCATCCACCGGCGACTTGTGGAAGGAGGTCGATGAAACGGGTGGTGGGGGGGGGGGGGAGGCGGGGCGGAGCCCCCCCGGTAAAATGGGTTTGCCGGACCCGCCACAAAGAGGGTGGGTGGTTGGAAGAGGTTACCTACCAGCG
>CAZGRL010000002.1:67503-103831 GCA_964528155.1 uncultured Anaerolineaceae bacterium
AGCCGATCCGGCACCACCCGTTTCATCTGGTTCTCCCTCCCCGGACAGAAGGCGGGTGTGAGATGAGAACGGGTACCTTCCGAGGGAGGCGGAAGGCGGTGGGGGCGGGCGCGACCCGTCGGCCCTGCAGGCCAGGCGGATCCGGAGGCCTTTCCCGCCGTCCGGTGTGTCGGCTCGAGTCCAGGACATCCAGGTCCACGGGTCCGTGACGCGCCGGGGGGCCGGGCAGGCATAAAGTGGGCACCCTTGGCCTCCCACATTCAGATTTTCTTGAGGATCGCTGAGTAGACTGAGGATGCCAACTACGATCGACGGGCCTCGGAAGCCAGGGGACCCGGGGCAAGGTATCCTTTTCAAGAGCGGAGCGCCCAAATTCGTCGGGCGCTTCGCCGCGATTGGGCATCGCCGGACAGGGGAATCACTCGGCGGGCAGGGCAAATGCCCTGCCCGCCGCTGTCGGTCCTGCGGGCACGGTCAACCCGGTCGCCTCAGCTCTGCGGCTCCGGCTGCTCCATCTCCACCGGCCGACAACACAAAACGAGCTCCTTGGCCGCCCGGACCTCGTCCAGCCGGCCGATCGGGGTCTTGTGGGGAGCCGAATGCAGCAGCTCAGGATCGGATCTGGCCTCCTGGGCGATCATGTGCATCGCTTCGATGAAGCAATCGAGGGAACCCTTATTCTCCGTTTCCGTCGGCTCGATCATCAGCGCTTCGTGGACGATCAACGGGAAGTAGTTCGTTGGAGGATGCATCCCGTAGTCCATCAGCCGCTTGGCGATGTCCAACGCATGGATGTCCGGCGCATCGTCAAGACGCCCCTCGGCGACGAACTCGTGCATGCAGATCCTGTCATACGGAACATGGTACGTGTCGCGCAGATTGACCCGGATGTAGTTGGCGTTCAACACAGCATGATCGCTGATCGCCCGCATCCCATCCTTGCCTTGCATGCGCAGGTATGTGTATGCGCGCACGTGCATGCCGAATTGACCGTGAAATCCCATCACACGGCCGATCGTCTTCGACGGTGTCGTAAATCCGCATACCGGCAGCAGCTCGTCGGTTCCGGGCTCGACGATCTCGACGACCGGTCCGGGCAGGAAATCAGCCAGCTTCTCGGATACGCCAACCGGTCCTGAGCCCGGGCCGCCGCCACCGTGGGGGGTGGAGAACGTCTTGTGCAGATTGTAGTGCAGGACGTCGAAGCCCAGATCTCCGGGGCGCACGACCCCCAACAGAGCGTTCATGTTGGCGCCGTCGCCGTACATCAGTCCGCCGCACGCGTGAACCCGCTCGATCACTTGAGTGACATTCTCTTCGAACAGACCCAACGTGTTCGGGTTTGTGAGCATCAGACCGGCCACGGTGTCGTCGCAAGCCGCGTCCAGGGCGGTCAGATCGATGTTTCCGCGGTCGTCCGATGGCAGTTCGACCACCTGCATTCCCGCCATGGCAGTGCTGGCGGGATTCGTCCCATGGGCTGAGTCGGGGATAAGGATCTTCGTGCGTCGGGCGTCGCCCCGATCGCGATGGTAGGCGCGGATGATCAGGATGCCGGTCAGCTCCCCGTGCGCACCCGCCGCCGGTTGCAGGCTCACCCCGGCGAAACCGCCGATCTCTTTGAGCCATTCCTGCAGGGTGTACATGAGGTGCAGATTGCCCTGGACGGTCTCCACCGGTTGCAGCGGATGTGTCAGGGTAAATCCCGGCAGACGCGCCGCGTCCTCATTCACCTTGGGGTTGTACTTCATCGTGCATGACCCCAGCGGATAGAAGCCCACATCGATGGCGTGATTGAGCTGTGATAGACGCACGAAATGCCGAACCACGTCCAGCTCGGAGAGCTCCGGAAGCGGCAGACTCTCGCGTGTCAACCCATCCGGTAGCTCAGTTGGAGGAACGTCCGGTGTTGGAAGCGGTACTCCCGGGCGACCGGGAGCGGACAGGTCGTAGATCTGCGGCTCAGGCATTGGCGACCTCCTGAAGCGCAGCGACAAACTCGTCGATCTCGTCGCTGTCGTTCCGCTCGGTGACGGCGATCAGCATGTGCCGCTCCAGTTCGGGATACTCCTGGCCGAGATCAAACCCGCCGAGGATGTCGTGCTCCTCCAACAATACTGTGTTGATCTCGGCAACCGGACGCGGGCACCTGACGACGAACTCATGGAAGAATGGGGCCTCGCTCCACAATTCGTAGCCGTCCAGTCCGGCGATCTCGCCGGCGGCGTAGTGGGCCTTGTGGTAGCAAAGCTCGGCCACCCTGCGCAGGCCGTTCTTGCCCAGCGCCGACAGATAGACCAACGCCGCCAGCGCCATCAGCGCTTGATTGGTGCAGATGTTGGAGGTCGCTTTCTCGCGTCGGATGTGCTGCTCGCGCGGGGTGAGGGTCAGGACATAGCCCCTACGGCCCTGCGTGTCGACGGTCTCACCTACGAGCCGGCCGGGCATCTTGCGGACCAGCGCCCGCGTCGTGGCCATGAGCCCCAGGTATGGACCGCCATATGAAAGCGGGATCCCGAGTGGCTGGCCTTCGCCGACGACGATATCCGCTCCGAACTCCGACGGGGGCTTGAGCAAACCCAGCGCCAGCGGGTTCACCACGACGCACAACAGCGCGCCGGCAGCATGGGCCGCTGCGCCCAGACTGGTGAAGTCCTCGATGCGGCCGAAGAAATCTGGATACTGGACGGCGACCAACGAAGTGTCTTGATCCACCAATCCTGTCAGAGTCTGCAGATCAGTCTTGAGGCTATCATCTCCGGCGATGTTGACGTCCATCCCGCGCAGATACGTACGCGCTACAGCCCGGTAATGGGGATGGATGGCCGGCGAGAACACGATCCGGCTTCGCTTCCCCCGGTGGTGACTGAGCGCCATGCTGACGGCCTCGGCCAGTGCCGTGGCGCCGTCGTAAAGAGAGGCGTTGGCGACCTCCATACCGGTCAGGACGCTGACCAGGCTCTGATACTCGAAGATCGCCTGCAGCGTTCCCTGTGAAACCTCCGGCTGGTATGGTGTGTAGGCTGTGTAGAACTCATTCCGGCGCAGGACGTGGTCGACGACCGAGGGGATGAAATGGTTGTATGCACCGGCACCCAGGAAGCACGTCGTGTGGCCCATGTCAAGATTGGCCTCGGCCAGCGCCTGGAGCTCATCCATGACCTCCATTTCCGACAAGGCGGGCGGCAGATCGAGGTCGGGAAAACGCACGGCCTCCGGGACAGCCTGGTAAAGGTCGTCGAGGTGATGGATGCCGATCGCCGCCATCATCTCGCGGCGTTCGTCCTCGCTGTGGGGTATGTAGGCCATCAGTGGTTTCGCTCCTTACAGTGCTTCTCGTAGGCCGCCGCGTCCAATAGTCCATCCAGCTCACTCGGATCCGACAGCTTGAAACGCACCATCCAGGCCTCGCCGTAGGGATCGGTGTTGACCAACTCGGGCGTTCCGGGAAGCGCTTCGTTGATCTCGGTGACCGTCCCGCCGGCTGGCAGGTACACATCGGCGGCCGCCTTGACCGATTCGACCGCAGCGCACGAGTCTCCCTTGGTCAGCGTGTCTCCGACACCGGCTGTGATCTCGACGTACACGATGTCGGAGAGTTGGTCCTGGGCGTAGTCGGTGATCCCGGCAGTCGCGTTCTCGCCCTCCAGACGTATCCACTCATCATTCTCCGTGTACTTCAGATCCGTCGGTACATCCATGACAACCTCCGCTAATCAGGATTGGCGCCAGTCGAAAAAAGAGGACGCACGCCAAACAATGGTGTGCGTCCTCTGTCTAGGACCTGAGAGATTCGCTGCCCCCCTGCAGCTTGCCCCGTCGGTGTCGTTAGACTTTCCAGAGGCCCGGCCAGGTAGGGTCCTTTGACCTGAGAGTTTCACCTCACCTGGGCACTGTTATGTGAGGCTTGCCCCTTCGGTGCCCGGCCAAGAAACCCGGGTCTCTCCCCTACCTGTGTCAGATGTTTGAATTCATTCTATGGTTCGAGGGATCAAAAGTCAAGAAACGCGGCCGGGCTGGCGCCGTCTGGCATCCCGTCATCTCACCCCGCGCCCGCTCTCAACGCCACCCCGGCCGGCCTCGCCGAGTGATTGCGCGAGGAAAACAGCCAAAAAACCGAAGGGCGGGAGCCAATGGAAAGACCGAAGGGCTGGTCAATTCACCCGGGCCGAGCGCGGGGAAGGCCCCGGCCACAGCACGCTGCGAAGCGGCCCCGCGACATAACCTGGTTCCTGCAGCCAGGCCGGTGGCCCCCCGGCACCATCGAGTTCGACGCTGCCCCGCATCCCTTGCCACGGCGCCAGGCATCGAGAATCTGTCTGACATTGACGAATGTCACCGCCTTTGAGGTCCACGGTGCCCAACATCGACCCATTGCTGACCCGCTCCGTGACATCTATCACTTTCGCCATCGTCAGATACGAGGCATGATCCTGGTATGACGCCCTGTGGCCCTCGGAGGGAGATCAAGTCGCGGGTCGCCAGCCAGCACCCTTGCCCTCTATAAGTGACTTGACGACCACGCCTGCCTCGTTGCACAATGGGTAAACCTCAGAAGCAAGAAGCAGGAATCCCGGCTCACATCACGGGCACTCGGCGATCCATCAGCCCGAAGCGACCTCCGTTCGCCCACCATAGTTCTCGCAAGAGGTAAGCCGCGGCCGAACGACCCAACACCACTGGCGTCGAGCTAATATAGCCGGGCCGGCCCCCCGGATGCCACCCCAAAGACGCCTTTCAAACCATCCCATTACCCTAAGGAGGTAGAAGAGATGTGGCATCAGAAGCTTTTTTCGGTACTAACCCTGATGTTGTCGGCGGCGCTACTGCTGTCTGGATGCGCTACCGCTGCGCCGACGACGATCAAGATCGGCGTGAACGCCCCTCTGACGGGCGACATCCCCAAAGTCGGCGAAGGGACGAAGTACGCCGCACAGATGTGGCTGGAAGATGTCAACGCCGCCGGCGGCCTTGATGTCGGCGGGACGAAGTATCCGGTTGAGCTGGTCATCGAGGACAATGAATCGAAGGCCGAATCGGCGGTTGCCGCCAACACCAAGCTGATCACCCAGGACAACGTCCTGGTGATCGTCGGCCCACAGGCCTCCAAGCAAGCCGTCCCGGCTGGCGAGGTGGCCAACAACCTCGAAACACCGATGATCAGCCCGTGGTCGACGAACCCAGCCACGACGCTCAACCGTCCGTGGGTGTTCCGCGCCTGCTTCCTGGATCCCTTCCAGGGACCGGTGGGCGCCAATTTTGTGACGCAGGAGTTCGGCTTCACCAAAGCGGCCGTGCTGTACGATGTCGCCAGCGACTACCCCAAAGGCTTGGCGGAGTACTTCAAGAAAGCCTGGGAAGATCTGCACGGAGCGGGATCCGTCGTCGCGTATGAGAGCTTCACGACCAAGGATAAGGACTTCAGCGCCCAGCTCACCAAGATCAAGGATTCGGGCGCCGAGTTTCTGTTCACCCCGCAGTATTACGATGAGGTGCCGCTGATCGTGAAGCAGGCCCATCAGCTTGGTTTCACCAGTCCCATCGTCGGCAGCGACAGCTGGGGCTCGGCCGAGCTGATGACCCTGTGCGGTGACGACTGCAAGGGGCTCTTCTTCAGCACCCACTACGCGGCCGCCGGTGCCACGGGCGCCACCAAGGAGTTCATCGACGCGTACAATGCCAAATACGGTTACGTGCCCGATGATGTCGGAGCCCTGACCTGGGACGCGTTCGGCATCGTCCAGCAGGCCATCCAAGACTGCGGCAAGATCACCGGCGACATCAAGACCGACCGCACGTGCGTGCGGGATGCGATGTCCAATATCCGGGACTTCAATGGCATCACCGGAAAGATGACCTTCACACCGGGGAGTGGTGACCCGTCGAAGTGCGCCGTCATCGTCAAGATCAGCGATACAGGCGAGTTCACCTTCTACAAGCAAGCCTGCCCGTAGTCTCTCAGGGTTGGTACCTGAAGGATTGGCTTGCGTTGAGTCCTGAGATCCTAGCGATGGCGCATCGCCAGCAATAGAGGGCGGGTAAGGGGAGTGACTCTTCCCCACCCGCCCTCTCAGACGAATAGGAGCATTCGGGATGGCGTTCATCTTGCAGAACGTGGTCAACGCCCTGCAATGGGGGAGCTTCTACGCTTTGATCGCCCTGGGCTACTCAATGGTCTATGGCGTTCTCATGCTCTTCAATTTCGCTCACGGCGACATCTTCATGGCGGGGGCCTACATCGGCTTCTTCATCTCGACCGGCCTTCTGGCGCTGGTGACTGCCGGCACCGTGCCGCTACCGGGGTGGGCGGTCATGGCGCTGACAATTGTGCTGGCCATGATCGCCACCGCGATCCTGGGGATGCTCGTCGAGCGTATCGGATATCGACCCTTAAGAAACGCCCCGCGCGCCTCGGCCGCCATCACAGGACTGATGATTGGTGTCATCCTTGAGACCGGAAACCTTGCATTGCTCGGTGCCAGCCGGCGCAATTACCCCACCCTGATGACGACCGTGACCTACGATGTCGGCGGCGTCAGCATCACCAACACCCGCATCTTTATCGTCCTCGTTTCAGTCTTGCTCATGCTCGCCTTGCATCTATTCGTCCGCAGATCGAAGTGGGGGATGGGGATGCGGGCGATGGCCTATGACTACGTTGTCGTCCCCCTGATGGGAGTCTCCGGCAACACGATAGCCGTGATGACCTTTGCGATCGGCTCAGCCCTTGCGGCTGCGGCCGGGATCTTCTACGGAATCGCCTATCCCGTCCTCGATCCCTACATGGGCATTCTCGTCGGATGGAAAGCTTTCGTGGCGGCTATCCTGGGTGGCCGCGGTTCGATCCCGGGGGCGGCCTTGGCCGGCTTTCTCCTGGGCTTTATCGAAATCTTCGTGGCCGCTATTCTCCCGTCCACAGTTCGCGATCTGGTCGCCTATTCGATCATCCTGGTCATCCTGACCTTCCGGCCCCATGGTTTCTTCGGCGAACCGTACAGCGCCCATCTCAGACTCTAGGCCGGCGCGCCTGGTCAGACGTTCGGGAACAGACGCGAGATCGTGAGGGATGAAGATGTCAGTAGGGAGTGCAATGACGGCAGACACAAATAAGTTGAGGCAATGGCTGGTCATGGTCCGTCGGACCTTCCGGCGCGTCCCGCTCCTCGGTTGGCTCCTGGCCGGTCTGGCAGCCGCTATCGTGGAGAGTCTTGTCGGGCGTGCGCTGGCTGTGGGCCTGGGTATAGGCGATGTCCCCGCCCTGATGGGCTTCGACATCGCGTTCGCTAGGCCGGCGCTCATTCCAAGTGCGATTGTGTATGTGGTGGTGATCTACCTCATCCCCGCCGGATTGATCGCGTGGCTGACCGCCTCCGTGGTCAACAAGTTGGCCGCGATCCTGCTGCGCGGCGGGTATTGGCTGACCCTGCTCGTGCACATCGGCTTACTTTACCTGGTCCTGGCATTGTGGGCCTCGGCCAATGACTATCGAGTGCTCCTCGCCCGACTGATCCTGATAGCCATCATGGTCACCCTCAGCCTGAACGTGGTGAACGGCTACATGGGCGAGTTCTCTTGTTCCCATCCGGGGTTCATGGCGCTTGGCGCCTATGGTGCTTCTGTCATGACGGTCCTGTTCTTCGTCCAGAACAACAGCCTGGGGGTGACCCTCCTACCGACACAACTGGGATTCCTGGCCTTCCCCCTGGCGTTGATCGTCGGGGGCCTGGTTGCAGCGTTTGGGGCCTTGTTCGTGGCGATCCCATCCTTCCGCACGCGGGGAGACTATCTGGCCATCATATCCCTGGCGTTCACCTTCATCGTCAAGAGCCTGATCGAGAATCTGGAGGTTTTCGGGGGCGCCCGAGGTTTCATGGGTCAGCCGGACTGGGCCACCCTTCCGGTTGTGTTCGTGGCAACCGTCCTCAGCGTCTTGATCATCAACAACTTCGTGCGCTCGACCCTGGGCAAGGCTCTCAACGCCGTGCGCGACGATGAGCTGGCAGCTGAGGCCATGACGGTCAACACGCGGCGCACCAAGATGACGGCGTTTCTGTTCTCCGCCTTCTGGGCCGGGGTGGCAGGAGGCCTGCTGGCCCATGTCCTACGCTATATCAATCCGGGATCCTTCGGGATCTTGAAACTCAGCGAAGTCCTTGCCATGGTCTACCTGGGCGGATTGAACTCCGTCGTCGGATCGATCGTCGGGGCTGTAGGCCTGAACGTTCTGATGGAGGCCCTGCGCCCCCTGGAGATCATCAAGTGGCTCGTCATCCCGACGCTGCTGATCCTGGTGATGATCTTCCGCCCAACCGGGCTGATCGCTTTCAGAGAATTCAACATCGAGAAGATGGTGGAGCCGAGAGAAGAACCATCCGCCGAGGTGGGTCATGCCCCTGCTTCGAATTGAACACCTGACAGTTTTCTTCGGCGGTCTGAGAGCCGTCTACGATTTCTCGTTCGAGGTTGAACGCGGGCAGGTCAGAGGCCTCATCGGTCCTAATGGCGCCGGCAAGTCTACGGTCTTCAACCTCATCACGGGAATCCACAAGCCGACTGAGGGTCAGATCCTTTTCGACGGGAACAGCCTGCTGGGGCTGCAACCCCACGAGATCGCCGGCCTGGGTGTCGGCCGCACTTTTCAGAACCTGCGGCTGTGGCGGCACATGACAGTTCGCGAGCACGTCAAGCTGGCCCGCTACTCCAAGCTCAACTATGGATTGGTCGGGGCCTTCCTCGGGACCCCGGCGCGCCTCAAGCAAGAATCGGAGGCCGAGGAGATGGCTGACCGAATGCTTGAGATCATGGGAGTTCGCAGGTTTGCCGACCAGATCGTGTCGGGTCTGCCTTACGGCGTCCTGCGAAGAGTTGAGATGGCCCGGGCGATGGCTACTGAACCCAAGCTCTTGCTGCTGGATGAGCCGACCGCCGGGATGAATCCCGAAGAATTGAGCGACATGGTTCAGGTGATCCGCCGTATTCGAGACGAGTTCGAGCCAGCCGTCTTCCTCATCGAACACAGGATGAAGGTTGTGATGGACCTGTGCGAGCGGATACAGACGCTCGACTTCGGGCAGGTCATCGCCGAAGGGACGCCTGAGGAGATCCGAAGCAACCCCAAGGTGATCGATGCCTACTTGGGAAAGGAGGCAACGACCTGATGCTGCTCTCTGTCGAGAACCTCCGCGTATCTTACGGCGCGATCAAGGCGCTACACGGCGTGAGTTTCGAGGTCGATGAAGGCGAGATCGTGTGCATCATCGGCGCCAACGGTGCTGGAAAAAGCACGACGCTCAGGGCGATCTCGCGCCTCGTTCCCTCTGAAGCCGGCAGCCAGATGACGTACATGGGAAAGGATTTGCTCAAATATCCGCCGGATAAGGTTGTCAGCGAGCTGGGAATAACCCAGGTGCCAGAAGGCAGACGCCTCTTTGGCAACCTGACTGTCATGGAGAATCTCAAGCTGGCCACATTCGCCCGGAGAAACGGCCATGAGATCGAGGCCGATTACGAGAGAGTCTTCGACCTCTTCCCACGCCTGGCCGAGCGGAAGCCGCAAAAGGCCGAGACTTTGAGCGGCGGCGAACAGCAGATGCTGGCTGTCGCGCGTGCCTTGATGAGCGGCCGCAGACTGATGCTCCTGGATGAGCCTTCGATGGGGCTGGCACCGCTGTTGATGAAGACGATGTTCGAAGCCCTTAAGGAAATCAACGGGGAAGGCACCACGATCTTGCTCGTAGAACAGAACGCCCGGATGGCGCTCCAATTTGCCAGCCGGGGTTATGTGCTCGAGAATGGGAACCTCGTGCTGGCCGGCAGTTCGGAGGAATTGCTTGGCAACCCCGAGGTGAAGAAAGCCTACCTCGGCGGGTGAGGGGCGCCCGCGCAGGATCACGGCTGTCCCCCGACGGAATGAAATCGCCTTCTCCGCCTCGCCCTGAAGCGGTCTCCACGACTTCCGCCGCCGAGCAATACGGCGGCGATTTCCTTCCCCTCACGCAACGCCGATCGGCCCCCCTTCGAAGATGGATCACCTCTGGACTCGCGGCTGCTTTCGCCTGTCTGGCCCTGGCGTGCTCGGCCCTCCCCTCGCAGAGGTCTACGCGCGGGGACATGGTATTCGTTCCCGCCGGTGATTTCCTCATGGGAAGCGAGCTGAACCCACCCGGCGATGAGTCGCCCGAACACCGGCTCTTCCTGGATGACTTCAGGATCGATCGCTTTGAGGTCACCAACGCGAAATATCGGGAGTGCGTGGCAGCCGGGAAATGCTCAGAACCAACGGACCTGCGGTTCTTCTCCGACCCGACCTTCGCATCACACCCGGTGGTCTACGTCACGTGGTATCAGGCGCGGTCCTTTTGCGAATGGCACGCAAGGCGCCTGCCGACCGAGGCTGAATGGGAGAAGGCCGCCCGCGGCACAGACGGGCGACTCTATCCATGGGGTGATGTCCTCCCGGCGGATCTCCTGAATGCAGGGGACATTTCAAACGGGACGCGCCCTGTCGGAAGCTACCCACAAGGGGCCAGCCCGTACGGCGCGCTCGATATGGCGGGCAATGTCTGGGAGTGGGTCGAAGACTGGTATGGCCCGTATCCGGGCTCAGTCTTTACAAGCGATCTTTTCGGGGAGAAGTACAAGGTGGTTCGCGGGGGTTCCTGGAATCATCCTTTCCAGGACGCCCAAACATTTCACCGGGATATTGCCTCGCCCAACCGGGGTATATCCGTCGTCGGTTTCCGCTGTGCTGCCTCGCCGTGAGAATCCTGCGCGTCACACGTATGTGCGCGGGACCCTTTTACCGATTCCGCAGACCACTTCATAATTGATCGTCCCCCACAATCGGGCGATCTCCTCAGCCGAGATCCTGTTCCCTCCCTGCTCTCCGAGCAGGACAACCTCCGATCCTTCTGTCGCGTCGGGTACGTCGTCCAACTGCACCAGGATCTGATCCATGCACACGCGTCCCACGACCGGGACCCGGCGCCCTCCCACGAGGACGACATTCCCATCCGTTCTGCGGAATCCGTCGGCGTAGCCGACGGGGACCGTGCCGATCATCTCTGTGGCGCGTGTGACGTACGTGTGACCGTAGCTCAGCCCGCGGCCGGGTGGCAGCGTTTTGACCTGGGATAGAGTCGTCTTCCATTCCAACGCCGGTTGGAAGGAAGGCGGCAACCTGCACGCCTCCGAAGGGTGCAACCCATAGATAGCGATCCCCGTTCGGACCATGTCGAAGGCGGCCCCTGGCCGGGTGATTGCCGCAGCCGAGTTGGCCGCGTGGATCAATTGCGGTCGAAGCGCTGCCGCATCCAGGGACTCGACCGCTGCGCGAAAGGCCTTCTCTTGTGAATCCGTGGTCGGCGCGGAAGGCTCGTCGGCGCGGGCGAAGTGGGTGAAGACGCCCTCGAACTCGAGCTCGGGGCGGTTCGCAATCAGACGGGCCAGTTCGACGGCGCGCTTGGGAGGCGCGCCAAGTCGACTCATACCCGTATCGAGCTTGAGGTGCAGCCGCACCCGATCACCCGAACTCCCCGCATCCGTGGCAGCTTCGATCTGCGACACGTCCCAGACGGTGATCGAAATGCGGGCGGCCGCCAGCTCTCGAATCCTCGCCGGCGGAACCCAGCCGAGGATGAGGATCGGGGCCGTATCCTCCCCTTGACGGAGCTCGAGCGCTTCCTCGACTCGGGCGACTCCCAACCAGGTCGCGCCGCCGCGCAACGCCGCGCGGGCGACAGGTAACGCGCCGTGCCCGTAGCCGTCGGCCTTGACGACGGCCATCACTCGCACGCCGGTACGCTGCGCGAGCAGTCTTACGTTCGATTCAATCGCCGACAGGTCGACTTCCGTCCACGTAGAATAGGATTCCTTAGGGTTCATGCTGGAGAGTATAGTACGTTCGCATCTTTCGGTCAGAGGGACGTCTACATGAAAGCGCCTGTCTTCTCCGGCCCGGATGCTTCATCATCCCCCACCCCCTTGGTCCCCCTCCCCCGGGAGCGTGATGACGCTGAAACCTGTGCCACATTGCCGGGGGAGGGGGAAGTGTGGAGTCCGCCAGGCAAGGGAGATGATCTCCCTGAGAGACTCTCGCACTCACCCGACACTCGCTCGACGGATCGGAGGGGATACGCAAGGCGAATGCTATAATCGCCCAGATGACCACCGCCGGCTGGATCACCATCGCCACGATCGGCTTCGCCGCGTTCTTCCTGATCAGCGGCTGGATACGACCCGATCTCACCGCCCTCATCGTCGTCGTCATCCTCGGCCTCACCGGGGTAATCACCCCGGATCAGGCGCTCTCCGGATTCAGCGCCGCAGCCGTCATCACCGTCCTATCCATCTTCATCCTCACGGCCGGCCTGGAACAGACGGGGGTGACGCGCTGGATCGGCCAGCGCTTGCTTAAGCTGACAGGCAGTTCGGAAATCAAGATCATCGCCGCGCTTTCGCTGACATCCGCCGTGCTCTCCCTGTTCATGAATACGATCGCCGCCGCTGCCGTTCTTCTACCGGCAGCCATGGGGATCGCCCGCCAGACCGGCGCCCGGCCCTCTCGCCTGCTGATGCCGGTCGCCTTCGGCTCCTTGCTCGGAGGCGCGGCCACACTTCTCACGACAGCCAACATCATCGTCAGCACAACCCTGGCGCAGGCCGGCCTCCGGCCGTTCGGACTGTTCGATTTTCTCCCCATCGGCATACCCCTCGCGCTCACCGGAATAGGCGTGATGCTCTTTCTCGGACCGCGCCTTCTTCCGACTCGCGATCTGCCGGGCTCCATGGCTCATATGCGCAGGCTGCGCCAGGAGCTTGCCGAGGTCTACCACTTGCGCGAAGGAACGAGTCAGGTCCTCGTCCAGCGCGGCTCAGCGCTCGCCGGCATGACTCTCGCTCAGGCAGGTTGGGGCCATGAATTGGGCCTGACCGTACTCGGCATTGTCCACGACGGTCACCTCCACCTCGCCCCGGACCGAAACACGGAAGTCGCCGAAGGCGATATTGTCCTCCTCGAGGGCGCCCCGACGCCGGATGTGGCCGAGCGCTATGGCCTCCGACTGCACTCGGATGTCACATTGGAGCGGGCGCTCGTGTCACGCGATTACCCGATGGTGGAAGTCGTACTCGCTCCTCGCTCGGAGTTTCAGGGGAAGACCTTGCGCGAGATCCGCCTGCGCGAGCGCTACGGGATCCAGGCGTTGGCGCTGTGGAGAGAGGGACTAGCAGTTCAGCAGGACATCGCCGAGATCCCCGTTCGCTTCGGCGACGCCATGCTCGTCCAGGGCCCGCGACAGGAGATCAACTTGCTCCGCCTCGATCCGAACTTCGTCGTCCTGGAAGAGGAGACCGACGGTCCGCTGGGCATTCGCGCGCCGATCTCTGTTGTTATCCTGCTGGGGAGCCTGGCCCTGGCGGCGACCGGGATCCTGGCTCTGCCTCTGGCTGTGCTGGCGGGTGTGATCGCCATGGTACTGGTCGGGTGTGTGAGGATGGATGAAGCCTACAGGGTCGTCGAATGGCGCGCCGTGTTTCTCATCGCCGGGATGCTGCCGTTGAGCATTGCCCTGGACACATCCGGCGCGGCGGGCTATCTCGGCAATTCTCTTCTGGGGGCGACGGCGCGCTTCGGCCCGTTGGGCGCGGCCACGATCCTCAACCTGGCGGCGATCGGTCTGAGCTTGTTGGTCGGCGGCCAGGCCGCGGCGGTGATCCTGGCACCAATCGCCATCGCCGCCGGTCAGGGTATCGGGGCGGATCCGCGTGCGATGGCCATGGCCGTGGCCGTGGGATGCTCCCTGGCCTTCATCACGCCCCTCGGTCACCCTGCCAATCTACTCGTCATGGGCCCCGGCGGATACAAGTTCCAGGACTACTGGCGCCTCGGCGCACCGGTCACTGTAATCGCCTTCCTGGTCGTCATTCTCGGCCTGCACCTGGTCTGGGGTCTGTGACCACATTCGACTTCAGTCTCCAGGGGAGGGATGGGCGCGGACGCGCCGGCACTTTCACGACTCCCCATGGCACGCTAACCACGCCGGTCTTCGCCCCGGTCGGGACACAGGCGACGGTCAAAGCCCTCACACCCGACCAACTCGAGGCGCTGGGCGCCAGTCTGATTTTGGCCAACACCTACCATTTGTATCTCCGACCCGGCGATCAGTTGATCCACCGAATGGGCGGGCTCCACAGTTTCATGCGTTGGGACAGGCCGATCCTGACGGACTCCGGCGGCTACCAGGTGTTCTCCCTGTCCGACCGAACGTCCGTCGACGCCGACGGCGTGACCTTCCGATCCCACCTCGATGGCACGGAACATCGTCTTACCCCGGAGAAGGCCGTCGCGATCCAGGAGAACCTCGGTGCTGACATCATCATGGCTCTGGATGTGTGCCCTGCCCCGGATGACCGGCCGGCCGTCGAGCTGGCCACCGAGCGTACACATCGCTGGGCTGAGCGTTGCCTGGCCGCGCGCACACGCCACGATCAAGCCCTGTTCGGGATCGTCCAGGGCAGCGTCTTCGACGATCTGCGCCATCGATCGGCAGCATTCATCGGCGGCCTGGACTTCACCGGGATCGGCATCGGCGGCCTATCCGTCGGTGAGAGCAAGGCCGAGACGCTGGCGGCGCTCGATCTCCTGGACGACGCCCTCCCGGATGACCGCCCGCGATACTTGATGGGCGTCGGCTCTCCGGATGATCTCGTCGAAGGCGTGATGCGCGGGGTCGACATGTTCGATTGCGTTCTCCCGACCCGCATGGCTCGCAATCACTCTGCATTGACGCGCGCCGGGCGCCTCAATATGAGACGCGCCGATTACGCCGAAGACTTTCGTCCGATTGATCCTGAGTGCGAGTGCTACACCTGTCGAACATTTTCCAGATCCTACTTGCGGCACCTCAGCGTAGCAGGCGAGATGCTGGCTGCGACTCTTCTATCGATCCACAATTTGCACACCCTGATGAGTTTGATGCACGACCTGCGCCAGGCGATCCTCGAGTCGAGGCTTGAAGCATTCGCCCAGGCATTCCGCCGTGATTACCAAAAGCATCGCCCCCTGGAGGCATGAAGGATGAGCATTTTCCAGGCCATCGTGCTGGGGATCGTCCAGGGGTTGACGGAGTTCATTCCACTCTCATCTTCGGCACACCTCGTGCTGGTCCCGGCCGTCATGGGCTGGACGTTCACTCAAGAGGCAGCCTTCGTGTTCGATGTTCTCGTCCAGATGGGTACGCTGGTGGCTGTCGTTGCCTACTTTCGCCACGATCTGATCCAACTGATCAAAGGAGCGCTGGACGGGATTGTACGCATGCGGCCTTTTGAGGCGCCGATGTCGCGGCTTGCGTGGCTGCTCGTGCTGGCAACGCTGCCGGCCGTCATTGCCGGCCTCCTCCTCAAGGATCTCGTCGAGCAAGCCTTTTCAAGCCCGACTGCCGTTTCCGCTTTCCTGCTTTTCACCGCGTTCTGGCTCGCACTTTCCGACCGATTGGGTCGGCGTACCCGGGACCTGACCCGCCTGAGCGCGATGGACTCAATCTGGGTCGGGCTGGCCCAGGCCATGGCTCTGTTTCCCGGAGTTTCCCGATCGGGGGCAACCATCGGATGTGGATTGATGCGCGACCTGGATCGGACCTCAGCTGCCCGGTTCTCGTTCCTGATGTCGATCCCGGTCATGCTTGGAGCCGGTGTCATCGCATTGGGTGATCTGATCCGGTTGGCGGAACTCCGATCGCTAATCGCCCCGGTCATCGCCGGATTTCTGACGGCGGCGATCGTCGGATACGTATCTATCCGATGGCTGCTCGGCTATCTGTCCACGCACAACTTAAGATTGTTCGTCGCCTACTGCGCCGTCGTGGGGATCATCGGCGTAGTCCTGGGGATCCTGCATGGCTGAGTTGGTTCGACGAAGCCGACCCCGGACCGGCAGGCTCACTTTCCTGAGCTGCGTTGGAGCTTGGGTTATCCTGGGCATGATCAGCTTGTTTGCGCTCTCGGGCTGTGCCGCCAAGCCCCAAACGCCAGTCCCGCTCCGGCCTCCCGATCAAGTAGGAGTGAGCGCTGCCTTGGAGGCCTTTGCACTGGCGAACGTCACCGCCTATGCACAGTCCGTTGGAGTCCCGTCGTTCGACCTGGAGGTGTGGTCGGCCGAGGAGGCAACCCAGGCGGTGGCGGATGGGCGTCTCCAACTGTTTGTCTCCGCCGCGCCTCCACCCTCCGGCTGGTTCGCCACACCCCTGGGATTTGAAGCAATCGCAATCATCGCCAATCCGGAGATGCGCATTCGCGATCTGTCGCTAAGCCAACTGAGGGATGTCTTCAGCGGAACAGTTCGGACCTGGGACGAGATCGATGGTCCGGAGACGCCGATCCAGCTTGTCGTCCCGCCGCAAGCTGATGAACTCCGCCGTCAATTCGAGGATCTGGTCATGGGTGAGCGGCAGCTCCCTCGAACGGCACTTCTCGCACCGACCCCGGCAGCGATGGCCACTCTGGTCGGTCAGACGCCGGGCGCGATCGGTTTCCTGCCGTTCTCGGCCTCAGCCGAAGGGGCACGCGTGATCCCCATCGATGGTGAAGCGCCTTCCTCTCAAGATTCGGCAACGTCGGACTACGCCCTTCGCTTCGAGGTCATCGCCACCGCACCCGAGGAACCACAAGGTGGCGTGCGCGACTGGTTGGCCTGGCTTCAAGAGGAGAGGTAGATCCCTCGATCCCACTCCCTCCAACCCGTCTCCAGTCTTCCGTCCTCGGTCTCTCGCTTCGAGAAGGACGCACGCCAGTCATCAACTGTGCAATGTCCGAACGCCAGCAGCAGCTTCCTGCTCCGAGGATGAGTCTGTGGAGCGGATGGAATCGAGGGTGAGGAAGCGAGATCGCAGAGCCGGGGGGATTAATCCCAGGCCGAGCCTGTCAGGAAAGGGTTCAGCCGCCGCTCGGCCCCGACCGTAGTCTCGGGCCCGTGCCCGGGGAGCAGGCGCACCGAGTCGGGCAGTACGAGAATCTGATCGCGGATGCTCTGCAGTAACACTTCACCATTCGCCCCAGGCAGGTCGAAGCGTCCGATCCCGAACTGGAAGATGAGATCCCCACAGAAAACCACGCCGGCCTTTTCATCGACGAAAACAACGTGGCCCGGGCTGTGACCCGGGGTGTGGCGGACCTCAAACACGTGAGTCCCAAGCTGAAGCCGCATCCCGTGGTCGAGAGGGATCGTCGGCTCGGGACCGGGATCGAAGGCCTCCACTCCGAAGAATGGTGCGCCACCTTGCGCCCGCCACAGGGGTTGATCGGCGGGGTGCAGCGCCACCGGGACAACCCCTTCGCTGCCGTCAGCCAGCCCGGCTGCCCCGCCGAAGTGGTCGAAATGCGCGTGGGTGAGCCATATGTCGCTGACGCGCCAACTTCTCCGCTCGGCTTCGCGCAGAATCTCGGCCCCATCCCACGATGGATCGATCGCCACCGCCCGATCGCCGCCGCGCTCGCCGACAAGGTAGGCGTTTGTTTGCGCCGGCCCTTGTACGAAGCGCACGATCTCCAGTGGTTTGAGTTCTTCGGCTGCCACGGAACTTGCTCCCTCGATCGACAAAGAAGGTCCGTCCGGATCCAACAGCGTGTAGAGTGCTCTGCCCAGGCGGAACGTAAGGAGTATAACCCGGCCTGCTGCCTTGCTTCGCAGGGAGCGCCGTCATCCAACTGCTCGCCAGCCGTCTTCCATCGGCGCGGCACCGATGCTAGACTCAGGCAAATCGATTGCAGGAGTGGGGTATGCCCCATCACCCACCTGAACCTTTCCGCATCAAGGTCGTTGAACCGATCCGCAGGATCGATCTCCGGCAGCGCACGCTGGCTCTCCAGGCGGCGGGCTACAACGTCTTCGGGTTGGCCTCCGAAGATATCTTCATCGACCTGTTGACCGATTCGGGCACCGGTGCGATGAGCGACCGACAATGGTCGGCGTTGATGCTCGGAGACGAGAGCTATGCCGGCGCCAAGTCGTTCTACCGACTCAAGGCCGCCGTCGAACACATCTTCGGTTTTCCCTACTTCGTTCCGACTCATCAGGGACGAGCCGCCGAGAATATCCTGACAGGCTTGTTCGTCAAGCCCGGTCAGTACGTCCCATCCAACACCCATTTCGACACGACCCAGGCCAACATCCTCGCCCGGGGCGGACGCCCGGAGGATTTGGTGATCAAGGAGGCAGCCGAACCATCCAAGCGTCTCCCATTCAAGGGCAACATGGATCTTGAGGCGCTGGAAGCCTTCATCCGGCGCATCGGCGTCGAGAACATCCCACTGGGGATGATCACAATCACCAACAACGCAACCGGAGGTCAACCCGTCTCTCTCGAGAACCTGAGAGGCGTGAGTGAAATCTACCATCGGTATGGAATCCCTTTCTTCATCGACGGTTGTCGCTACGCCGAGAATGCATACTTCATCAAACAGCGCGAGCCGGACTGCCAGAACAAGAGCCTGCTCGAGATCGCACACGAGACGTTCTCGCTGGCGGATGGCATGACAATGAGCGCCAAGAAGGATGCCATCGTCAACATCGGCGGTTTCCTGGCGATGAGGGATGAGAGTCTGTACCAGCGCGCCTGCAACGAGTTGATTCTGCGCGAAGGCTTTCCGACCTATGGTGGGCTTGCTGGCCGTGATCTGGATGCATTGGCGGTTGGCCTGCTCGAGGGGTTAGAGGAAGAGTATCTGGCTTACAGGACTGCCCAGACGGCCTACCTCACCGAGCGGCTGCTCGAGATCGGCATCCCTGTCATCGAGCCGCCCGGTGGCCACGCCGTGTACGTCGACGCCGGCGCACTGCTCCCGCACATCCCGCGCCAGGCATTCCCCGGACAGGCCCTGGTCGTGGCGCTCTACCTGGAGGGCGGCATAAGGGCGGTCGAACTCGGATCCGTTGCCTTCGCCCATGCCGACCCTGAGACCGGCGAGATCCGCTACCCACCGCTGGAGTTGGTTCGCCTGGCGATCCCTCGCCGCACGTACACCCAGTCGCACATGGACTTCGTAGTTCAGGTGATGGCTCGCGTCTTCGAGCGGCGCCAAAGCCTGCCGGGCTACCGCCTGACCTACGCACCGCAATTGCTTCGACACTTCACGGCGAGGTTCGAGCCTATCGCGTGATCTTCACGCCGGTCGGCACGTGCCGCAGGCCGTGATCCATTCCAACCACGACGTGCATGAGAGGTCGTGGCCCGCGGCCTTTGCCGGCGGTTGGCATTCAACGGGCGGCCACGTGGTGAGTGTGGTATCCTCGCCTGGCTCCGCCACCTCCCCGGATCTCAAGCCTTCAAGATACGACCGAGCGGACTGATGACAGTCGCTGAGTTTTCACTTGCCGATGAGCCCGTACCCGATCGACGATCGCCTGCGCGCTGGATCCTGTGGCATGTGGCGCGCTACTGGCGGATTGTCATCATCGTGTTCATCGGTGCGTTCGGCAACGCAGCCCTTGCGGCGGCTGTCCCGGTGTTGGTTGGGAACGCCTTCAACACAGTTCTGGCCGACCCATCGGCGCTCAATCAACTCCTGCAGATCGCGCTTCTGATCGCCGGTTCGCAGGTCCTGCGCGGGCTGCTACAGCTCGGCCGGAACTTCGGTGCTGAAGTCATCGGCCAGCGTCTGGAACGCGACATTCGGGAAGAGCTATACGTCAGCCTGCTGGGCAAGAGCATGACTTTTCACAATCTCTTGCCGGTTGGCGATACCATGGCGCGTGCCACGAACGACGTCCGCGCCATCAACCTCATGTTCAGCCCAGGAATGAACCTCGTCGTCGGCTCAGGCAACTTTCTGATCATGCCGATCCTGGTTTCATTCTCCATGGACCCGGCCCTCATTCTGACGCCTCTCTTGTTCCTCGTCGCTTACTTCCTGGCATTGTGGCAGTACCTGTACGAGCTGCGACCGATCGCCGATTGGGTGAGGAGCGCCTTCGGCGCGATGAACGCCCGCCTGGCCGAGACCCTGGACGGGATCGAGATCGTCAAGGGCCATGCCACCGAGCAGGAAGAGGTCTCGCGCTTCGCCGTCAACGCTCGATCGTTCCGCGACGCTTTCGTGCGTCAGGGGGACGTCGAAGCGCGATTCATCCCGCTTCTGCTCCTGGGTTTGGCCACCGGCGGCGCATTTCTCCACGCCACGATTCTCTTCGGCCAGGGCCGGATCAATATCGGTCAGGTCGTCTCCTACGTCGGGTTGATCGAGCTCTTTGGATTCCCGACCTTTGTCTCCCTCCGGGCGTACTCTCAGGTCGCATTGGGGATGGCCAGCGCCCGGCGGATCCTCGAGTTGATCAACCGCGAGACGCAGCTTGACCGCAACCCTTCCGGATACTCGGGCACGATGAGGGGCGAGGTCGAGTTCCGGCATGCAAGCTACTCCTACGAGGAAGGCGGACCGGTGCTCCAGGATGTCAGGTTTCACGTTGCCCCCGGACAAACGATCGCCATCGTGGGTCAAACCGGCAGCGGAAAGACCACGCTGACAAAACTCATCAATCGAATCTACGAAGTGAGCGCCGGGCAGGTTCTTGTCGACGGGATCGACGTTCGAGATTGGGATCTCGAGGCCCTGCGCCGGCAGATCTCGACCATCGAACAAGACGTCTTCCTTTACTCGCGCACGCTGGCCGAGAACATCGCCTTCGGCTCACCTGGCGCTGAACGTGACGAGATCGAAGCGGCTGCGCGGGCCGCCCAGGCGGATGAGTTCATCCGGGGGTTCCACGACGGCTACGCGACCGACGTCGGCGAACGCGGCGTGACACTCTCCGGCGGTCAACGCCAACGGATCGCCCTGGCGCGGGCATTCTTGACCGATCCCAGCATACTGATCCTCGATGATGCCACGAGCTCGATCGACAGCGCCACCGAAGACCAGATCCAGCGGGCGATCTTTCATGCCGCCGCCGGTAGAACGACGTTCATCATCACGCATCGGCTTTCTCAGATACGCTGGGCCGATCAGATCCTGGTGCTACGCAATGGCCATCTGGTCGCCTCAGGATCGCACGAAGAGCTGATGGAGAAGTCCGAAGCCTACCGACGCATCTTCGATCGCTACAGGGACGACTGACGAATGGGTTTCTTCACCGGCCTCGACGCCGAGGCCTACGACCGAACCTATAGCGACCGCCAGTTGATCCGACGGATGGTCGAGTACTTCAGACCACACGCACGCCGGATCTCGGGAATTGTCTTAGGCCTGCTCGTGATCTCGGCTGCCGGTGCAGCCACGCCGGTCCTGGTCGCCGAGGGGGTCAACCTCATGGCCACGGCGCCCTCCTCGACGCTGCTCGTCGGGATGGCCCTGGGTTTGCTCATCCTGGGCGTCATCACGTGGGGGGCCAACTGGTTCAGCCGCCGACTGACGATTCGCGCCGTCGGCGATGTCATGCTGGACCTGCGTCGGGAGGCCTTCAACGCCGCCGCCGCTCACGATCTCTCGTTCTATGACGAGTTCTCCTCGGGCCGGGTTGTCAGCCGGATCACCTCCGACAGCGAAGAATTCGCCCAGGTCGTCGTCCTGGTCACCGACCTGATCAGCCAATTCGTCGAAGCCGGGTTCCTGCTGATCATTCTGGCCATCGCCGAGCTGAGATTGATCCCGTGGCTTCTGGTCATGATGCCCGTGGTTTTCCTGGTGGCAATCGGATTCCGGCGTCTGGCGCGCGTCGTCACGCGGCGCGGGATGCGGGCGATGGCCAACGTCAACGCCGAGATCAAGGAAGCCGTCACCGGAATATCTGTCGCCAAGAGTTTCCGCCAGGAACAGGCGATCTATCGCGAGTTCGACGAGGTGAACCGCCAGTCGTACCGAATCAACGTTCGTCGCGGTTTCGTGCTCTCCATCGTCTTCCCTACGCTGAATGCGCTCGGCGGGACCGGAACGGCCCTGCTGGTGTATGTCGGCGGGCTGAATGTTTCCCTAGCATTGATCACATACGGTGCCTGGTACCTGTTCATCAACAGCCTCGATCGATTCTGGTCTCCAATGCTCAACCTGTCAGCCTTCTGGAGCCAGGTGCAGTCGGGCCTCTCCGCGGCAGAACGAGTCTTCGCTCTGATCGATGCCGAGTCAGCTGTGACGCAGATCGATCACCGGCCCGTTCATGCGCTGCGAGGAGAGATCACCTTCGATCACCTCGGGTTCCGCTATCAACCGACTGAACCCGTGCTCCGGGACTTCCAGTTGGAGATAACGGCTGGGGAGAATCTGGCTTTGGTGGGACATACCGGCGCCGGCAAGTCGTCGATCGCCAAGCTGATCGCCCGCTTCTATGAGTTTCAGGATGGCCGATTGCTGATCGACGGGATGGACATCCGCACGTTTGACTTGCGCGGGTACCGCCGGCAACTGGGGATCGTCTCACAGGTTCCGTTTCTGTTCTCGGGCTCGGTGCTTGACAACATTCGCTACGCACGTCCGGAGGCACCCGAAGCGGAAATCTCCGAGCTCGCTCGCCGGATCGGCGGAGGCGAGTGGCTCGAGGCACTCCCGGCTGGACTGCGGACACAGGTCGGGGAACGCGGAAGTCACTTGTCGATGGGCCAACGCCAGCTCGTCTCGTTGATGCGCGTCCTGGTGCAACGACCGGCCATCTTCATCCTGGATGAGGCCACCGCCAACATCGACCCCTTCACCGAGGCCCAGATACAAGAGGCGGTCTCACTCGTCCTGGCAGAGACGACCTCCATTCTGATCGCCCATAGGCTCTCCACGGTCAAGGCGGCTGATCGAATCATCGTCCTTCGTCTTGGAAAGATCATCGAAGAGGGCAATCATTCCGACCTCCTGTCCCAAGGCGGCTACTACGCCGAACTGTACAACACATACTTTCGACATCAGTCACTCGAGTATGTCGAGGACGCGCGTCAGGCGGCGTTTGGGGACTAGACAACCCAGGCCCACAGCCGCGGAAAGGTCTGCGCCGCGCGGCTAAGCCGTCTTCGCGGCTGGAGCGGTATCGGCCCTTGGGAGGAGGCGAAGAATGCATGCCATGACATTGATGAAGCAGGAAGTGCGCTTGGCTCATAAGTACCTGAACAGGGTCACCGCTGATATGACGCAGGCGCAGATGGAGTGGACCCCGCCCGGGATTGCCAATGCGGCGGCGGCCGTCCTGGCCCACGCGGTGGCAGAAGAGAACTTCATATGCGCGCTCCTCTCCGGGAAATAGCCTTTGTTCCAGTCAGGCTGGGCCGGCAGGACTGGAGTGAGCGATCCCAGACTGGGGATGACCCTGGAATGGGCCAGAGCTGTGAAGCTCGATCTCGCTGCTTTCCGGCCGTACACCCAGGCGGTCCACGCCGAAGTGGACGATTTTCTGGCGTCGCTCAGTGACTCTGACCTCGATCAACCGTCGACCTTTCCAGCCTGAGCCTCGGAACCAAGCCTATGGCTTGGGCGCTGACCGCCCTGCTCGTCTCGCACACGAACAACATGATCGGCGAGCTCTCCTGCTTGAAGGGCCTTCAGGGAGCGAAGGGCTACCCCTTCTTACTGGCCTTACCTCGTGGTCTGATCATCACCTGCAGTACGTCCCCCGACAGATCTCGAACTCCCCAGGAGGCCGGTCGATTTGGATAGAAGCACTGGACCTTCGGGAGCCGCCGCAAGACCTCGCCCTACCCAGGCGTTGCCGCCTTCTCCCCGATATGCTAGATTAGGAACGCGGTTTCGGCGTTGAGGAGATTGGGACCAGGCATGCCCACCACACCCCGTATCAGCATCAACGACGCCACGCTCAAGGGTAAGCCGTGTGCCATTTGTGGTGAACTGGCGCTTCGGGTCGCCCACGTCGACAAGCTGCCGGACTACGTTTCTTGTGGCAACTGTGGCTCGGTCTTTGTCATGGAGGAGGCCGGGGATCGAGTGATGTACGGGAAGATCCCTGCCGAGTATCCTCAAACCTCGACGCTCGTACTTCGCCAGTGGCTGACGCCGGAAGTCGTACAGGAGCATGCGATGGCCGAGCGTCCCATGCCAGCGGCGCCCCAGCCTGAAGAACTCATGGAACAGCCTGACGTGACGGCAACCGAGCCTGACGAACTAGCCGAGGTTGCCTACCAAACGGCGGAAGCCGAGCCGGCCGAGGAAGGTCCTTCGATGGACGACCTCGCCGGGGAGGCGGGCGAAAAACGCGGCGAACCGGCGGCCCGCTTCCAGGCCCTGCTCCGATCGTACGAAGAGGCACCCCAGTCACCTGTCCCTGAGGATGAGGGGCCGGCGGCCGAAGGTTCTACCGAGGAGGCTCCTTGGGCGAAGCTTGCCCAGGAGTTCGAGATACCCAAGCCGGACGTCACGCCGCCGGCTGCCGCTCCTCCTGAGTTTGAGCTCGATGTCACGCCGCCGGTCGTTCCCCCTCTGGCGGCGGAGCCCGCGGAGCGCCCCGCGGAGACTGGACCCGCCATATCCGAACCTCAACCTCAAGAGATGGTTGCGGCTCCGTCGGCGGGAGAAGGACGTTTGGGTGGAGGGGTTGAGCCCCCTGCTGGCGTCCGCTACCAGGTCAGGATCAAGGGATACCGGCTGCGAATCCCGAAGAACACCTGCGCCCATTGCCTGCGGATCCCTGCTGGCCGAACCTTGGCGGTCCTTGCACCGGCCCCTCCCGGCTCTCAGAGGCAGGTCGTCCGGCTGAATGCCCCGCTCTGCAACCCATGTTTCCGCCGCGCCAACGCTCGAAGCTCGGAGGCGTCGAGCGCTCGACTGCAGGCACATCTGATCTCAGCTTTGGTCGCCATGCTGCTGGTCGTCTTCGCGCTCGTCTTGGGCATCCTGCAGGAGTTGCCCGGCGTCGGCGTGTTGGTACTCTTGATCCTGGCTGTAGTCGGCTACGGCGTCCCGGCGTTTATCCTTCTCGGCCGCAGCAGCCGTTTCGCCCCACCCGACGACGCGCTCTACGTCCGGTCGACCCTGGTCGTCAGCCCTGAGGCCGATCCCCCTGGCATGATGTTCTCCTGGCGCAACCAGGGATTCGCCGACCTCTTCCATGAGGCCAATAGCAAGGCCGTCGAAGGTCCCGTCGTGGAAGTCGCCGACCAAATCGACGAGGACGAGTCCTAGCCCCCAATTCCCCTCGCCTGGGCAATGAGCGATCCGCGGGCTGAAGCGCGAGTGACCCGCTGCCCTGGCGCGAGCGGCAACCATACCCGATCTGCCGCCGCCAATCTCCGCCGCCGTCCCTGCTGACGTCTTCACGTGTCAGGCGAGTGCCTCTGTTATAATGATCGTTCGCGCATTCCCCACCAGGAATCACATTGCGTCAAGGCCGATCATGCCGCAAGACAAGATCGTCGTCGTCGGTGCCCGTGAGCACAATCTAAAGAATCTGCACGTCGAGATCCCTCGCGATCGTCTCGTGGTCATTTCCGGCATCTCCGGCTCGGGCAAGTCGTCGCTGGCCTTCGACACGATCTTCGCTGAGGGGCAACGCCGGTACGTCGAGTCGCTGTCTGCTTACGCCCGACAGTTCCTCGGCCAGCTTGACAAACCCGATGTTGATTACATCGACGGCCTGTCCCCGGCGGTCTCCATCGATCAGAAGGGTGTATCGCACAATCCCCGGTCGACTGTCGGCACGGTCACTGAGGCCTATGACTATCTGCGACTGCTCTTCGCCCGCGCCGGCCAGCCTCATTGCCCGATCTGCGGCCGCGAGGTGCGCCAGCAATCCGCGCAGGAAATCGTCGAAGCCGTCGAATCCCTGCCGGCTGAAACCCGGATCACTATCCTGGCGCCGCTTGTTCGAGGTCGCAAGGGTACCCATCAGGCCGTTCTGGACGAAATCCGGCAGTCCGGTTTTGTAAGGGTCAGGGTTGACGGGGAAGTTCGTTCTGTCGACGAAGAGATCCCTCTGGATCGATACAAGAACCACTCGATCGAGGCCGTGGTCGATCGTCTAATCATCCGACGCCTCGAGGGTGAGGACGCGGAGGCTTTTCGCTCGCGCCTGACTGACTCGGTCGAGACGGCCCTGCGTTGGGGAGAAGGCTCGCTCATCGTCGCCGACCTCACTTCCAAACCGCCGGTCGACATCCCCTTCTCCGAGCACCTGGCCTGCCCTGAACACGGGACCACGCTGTCAGAGATTGAACCGCGCACGTTCTCGTTCAACACACCCCACGGCGCGTGTCCGGAGTGTCAGGGGCTTGGCAGCAAACTCGAAATCGATCCGGATCGTTTGATCCCCGATCGCTCCGTATCCCTGGCGGAAGGGGCCGTCGTCGCCCTGGAATGGTCCCGTCAAGGACCGGACCGGCCCGGGTATTACTGGCAGATGGTCGAGGCCGTGGCCGAGCAGTTCCACATCGACCTGGATAGCCCGGTGGCCGAACTTCCTGACGACAAGTTGGACATGATCCTGTACGGGACCGACGGCCAGGAGGTCGCAGTCCACTATGTGAGCCGCGAGGGTCGCAAGGCCAGCTACAAGACCACCTTCGAAGGCATCGTCGGCAACCTCGAAAGACGTTATCAGGAAACCGAATCGGAGTACATCCGGGGGAAGATCCAGGAGTACATGTCGGAGCGCCCATGCCCCTCGTGCCACGGCCAGCGCCTGCGACCGGAGGCCCTGGCGGTGACCGTCGGTGAGGCGAACATCGTCGAGGTGACCGGCTGGCCGGTGGCCCAGACGCTGTTGTGGGTCGAGGGGCTGCAGGCCGAAGACGGACCGCTCAGCAACCGCCAGCGCCGTATCGCCGACCGGGTGCTCAAGGAGATCCGCTCCCGGCTCGACTTCCTGGTGGATGTCGGCCTGGACTACCTGACCCTGGATCGCACCGCCGCCACGCTCTCCGGCGGAGAGGCTCAGCGTATCCGACTGGCCACTCAGATCGGTTCCCGTCTCATGGGAGTGCTGTACGTCCTGGATGAGCCCTCGATCGGACTGCATCCGCGCGACAACGCGCGCCTGATCTACACCCTGCAGGGATTGCGCGACCTGGGGAACACCGTGCTCGTCGTCGAGCATGACGAAGCCACATTACGCGCTGCCGACTGGATCATCGATCTCGGCCCCGGCGCCGGGGAAGCCGGCGGTCACATTGTGTCCGAGGGGACAGTCAGTCAGGTGACCCAGGATGCGAACTCCGTAACCGGCCGATACCTGTCTGGCAAACTGCGGATCGAGGCCCCCAAATCGCGTCGTCCGGGCAATGGCAAGTTGCTCAGAGTCATCGGGGCCCGCGAGAACAATCTCAAGAATATCGACGTTGACTTCCCACTAGGGGCATTCGTTTGCATCACCGGCGTCTCAGGTTCCGGAAAATCAACGCTCATGGTCGAAGTGTTATACAAGGCGTTGGCACGCATTCTGCAAGGTTCGCGCCAACAGGTTGGTGACCACGACCGGCTCGAAGGTGTCGAATTCGTGGACAAGGTCATCAATATCGATCAAAGTCCGATCGGGCGCACGCCGCGTTCGAATCCGGGGACGTACACCGGATTGTTCGATCACATCCGGGCGCTGTTCGCCGAGCTCCCCGAATCGCGAGTGCGCGGCTACAAGCCGGGCCGATTCTCGTTCAACGTTCGCGGCGGGCGATGCGAGGCGTGTGAGGGCCAGGGACAGCTTCGGATCGAGATGCAGTTCTTGCCCGACGTGTACGTCCCATGCGAAGTGTGTCACGGAGCGCGCTTCAACCGCGAGACACTTCAGGTCCGGTTCAAGGGGAAGTCGATCGCCGACGTCCTGGACACCAGCATCGATGAGGCGGTCGAGTTCTTCGGCGCCTTTCCTTCTATGACGCGCCGCCTTCAAACCCTCCAGGATGTCGGCCTGGGCTACGTCAAGATCGGCCAGCCGGCGCCGACGCTCTCGGGCGGAGAAGCCCAGCGGGTCAAGCTCTCGCGCGAACTCTCGCGCCGCGGGAATGGACACACACTCTACGTGCTGGATGAGCCCTCCGTCGGTCTGCACGCAGCCGACGTCATCAAACTGATCGGCGTGCTTCAGCAGCTCGTCGACCAGGACAACACCGTCCTGATCATCGAACACCACCCGGACATTGTCAAAGTCGCCGATTGGGTGATCGACCTCGGACCCGAAGGCGGCGACGGAGGCGGCCTGGTCGTCGCCCAGGGAACCCCGGAAGATATCTGCGGCTCGCCTCATTCCTACACCGGGCAGTATTTGAAAGATCATCTCTGCTGACGAGCTACGTGACGGTGCACTCCCGACCGTGGGTATCTGAGCCGCTGGTAAGTTGGATACAACAGCATGGAGGTAGCCGTGGAGAAGATCGACAAATCCAACGACGAGTGGCGACAACAGCTTACGCCCCTACAATACTATGTGACCCGTCAGAAGGGGACTGAACCGCCTTTTACCGGCGAGTACACCGACACAGAGGACGACGGGGTCTACCGGTGTGTCGCCTGCGGACAACCCCTCTTCAGCTCGGGCACCAAGTTTCATTCGGGTTCGGGCTGGCCGAGCTTCTGGGAGCCATTAGACGACGAGGCGGTCGAGACCGAGTCCGACGTCAGCCACGGGATGCGCCGCACGGAGGTGCTATGCAGCCGGTGTGAGGCACATCTCGGGCACGTGTTCAACGACGGCCCGCGCCCCACGGGTCTGCGCTATTGCATCAACTCAGCCGCGCTCAAGTTGGAGCACAAGAGCGGATAGGAGCGAGGCGATGCCAAGTCATCCATCTATGCCCTCGCGCGCGGTGTTCATTGAACGCCTGATGCGGAACGTGGCAATTGCCGCGGGGATCGTCCTGGTCTCGTTGGCCATTGGCACCGGCGGGTATCACTACCTGGGAGGACTTTCCTGGATCGATGCACTGCTGAATTCGTCGATGATCCTCACAGGTATGGGTCCGGTCAACGCCTTGAACACGATGCAGGGGAAACTGTTCGCCGCCGCCTATGCCCTATTCAGTGGCGTGGTCTTCCTGACGATGGTGGCAGTGCTGTTTGCGCCGGTCTTGCACCGCTTTCTGCATCGGTTCCACCTGGAGTTCGAGGAGGGCGCCGACACAAATTGAGGCAGACGCCGGAATCGCCGACGGGCACCAGGGGGGCACCCCCCTGGCTCTGTATCCAGCCTGACTTCACCCCCACAAATCGAGAAGGACACCGGAGTCCCCAATATCATTTGAGAAAACTTGCGACGTGCACGAGAATCCCACAGTGGATCTCGGGGCTTCGTGTTCATCCTGTCTTTCATCCCCCACCCCCTCTATCCCCCCCGGCCGCCGACAGGCATGATCCAGATCCTGCATCTGGCCGGTGGAGGGGGAAGACGTGAATCGGAGAAGGGGGGAAGCGGAGCTTCCCCCCTTCTCCGGAATTCTCATCCCCCCTCTCCGCCACATCACCTTGGAAGGCGATCAAGCCTCCCGGCGGAGAGGGGGGATGGGGGGTGAGGCGGAATCCGCCTATTCCAATGGGCCGCATCCCAGAGTCCCGCCTTCCGTGGAAGGCTGTCTTGAGGGGAGAACGGGTCTGTTGAGGGTTGGGCGACTCGCCTAACCCGGCGAGCGTTAAATTGGCACCCGCAGACCACGAAGCTACTCGTAACGCAGGGCTTCGACCGGCTCCAGATCGGCCGCCCTCTTCGCCGGGTACAACCCAAAGAACAACCCCACGGCGGCCGAGAACAGCGTCGCCAGCAGTACGGCGTTCAGCGTCACCGCCGGCGTAAGCTCGGTGTTCGAGGCGGCGGCGATAGCCCCAACGATCAACGACAGAGCCCACCCCAAGGCGATCCCGATCACGCCCCCGGCCAGACTCAACATCGAGGATTCGGTCAGAAACTGGAACAAGATGTCGCGCTTACGCGCCCCGACGGCTTTGCGCAGCCCGATTTCGCGCGTGCGTTCCGTGACCGAAACCAACATGATGTTCATGATCCCGATGCCCCCAACGAGCAGCGAGATCCCGGCGATGCCACCGAGGAACAAGGTCAGCACGCTGGTGATCGTCCCGGCGGTCGTCAAGAAGTCTTCCTGGGTCAGGATGGTGAAGTCATCGGCTCCGATCGGCGTTCGATGGCGTGCCCGAAGGATGTTGGCGATTTCCTGATCGGCTTCGGGCACGGCCTCCGGCGAGCTGGCCTTCACCATGATCATGTCGACGCGATCCAGACCGCGCGAGAACAGCCGAGCCTGAGCCGTCGTCAGCGGGACCATCACCTGGTTGTCCTGATTGCCGAACCCGCCCCCCCCACGTGAGGCCATCACTCCGATCACCCGAAACGGTTGACCCTCGATGCGAAACGTCTCCCCGATGACGCCCTCTCTGCGCCCAAACAGAGTCTCCGCCGTGTCAGGACCGATGACGGCCACCGACGCCCTTCCCAGGATGTTCGCTTCGCTGATGAACTCGCCCTCGGACAGCGCCAAGTTGCTCACGATGTTGTACGACGATGTCACCCCGAAACTCTGAGCAAACGTACTCTCGCCGGCATAGCTAAGCTCGAGGTTACCCTGGAGCACGGGCGCGACACCGACGACCGAAGGCGCGGCAAATGGATCGGCGATGGCATTCGCATCCTGAATCGTCAACGGCTTCGGGTTGCGGATGTCGTTGTTCCCTCCGCGAAACACGAAAATCAGATTGGTCCCGATACTCGATATCTGACCGGTGATCGCGTTCTGGGCGCCGGTCCCGACCGCCATGATCCCGATCACTGCCCCCACGCCGATGACAATCCCCAGGACCGTCAGCGCCGAGCGAACCTTGTTGCTCGACAGGCTGTCCAAAGCCTCGTAGAAGTTGAGAAACGAGAGCATCTCAGAGTTTCCCTGTCATCGGACTACAAGACGGAGAACGAGTGCGTCATCACAACATGTGCTCACTTGTCTTCTACGACCTCGCCGTCGAAGAGGTGAACAACGCGATTGGTCTGGGCGGCAATCTCCGGGTCGTGCGTGACGAACACAAGCGTCGTTCCGTGTTCTTTATTCAATCCCAGCAGATACCGCATGACCTCATCCCCAGACTTCGAATCCAGGTTGCCGGTGGGTTCATCCGCCAGGATGATCGACGGGCTGTTGACCAGGGCGCGGGCGATGGCGACCCGTTGCTGCTCGCCGCCCGACAGTTCGTTCGGCCGATGGTGAAGCCTGTCGCCGAGCCCGACCGCCTCCAGCGCCTCGGTCGCCCGCTGCCTGCGGCCACGCATGACGCCCGCATAACGCATCGGCAGTTCGACATTCGCCAGGGCCGTCTGTCGGCCCAGCAAGTTGAAGCTTTGAAACACGAACCCGACCTTCCGACTGCGGACCTCGGCCAGTTCATCGTCCGACAGCTCGGAAACCAGCTCTCCGTCCAGACGATAGCTGCCGGAAGTCGGCCGATCAAGACAGCCCAGGAGATTCATCAAGGTGGTCTTGCCGGAACCAGAGGGCCCCATGATCGACATCACCTCGCCCCGTCGGACCTTGAGCGAAACGCCGCGCAGCGCATGCACGTCGACCTCACCCATCTGGTAGGTCTTGACCATACCTTCAGCGTCGATGACGCACTCGGTCATCCTATTGCCTGAGGAAAGCCGGTGGGCCGCTCTGGTCAAGGACCAGCGGCGGATTGAGGATGATTTGATCGCCGGCTTTCAGATCTCCACTCAACACCTGACTGTCGAGGTCCGATGAGACGCCCAACTCGACCTCAACCTGCTCGGGCATACCGTTTCGCAGAACATATACAACCCGACGTCCGTTCACAACTCTCACGGCGCGGTTCGGAACGACAAGGACGTCCTCGAGTCTATTGGTGACAACGTTCACAGCAGCCGTCAGACCTTGCCTGACGGAATCGTCTGAATCCGTTAGCTCGATCGTCACCTTGAAGCTGACCACCCCCTGATCGGGGGCTCCAACCAGATCCACCGCGGACACGACGCCGTGATATTCCTTCCCTAGGATCGCGTCGAATGTGACTGTCGCCTGCTGATCGAGTTGGATCTGATCTATGTCCACTTCCGAAACTTGAACGTCTACCAGCATGCGCGTGAGATCGGCTAATCCAAACGCCGGAGTACCCGCGCTCACCTCGTCGCCGGCCTGGACCTGAACTGAGGTGATCGTGCCACTGAAGGGAGCTGTGATGCGCGGAAGCTCGAGGTTAGCCTGGGCGGCTTGCACGCGAGCCTCGGCGGCGGCGATGTCGCTCGGGTCTGGGCCATTCTTGAGACGCCCCCACTCACGCTCGGCGTCCTTCACCGCCGCCTCTGCCTGGGCCAACTCGGCCTCAAGGATTTGCTGGTCGATCGCTGTCGGCTGGCCGGTATACCAGTTCAGACTCGCCTGCACAACGTCTCGCGCATGACGAGCATCGTACAGCGCCTTCTCCGCCGCTGCTCGGTCCGGATCGTCCTCAGCCTTGTTGGAAACTCGGTTGACAGCATCCTCCGCCGCGCTGACTTGTGACTCAGCGTAGGCCAGGTCGGCTTCGGTCGCGTTGATCGTCTCTTGGGTTGCCCGGTTCCCTTTCTGTTGGGAGATATACCGCCGCTGGGCCTTGTCATAGGCCTGTCTGGCATTGGCAAGCGCCAACTGTGCGGCGGCCCTGGCAGCATCCGAGTTGCGAAGGTCATCGAGGCCACGCCGAGCGTCCACCAGGTCGGCCTGGGCCAGGATCACTTGCGCGGGGAGCGACGACGGGCTGAGCCCGGCCAGGATTTCGCCGGCGGCGACGTGATCGCCCACATCGACATTGATCCGCTCCACGTTCCCGGTGGTCCCAAACGTGAGCAGGCTGTACTGATTCGCTCGAACCGTGCCGGTTGCCCCGACGCTCGCCACGAGCTCGCCGGTTGAAGCCGTCTGCGTCTGCCATGCCGCGCCGGCCTGGCTGCGCGTCGAGCGAAATGCCCGGATGCCAAAGTAGCCACCGACCACGATGACAATTGCCAGGCCTACATAGATCCATCGTCTCATGTCGGACAATCCTCCGTCCCTTACGCCGCACTTCCCGGCGGCAAGATTGCCATTGTACCAAATCGCACGACGAGCCGGACGACCCGGCGGGCCCATCCGCTGAGTTGGGTCGTTGCTTCAGACAAAGACTCTTCCCACCATCGACAACGATCTGGACTGAACTTTACCAGCGAGTCAAGTGCCGATCTTGAGCCGACTGTGTAGAGATTGTGTGGGCCTCCGATCCCGCCCTGATTTGCTGTGAAGCTCCACCTCACTCGACGCTTGCCCGGCCCATCCCGGCTAGCCCGCCTCGCCTTGCTTCTCAACCTGAACCACGCACCGCGGTAGAGCTCGACCGGGCCCATGAGGCCGATCTGGCTGGGTGGAAATCGTGACAAGCGTCACATGGCGAGATGACATCTGCGACTGAACTCGGCCAACTCCGGTCGGTAACATCAGGTCAAACCCGGTGGAGGACCGACTATGCCACAGGTTGTCAGCGGCGAGCTTGCGATAGACCGCAAGGGCCGGATGAAGATCCCATTCACAGACGTCACTGCCCGCCCTCCCGAAGAGCGACTGTGCGATTTCGGAGACACCTTCCTCCCGCTCACCCCAGAGGAAGCCCAGGTGGCGGCCGAACGCTGTATACACTGCCCCGACCCTGCACCTTGCTTCGAGGCTTGCCCGGCCAACAATGACATTCCATCGGCGATGTGGCTCATTGAGCAAGGAGATTTCATCGGGGCAGCCGAGGTTTACCGCCGGACCAGTTCGCTCCCAGAGATCTGTGGACGGGTCTGCCCGCACGAAGCCCTGTGTCAGGGGTCATGCGTACGCAACAAGCGCGGCGAGCCTGTGCTTACGGGCGCGCTCGAAGCGTTCGTCACCGACTATCAGCGGGCTCACGCCACGGTGGAAATCCCCGTCGGTCCATCAACCGGGAAGAAGGTTGCCGTCGTCGGTTCGGGCCCATCGGGACTGAGCGTCGCCGAACAGCTCGTGCAGGTGGGCCACGCAGTGACCGTCTACGAGGCCGCCCCAACCCCGGGTGGCCTGCTCATATATGGAATCCCGAACTTCAAACTCTCCAAGGAAGTCGTGCTGGCTCGGATCGATGACCTCCGCCACGCCGGAGTAACGTTCCAGACAAACACGCGCGTCGGCCAGGACGTGACCATCGATCAGATGCTTGAAAACGGGTTCGACGCTGTCTATGTCGGCGTCGGGACTGGCGTGGACGCCACCATGGATGTCCCAGGGGCAGATCTCCCCGGCGTGTACAAGGCGACCGAGTTCCTGGTGCAGGCCAACGTAGATCTCGAACTCCTTCCCTCGGACCGGCGATTCCGACCTGAGGTCGGGAAACGGGTTGCGGTCATCGGTGGGGGTGACACCGCCTCGGATTGCCTGCGTACCGCGCTGCGGATGGGCGCCGAGGAGGTCACCTGTCTGTACCGGCGGACAGAGGCGGAGATGCCCGGCGGCAAGAAAGATAGGGAGCTTGCACGCCAGGAAGGGGCCAAATACCGATTCCTGGCTCAACCCATCCGCTATATCCCCGGCCCCGACGGCAAAGTGAGCGCTGTGGAGTGCTTGCAGTGCGAGCTCGGCGAACCCGACGACAGCGGTCGCCGGAGGCCGGTGCCGATCGAAGGGTCGAATTTCACGGTGCTGGCGGACACAGTCATCCTGGCTTTGGGTTATTGGCCGGATCCGATGATCGGGGAGACCACACCGGAGCTCGAGACCAGGAAGTGGGGCCTGATCGTGGCCGATCCGGAGACCGGCGTCACTTCCCGCCCCGGCGTGTACGCCGGCGGGGACGCGGTCACAGGCCCCGATCTGGTCGTCACGGCCATGCGAGCCGGCCGCCGCGCTGCCGCTGCCATTCAAGAGTACCTGTCAGCCCAGTAAGCCCCCATTCGACGTCAAGACCAAAGCGGGGTGCCGTGTCCAGCTGGATGGCACCCCGCTCTCGCGCCCTGACCCCACTGGTCCCAGTCAAAGGAACGTCGAGAGCGACCATAGCGAAGGCCCACCCGCGTCACATCACGGGACCGCGGCGTGTCGACTCATGGCTGGGGATCTCTCCTCCTGGCCGACGGCTATAATCGGCGTCAGGAGGTGGTCCCGCGTTGCCCACGCCGATCGATCCGGTTGAACTGACGGAGAATGTGAAGCACCAGGCCCGACGCCTGGGGTTCGACCTCGTCGGCGTGACCACACCCGAACCCCCTGCCCACCTCGATGTCCTCGAAGCATGGCTCGAAGCCGACCGGCATGGCGAGATGGCCTATCTCGCCACCGACCGGGCGCGCCAACGGCGGGCCGAACCCAGGAGCATCTTGCCCGAGTGTGAAAGCATCCTCGTCGTCGGCGCCAATTGCCGCGGACAGAGCGCGCAGTCCACAACTGGGCGCGCTCGGATCGCGGCCTACGCCCAGGGGGAGGACTATCACACCATCCTGGTCGAGCGCCTGCAATCTCTTGTTGCCTACATCCGCGACCTCACCGGCTTGAAGGACCTCAGGTATCGCATCTACACAGACACAGGACCGATCATGGAGCGCGAGTTGGCCCAGCGTGCAGGGCTGGGCTGGATCGGCAAGAACACCTGTCTGATCAATCCTGAGCGAGGGTCGCATTACCTCCTGGCCGAGATCCTCCTGGGGACAAGGTTCGTACCCGACCGGCCCTTCTCGGCCGATCGGTGCGGCTCGTGCACGCGGTGCATCGAGGCCTGCCCGACGAAATGCATCTTGCCCGATCGCACATTGGATGCGACTCGCTGCATTTCTTATCTGACGATCGAGGTCAAGGGGACGATCGCGCAGGAGCTTCGGCCCCCCATCGGTGACTGGATCTTCGGTTGCGACATCTGCCAGGATGTCTGTCCATGGAACGTACGCTTCGGTGAACCGACGACCGACGCCGCATTCCAGCCGAGGCCTGTCCTGGCGAATGTCCGGCCAGAGGACTTCCTCGAGCTTCGTCCGGGCGACTGGAAGCGCGACCTCCGCCGCACTCCTCTCGTGAGGCCGAAGAGACGCGGCCTGGTACGCAACGCCGCCATCGTCGCCGGGAACCAGCGTAAGCCAGAGAGCGTTCAGCCGCTTTCGAGGGTTCTGCTTGGCGACTCCGACCCGATCGCGCGCTCGCACGCCGCGTGGGCCCTGGGACGGTTCTCAGACCCGGAGGCCCACTCCATGCTGCTCCAGGCTCAGTCTTCTGAGCAAGATCCTCAAGTCATGGCTGAGATCAAGGCCGCGCTCCGCCAAGTGGAGGCCGGCTCGGATTAGAAAGAGCAAGCTGTTAGCGGTTAGCGGTCAGCCGCCAGCTATCAGCGAACAGCCAAGAGCAATAGCAGGCTGCGGAAGAAAGCGAAACGAACAAGCGAATCATGTGCATGGTAACCC
>CAZGRL010000003.1:0-102544 GCA_964528155.1 uncultured Anaerolineaceae bacterium
CCCGGCCGCGGGGGATGCCCCCCACTCCCAACGCGAGGTCCAGCGCCAGCGAGCCAGTGGGGACGACCGCTACGCGGAGATGCGTGGCTTCACCCAGACGCATCACGGCTCCATCGCCGAACTGCTTCCTAATCTGAGATACCGCTAATTCGAGGGCCTTGTCACGCTCACCCGTCATTGGTGCCCCGGTCAATACCAGTCCAGCGAGTCTACCTGAGATCAAGACCAGTTGCAAGATAAGGGCTAGCCGCAGCAGCCGATGATCGCCCCCGCTCACCCTTCTGACCACGCACACGCGAATCTGAACACATGGCGTAGACGTCGTGTCTGCATTTAATCACGATGAAAGGGGTCGAGAAAGAAAGAGCCGCGCGGTCGAACTCGCCCCGCCGGCTCGAGAGAAACGCCCCGCCGTGCCGTGTGCAGCTTGGTTTTGAACCTGCATTCGCAGGTGGGGTCGGGCACACGGGCTTCGCCTTGGCCGAAGCCTACCGCGTCCCCCGCTGAAGCTCAGACCCCTCGTCTCAAGTGTTGGCTCAAAACGGACCGCAGCATCACGCGCACAGCAGGGATGCCTCAGGTATACCACGATCACTCACGCTTGACAATGGAGCAGCCGTCAAGGCTGCATTCAACTTGGGGGGCAAGCCCCTCGCGAGGAATAAGGGAAAATGTGTGTTGGACGGCGGCTGTGCCGCCGTCCAACACACATTTTCCCTCTAGAACGAGGACGCGCCGTCAAGGGTGCGCGTTCATCGCCTCGTGAGGTCTGCCTCGACTCTTGAAATACAGGCTGTCTCAAACGGGGACCGGCCGTTCCCCGGCGATGTCAGACTACTCTTCCACCTTCAGGTGCAGATCGCGCAACTGTTGTTTTTCCGCTGGCGAGGGCGCCCCGGCCATAACGTCACGCGCAGCTTGATTCTTGGGAAAGGCGATGACCTCGCGAATGTTAGGCGCACCAGCCAGCACCATGCACAATCGGTCGATCCCAGGCGCGATGCCGCCATGCGGCGGCGTCCCGTATTCGAATGCTTCCAGCAGGTGACCAAACCGATCGCGGGCGACATCCGGGTCGAGTCCGATCAGATTGAAGACTTTCTCCTGAAGCGATCGGTCGTGGATCCGAATGCTGCCTCCCCCGACCTCGTAGTCGTTGACGACGAGATCGTACTGCTGACCGCGCGCCGCGCCCGGGTCCGTGTCGAGCAGGGGGATGTCCTCCGGCATGGGCGACGTGAATGGGTGATGACTCGGATCCCAGCGCTTCTCATCTTCAATCCAGTTGACAAAGGGGAAGTCGATTATCCAGCAGAACCCCAAAAGACTATCGTCGCGCAGACCAAGCTTGTCCGCCAGATGGACGCGCAACCGGGCAAGCGATTCAAACACGACGGCAGGTTTGTCGGCCACGAAAACCAGCAGGTCTCCGGCTTCCCCCTGCAGCCGTTCGACGATCGCATCCAGCCGTCCCGGAACGAGGTGCTTGGCGAATGAAGAACGGTCCTCACCGTCCTTCTCAAGAGCAAGGTAAGCCAGCCCCTTGGCGCCGTACGCGGCGGCGACCGCCTCCAAAGACTCGATCTCACGCCGGCTGTAGTTCCCACACCCCTTTGCATTGATCCCTCGAACGTGGCCGCCGGTCTTTACCGCGCGATCGAACACCTGGAACCCGCAATCCGAGCACAGATCGGTGATGTCGCGCAGTTCGAGCCCGAAACGGATGTCGGGGCTGTCCTTTCCGAAGCGAGCCATGCTCTCCGCGTAGCTGAACCTGGGCCAGGGTTTGGCCAGGAGGCGTTTCTCGGGCACGATTGTCTCGACCAGGCTGGTGAACAGTTCCTCGGTCAGCCGCATCACATCTTCGCGTTCCACAAAGGACATCTCGAGGTCCAACTGGGTGAACTCCGGCTGTCGGTCTCCCCTCTGATCCTCGTCTCTGAAGCAGCGGGCGATCTGGAAGTAGCGCTCAATACCGGCGACCATGAGGAGTTGCTTGAGTTGTTGCGGCGATTGCGGAAGCGCATAGAACTCGCCCGGATAGAGCCTGGACGGCACAAGGTAGTCGCGCGCACCCTCCGGCGTCGTCTTGAACAACATCGGCGTCTCGACTTCCCAGAAGCCCCGCTCAGTCAGGTAGTCGCGAATGAATTTGACCAGTCGGTGCCGGAGTTCTATGTTGTCCCGAACGCGAATTCGCCGCAGATCCAGGTACCGGTATTTCAGTCGGACCATCTCGTCGATTTCGCTCTCGTCGTTGATGAGAAAAGGCGGTGTTCGAGCAGGATTGAGGATCGTGAGCGAATCGACTTCGACCTCGATCTCTCCCGTTGCCAACGACGGGTTTTCCATCCCGGCCGGCCGCTTCCGGACAACGCCGGAGGCCTGGATGACCCATTCCGAACGGAGCTCGACGGCCATCTGGTGTGCCTGGGCTGACTCCTCGGGGTTGGTGACAAGCTGCACCACGCCGGAGCGATCGCGCAGGTCGACAAATGTCAATCCGCCGTGATCACGACGCCGGTTCACCCAACCCGCGAGGGTCACCCGCTGACCGATGTGCGCCGTGCCGAGCTCTCCGCATTGATGATCCTTGTACATGATGCCTCCGTGCCCTGAAATGACAACGCCGCCCTGTCTCGACGACTTCGGGCGGCGATTTGCTTCGCAGGTCCTGGTTCAGCGCGCGGACATGCCGACCACCCGATGGTCAAAGACATTGGGATTCGAATTCAGCCGATTGACATCATTCGGGCGAGCCATGCGCGCTCCAGTGAAACGCATTATAGCATGCGCCGGACCGGAGGGTCAACGCGGACGACTACTGGGCGTGTATCCGCACGCGAGGGCACGCCCCGATGATCTACCGCAGGTGAGGGGAGTGTCCCCTCCTACGGGAAGCCAGCCTATGCCCCCTCCCCCGCCTTGTGACGCGACGAATCGAGCGTTTTGCTCGACGGGGGAGAGGGAGAAATACCGAAGTAAGCAGGCCGTCGGCAAAGCCGACGGCCTGCTTACTTCGGTAATACGCCTGGATGGGGAGAACCGACTTCAGCCGTCCGTATCCCCCGCGGATCGGTGCGCGTCCACCTCCGCCAGCGCTTGCTCATAGTCCGCCGGCGTATCGATATCGCGAATCACCCCAAGGTCCTCAACGACGACGTAGCGAATCTCGCCGGCTCGGTCGCGCAGGAAGTCTCGCAGACTCCGATCGGCCTGGAGGGACAGGATCGCCGGCCATACGAGCCGGCCGACGAGAATCGGATGTCCTCTGCGGCCGTCGATGGAAGGGGCGACGATCGCGCCGCCCTCGGAGCGCCAGGCATCGATCAAGCGGCCCACCGTCACCGGCGCCAGCAGTGGGTGGTCACCCGGAACCAGCAGCGCCGCCTCGATCTCCGGCTCCTGCAGTGCAGACAGGCCGGCCTTCACTGAAGAAAGCATCTCATCACCGAAAGGGACGCTGACCTGCCTCACACGGAGATTCGTCAACGCAACTGCCAGTGTGTCATCCTTATCACTGGAAACTACAATGATGGGTGATGCCCCGGCAGTGCGGTAGATACTGACGACGTGATCGATGATCGTCTTGCCTTCATGCCAGGGAAGAATGAGTTTGGGTCGGCCCATTCGGCGCGAGGCGCCGGCGGCCAGGATCACGGCTGCGATCACGTGGAGTCCATCAACTTGCGCATGTCGCCGGGATTGTCGACATCGAAGAGCACCGATTCATCGGTGTCAATCCCGCCTACGCGATAGTGGTCGAACAGCGTCCGACCTCCCCGATCACCCGACAACTGGGCCAGGCCCTCAAATGTCGTCTTGTCGAAGAGCACCGGATTTCCCCACCTGCCACCAGCCCGCGGAGCAATGATGGGGGTCAGGGTCCGGCGATGGTACTCGATGAGCGAGTCAAGCAGGCGTGCATGGATCTTGGGCATGTCGGCCAACAAGAACATCGCGCCTTCGACGTTCCCGATCACTGCATCCAGCCCACTCCGGACCGAGGTGCTTTGTCCGTGGTCCCAATCCGGATTGACGACGAATTCGACCTGCATGCCATTGAGCACAGCTCGGACCGCATCGGCCTCCGCCCCGAGGACGACGACGATGGACGTCAGTCCCGACTCGAGCGCGGCGCTCACAACGTGCCAGACAAGCGGCTTCCCTTTCCAAAGAATCAGCTGCTTGACCTTGCCCATCCGACGCGAGCCGCCTGCAGCCAGTACGACGCCCGCGACCCGCCCGTACACACGCCAAACCGGGCGGTCTTCCGTCATGCTGCCCAGGCTTATGCTCCGTAGCCGAGGCGAACTGAGCATCGCTGACGCTGCCTGCTGGGCATTGTCCCGCCCACCGGCAACGTCTATCTTGTTCAACAACACGTGAAATTCGGCGATCGCCGGAACGCCCTTCAAGCCGCCTTGAGGAGAGGTGACAAGAGCGGCCAAATGCCCCGGGGTGATCGGGTCGCCGACGGAGATTCCCAGCACGCTGGCCACGCGCTCTGGTCGGTGCACGTAGGGAGAGTCGACGCGCTTGCCGACCACGTCCATTCCAACCACGTTCAGAACAAGATCCGTGAACGCCGGGATCACGGGCTCGTGATCGTCCGGGGCTTTAAGGGAACGTCCCCGGGCGCCGTCCGCCTCGATCAACAGGGTCGCCCGGCTTCTATCCGCAAGCTTGCGCAAGGCTACGATCATCTCCGGACCAAGCCCGACCCATTTTGGCTCGTTTTCGGACGAAGGTCCGGTGACCAGAATCGATTGCTTCTCTTTTATCAGTCCTGAGATAGGAAGAATATCTGACCCGCGACGCAGGACCATGTGATGGTTGGCCATATCAGTTTGATGCAGCGCCAGCTTGGTCGTTGAGGTGATGATGACGGGTGAATCGGCTGATAGCTCAGCCGCAAGGCGGGCCATCGCACTGGACTTCCCGCCGGCTCCGGTAAGTGCGACGCTCCAGCCGCGCTGGAATCGGAGCGCCTCATGCAGTTGCATCTCAATCCCCCAGTCTTCGCCGGATCTCTGTCTGTGAGAGGAGTGCCTCGAGAACGCCGCCCCCGACGGCTAGCGATTTGTCTGAGATCTGTCTGCAGTAAGCGGGTTCCTTACGTGGATCCAGATCCCCTATCTTGTCGCCACGCCAGACGGGAAGGCCGTCGTGGATCAAACCGCGCAAAGCCCCATCGAAGGGAGCGGGAACATCGGTGCGTTCGATGCGCGCCAGAACCTGGCCACGCTGGACGACATCGCCCAACGCCGCCAACGAATGGAGCACGCCCTCGGCCGGTGCCCTGAGCACTCGGTCGACATCGAAGCCCTTGACAGGTTCGGCCACCCGGCTGTCGGGGATTGCCGACCCCTTCCAGATGACCCGACCCATGTGATGGCCGCGCTGGGTCTCAACCACGGCGTGGCAATCCACACCGGCCTCGAACCCAGGGCCGAGGCCGACGACGAAAGGCGCGGCCTCCATCCCGATCTCGGGGGCCACCTTCCGCATGCGAGCGTCCACCAATGCGACCGGTGACAGCACATCACGCGATTCAGCCAGCGGATCTACCATCACTGCGATCGAGCCTGCCGCATGGGCCGCCGTGACATCTTCCGCGCTCTCCACCTTGCGGCCTTTGAGGTCTTCGATCTCTACCTCATCGGCATAGATGGCTTCAGCCAGGGAGACGAGGCGTCTCACCGCCAGCGGGCGATTGACCTCCAGCACGACGACGGCGAAGCCGCAACGATGGAGCCGGGCGGCCACGCCCGTCCCCAGGTCACCTCCGCCGCGCACAATGACAAATGGTCGCGAAGTAGACATCAGTTGTCAACCTGGTTGATGGCGCGCAACACGCGCTCCGGGATCAGCGGGAATTCATCCAGCCATACCCCGGTCGCCATCCTCACGGCGGCGACGATCGCCGGCGCCAGCGGGAGGAACGGCATCTCAGCCATCCCGCGCGCCCCCCATGGTCCAAGGGGGTCGGGGTATTCCAGGATGATCGATTCGACCCGATCGGGCACGTCCAGGATCGTCGGGATCAGATATGTCGACAGGTGAGCTGTCGTCACCTCACCGCCGTCCTGAATGAAGTCTTCGAGCACCGCGTACCCGGCAGCCTGGACAACAGCGCCTTCGATTTGACCTTGCACTAATCGAGGGTTGACGGCATGGCCGACGTCGTCGGCGCAGACAACATCCAGCAGCCGGACGTGGCCGGTCTGCATGTCTACTTCAACTGTGACAGCCTCGGATACGTACCCGTAGGCGAAATTGGGCTCCGACTTTCCCGTCTGAGGGTCGAAGGGTGTCGTCTTTGGCGGTCGGTAGGTGAAAGTCGCCACAGCGGGGCGTTCTTCCTGACGCCATTTCCCAAGCGCCGCTTCGACCGCTCCCCGGATCGAGTTCCCCGACATGAAGGTCATTCGTGAGGCTGAAGACGATCCGGAGTCGCCTGTCTTCGCCGTATCCGAAGCGACGACTTGCACCCTCTCAAACGGCACGCCGGCCGCTTCGGCAGCCATCTGTGCCATCACCGTGTGCGCGCCCTGCCCGACGTCGGCGCCGGCGTGATAGAGCACGACACGTTCGATCTCGCCTCGCCCATGGAGCTCAACGGTTGCGGTCGAGGCCTCCGGGGCACCGAATGAAAAGCCGACGTTCTTGAAGGCACTGGCGAAGCCGATCCCGCGCCGGAGGTTCGGGCTCGGTGGCGTTCCCAACGTCTCAGCGTCGGGAGAGGTCCAGCCCTTCGCCGTTCGGCGCCAACCCGCCCGTTCGGCGGCAGCTTGCACGACCTTTCCGATGGTCACACCTTTCGGCAACGGGGTTCCAACGCTGAGCAGCGCGCCTTCCTGGAGCACGTTCCTCGCCCGGATTTCGACCGGGTCCATGCCCAGCTTCTCGGCCAGCTTGTTCATCTGACCTTCGGCGGCGAATGCGGCCTGAGGGCCGCCAAAGCCACGAAACGCGCCTCCGGGTACATGGTTGGTATAGATCGAGTAGGCGTCCACCCGCACATTTGGGATTTCGTACGGCCCGGTGCACATCAAGGTCGCGTTGCCCAGCACCTTGGTCGATGTATAGGCATACGCCCCACCGTCCTGTAGGACGTCGACATCCGCCGCAAGTAGCTTCCCCTCGGCGGACGCCCCCCACTTGGTCCGTATGAGAAACGGATGTCGTTTGTGATGACCCAGGATCGATTCTTCGCGCGACCAGACGATTTTCACCGGCCGCGAAACGCCGCGCTGGTGCAACCGCCACGCGGCCAGCGCCAGCACGATCTGGACCGACATATCTTCACGTCCACCGAAGGCGCCACCGATGGCCGGATAGATTACCCGGATCTGATCCTCGGGGATCGCCAAGGCATGGGCGATCTGTTGGCGATCTTCGTGCGTCCATTGACCGGCGACGTGTACCACCACCTGGCCATCCTCATCCACATATGCCAGTCCCGCCTCCGGTTGCAGGTAGGCATGTTCCTGGGGCGGCGTGCGGTATTCGCCTTCGATGATTACGCTGGACTCGTTAAAACCTCTTTCAAGATCTCCCTTGCGGATGCGGTAATGGCAGAAGACATTGCTCTCTTTGTCCGGGTGCAGCAGCGTCGAGCCCGCCTCCATCGCAGCATCGACATCGGTGACGACGGGCTGATCCTGGTAGTCTACCCGGATCAGCTTCAACGCCGCGGCCGCGGCAGCCTCGCTTTCGGCCACTACCAGCGCCACCTGATCCCCAACGAAACGAACTCGATCTGCAAACGGTTTCGTCGAGCCAGGTCCACACAGCACCGGCTGATCAGGCATGATCAGGCCGTACTCATTGACCGGGACGTCCTTGGCCGTGAACACCGCCAGGACGCCTGGCAGGGCCTCGGCCGCGCTGGTGTCGAGAGCGCGAATGATCGCATGCGGCCGCCCTGCGAAGAGAATCTTCATATAGGCCTGGTCTGTCTTGTTGATGTCGCCCGGGAAGAGGGTCTCCCCCGTGACCTTACCCCGTGCGTCAAGCCGGGGAACCGACTGGCCGATCAGCGACATGGATCATTCTCCATCGTCAGACTCTTCATCGAAGGCGACAGGCATCGGCAGGGGGGCCGATCCGGGCCAGAGGGGACCATCCACACCGGTGGAACAGCAACCGCACAATGTTTCGTTCCCCTCCGGTTCGTTCTGCCAAGCCGCCTCGCGCTGGGCTACAACCGGCGAACGACCGGCAGGAGGACTTCGTCAGAGTTGCTCAACCGCCAGCGTCGATTGGCGGCGGACTCTGTCCATCTCCAGGTCAAAGATCCTCCGCCAGACTGCCAGGCTGGCCGCGTAGGTCGGGTCCATCCCGAAGTATGAGAGCGTGCCGGCGCCGAGATTCTTGCCCTTACTCAAAGGTGTATCTGAGGCGTAGTGAATGACGCCCAGGTCGAACGGCAGACCATACAGATTCACAATCTCATTGTTCGGGTGACGCTTCGGCCGGTACATCTCATAGACCGCCGATAGGTATGGGCCGGCTTCCATCTCGATGTCGGTGTAGCCCTCCCGATAGAACACGTCCATGTAGCGCGGCGTCTGCAGGAATGTGCCCCGGACGCTGACAGCCTTCTGGTTGTCCAATAACGTTCCGTATACCAGGTCTTCCCCGAATTCCGCGGCCCTGAAACAGTTCTCGAACAGATAGGTATTCTGTGACTGCTCGTCATGCACGACGGAAGGGAGCATGACGTCTCCGATGATCCCGTTGAGTGTGGCAGCCTTGCCCATGATGTACACGCCTCGGATTTCCCCGACGCGGGTGGCGATGTAAGACAGGAATTCGAAGGATCCCATGCCGAGCGGGTACTCGATATTGACCACAATCGCATCGCTTTGGATCATCGGCTCCAGGCCCGGCGTCCGGAGACGCGGATCAAGCCAGGCTGGCCTGATTTGCTGCAGATCGACAAGTTGAACTTGCAGGTCGAAACCATAATCGCTGGTGATCCGTTGGATCCCGCAATCGCGCTCGGCCTGGGCGCGCACCTCCCGCATATCTGCACCTTCGGGAGCGGCCAGGTACTTCTTCAATACGTAGTAGAGGAAATTCTCCCGACTCGACGGCACCTGCCGAGCTTCAATCTCGTTCCACTCTTCGAGCAGATCAGCATGCTGCGGATGCTCGAGAAACCGCAGGAGTTCCTCTTCCTGTCGAAGCGCAAAGCCGGTGAACAGGTTGACAATGCTGTGAGCATTGCTGGAGATGAAGTACACCGGCCGATGCAGGATCGACGGATTGGCATCCTCGACTCTCTCCCACCACAGCTGGGTAGCCCGGCGATAGTCAGTCAAGGATCCTGCCAGAAGCTTGACCTTGAGATTCTTCTGCCTCGAGGCGATGGCCGACATCATCGGCCAGAAATCTTCATCCCAGACCTGGCGCAACCGATCCAGATCTTCGGGCTCGATACCGATTCCGTGCCCAAGCGCCGCCAACCCCTCATCCCCTTCGAGAGGGTCGGCCAGAAACGCCTGAACCTGCTCGCCGCGCATCAACCTGTGAAGCTTGTTCCATTCGATCTGGAAGGCCGTAAGGATTGGGATAATGTCGTCGATATCCGAGCGGCTGGCGATCAGACACCCCAGGGTGCCGTTCCCGTCATAGAAGCTTCGGCGTCTCCGGGCCTTGGCCGCGACGGGCTGCCAATCGTGCAAATCGCCCATACCACCCTGCTCGAAGACCTCCTGACTCTGCCCAAGAACCACGCGCTCTGTCTCGGTGATAGAAGAGGGGAGGCGCAATGAACTGTAAATAAAGGCCGACATGTCGGGGTAGAGGGCACGCGCCGAGGGATGCAGGGAGGAGCCCATGTTGGCATGGACTTCTTCAAGCGAACGGATCTGAACGTCGGTCGTCGACCGGAGTAGCGAATAGTACGTCCGGATATAGAGCTCGACCTCTTCCGAGCCGGTGCGCGGAACCGTCCGGTCCATCCTGCGTGCCTACCTGTTCTTTCTCGCCCGTCCCCGTCGCACCGGAGGCACGTCCGTCTCACCGAGTTTGACCGGGAAGAGGATGGCGTAGACAATGCTCAGAATGCCGTATCCGAAGACCATCACCAAACCGGCGGCGATCAACTTCACCATGCCACCTCCGCCAAGATAGGGTGACAGCCACGTCGGAACGAACGACGGATTTAAGGCTTCGTAGGGGATGTAGACCCAGCCGTTTTTAAAATTGGCGATAAGGAACCAGTCTGCGAAGTAGTAGCCTGCAAAGGCCAGGGCGACAAGCAGAAGACAGCCTACCCCTCGCAAGACCGGATTCCCGCGCTTCCTGGCGGCCCGCTCCCGTTCGAGTTGCGCATATCTCCACGTGTCTCGTCCCATGTTTGCGTCCCCTTCCCGGAGACAGGCCTGCGCTAGGCGGCCTCTGTCCCCGTCACCCCCGACAATCCGGCGGGCTCAGTCTCGCGCCGATTGGCTTTGGCCGCACTCTCAAACGCTGAGATGATCTTGTAGTATCCGGTGCAGCGGCACAGGTTCCCCGTAAGCGCCTGCTGGATGTCCCACTTCGATGGGTTGGGCGTCTCCTCCAGCAGCATCGCCCCAGACATCAGGAACCCGGGCGTGCAGTATCCGCACTGAACCGCCCCTTCGTCGATGAAGGCCTGTTGGATCGGGTGCAAATGGCCGTCCCTCGCCAGCCCCTCCACAGTAACGATCTCGGCACCGTGGGCGCGCGGCGCGGGGACCATACAAGCCATGACGCTCACCCCATCCAGGAATACCGTGCATGCTCCACACTCACCCTCTGCGCAGCCTTCCTTGGTCCCGGTCAACCCGACGTCCTCGCGGAGCAGGCGCAGGAGTGTCTTGTCGAACCCGGCTTCGAGGTCGTAGCGTTGTCCGTTGATCTGCGTGACGATCGGCGTCCCCTTCCGATGCACGTTCGCTTCTTTGAGCGGTCGATCCCATTGCCATGTTTCGGGTCGGCGAAGCATGACCGGCGGATTCGGATAGCCCTGGCGCTCATTGCCGGCGGCAAGCGCCTGCAGAACACGTTCGGTGCAGACCCGAACCATCTCGACGCGGTAAGAGGCCGAGCCTCGAAGGTCGTCGATCGGTTTGGCCGACTGAGCCGCGGCTACGGCCGCACGGGCCACCGCATCCTCACTCAAAGTGGCTCCGTTGAGGATCTCCTCCGCGCCTTCGGCGTGAATGATCGTCGGGGCCACCGAGCCCAGGGTGACTGCCGCGCGGTGGATGCGGTCGGCCTCGAACTCGAGGACCACAGCGACGTTGATCACGGAGACCGCCTGAGCGCGGCGCAAGGCCAGCTTGTAGAACGAGCTGCGGGTTCCGGCGGCCGGCGCGGGGAATGCGATGTCAACCAACAACTCGTCATCCCGCATGACGTTGCGGCGCACGCCGGTGTAAAAGTCACTCAGCCTGACGATGCGCTCTCCATCCAACGATCGCAGGCGCACCTCGGCCTCCAGCGCCATCAGCGGCGTGATCGAGTCATTGGCCGGCGAGGCCGTGATCAGGTTTCCGGCAACCGTCCCCCGGTTGCGGATCTGCGGCGCGCCCACCTCCCAACAAGCGCGCGCCAGGGCGAATGCCCGATCGATGATCAACTGCGATCCGGCGCAATGATTGTGTGTGGCGAGCGGTCCAAGATGGATCATCCCATCTGGATCGAGATGGATCGAGTCCAGTCCAGGGATGCGCGTGATATCAATCAGGACCTCGACGCCCGGGCGCTGGCCGCGCTCGAGTTCGAGGATGAGATCGGTCGCCCCTGCCACGATCCGGGCGCGCGGCCTGTGCTCAGCCAGGAGCGTCAGCGCCTCTTCGATCGATGTCGGGGTGAAGTACTCAGTCCACATCTGGCGGTCAGCCTTCCTTTAGCCCGCGACGGACGCCGGCGGCATGCGCCATAGGCAGCCCGGTCCCACCGCGCCGCAGGAGGATGATCTCCGCCATCATGCTCACGGCAATCTCCTCCGGCGTCTCTGCATTCAACTCAAGCCCCATCGGAGACGTCACACGGTCGATCTTCTCTTGCGGGACTCCCATCTCTTTCAGTTCCTTGACGCAAAGCTCCCAGCGTCTGCGGGATCCGATCACGCCGATATACGCCGCCGGCGTCTCCATCAGCGCAGGCAGGCCGCCAACGTCAATCGAGATCCCGCGGGTCGTGAGCATGATGTAGGTGGACGGGTTGATCCTGATTCGCCCCGGCAGCTCCGCCAGAGGGCACAGGATCACTTCGTCCGCTTCCGAATTGGCCTCCGCCGTGGCGAACTCCGAACGATCATCTGATACCACAACCCGGAACCCAAGCCAATGGGCCAGGTGCCCCACGGCCTTCCCGACATGCCCCCCGCCTACAATCAAGACGGTCGGGCTCGGCTCGATCGGTTCGACGAACACCTCGACCTCCCCTCCGCACACCCCGGGGTCGCCGCCGCCGAGGTCGTTCAAACTGTAGTGCAGCACGCGCGTTCTAGAGTCGCCGAGCGCCGTAAGCGACTCAGCGATCACGCGGTTCTCCAGCTCACCCCCTCCGACCGTTCCCTCGATCCGGCCATCGGGGAACACCAGCATCTTGCTCCCTTCCCGCCTTGGAACGGATCCTTGCGTGCGTATGACGATCGCCAGCGCAGCCCTTCCCCCTTGCTCAATGACCTCTCGGACGCGCTCGTAGATCTCCATTTCCACTCCTGGTCGCTTGTCCACGGGCTCAGCCGCCGGTCCAGGCTCTCGTCCAGTCTACCATTCGGGCCTTTTCAGCCGCCCCGCTCGCCCTTTCCGGCGCCGGCCCGGATGGCCCGCCACAGTCGCTCCGGCGTTACCGGGGCAACATCGACATCCGCTCCGCAAGCGTCCCGAACGGCGTTGCCCACCGCCGGGGCGACCCCGTCCATGGGGATTTCGGCGACGGCCTTGACCCCGAACGGATGGGTCGGCTCGAAGGTCTCGACGAAGATGGTCTCCAGGGACGGCATCTCATGCGCCGCGAAGATATGGTAATCCCGCAAATCAACCTCGCGCGCCACGCCGTGATCGTCATAGAGCATCTCTTCGCACACTGCATAACCAAGCGCCTGGGTCATGCCTCCCTCGACCTGCCCCGAGGCCGTGAGCGGGTTGACGATCACACCCGAATCGACCGCCATCACCAGCTTCTCCACGGTGAGATTGCCGGTTTCTATGTCCACCAACACCTGGGCGAACTGCGCCGCGAAAGGCGGGGGTGAAGCCGGAGAGACGTAGGAGCCGATCCCCATGATCTGCTCTTGGTCCTCCTCGTGCAGTGCATGGAGCGCCACTTCGCCCAGCGTCACCGAGCGACCATCCGGCGCCCACGCCTGCCCATCAGCCAGACGAATCTGATCGGGTCCGATCGCTTCCCCCGTCTCCTGGCTGAGCATCTTGGCCGCACGCACGCGGATGCGCTCCGCGACTTGCTGGGCGGCGCGGACGACCGCCGTTCCGGAAATATACGTGGTGCTGGAAGCGTAGGCCCCTTTGTCGAACGGTGTGAAATCGGTGTCCGACGAGTACACGATGATGTCCTCAAGCGGTGCACCCAACACTTCGGCCGCCTGCTGTGCGAGGACCGTATCGGAGCCGGTGCCGAGGTCGGTGGCGCCGACGAGTAGATTGAACGAGCCATCATCATTGATCTTGATGCTGGCGCCGCCCATGTCGAGATAAGGGATCGCCGTCCCCTGCATCACAGTGGCCAGGCCAATCCCGCGTCGAAGATGAGGCTTGCCGGGGACGACGTGCCAGTCCTGATTGCCATACTTCTCATGCCAGCCGATCGCCGCGGCACCTTGCGCGACGCAGTCTGCCAGACCGCAGGTGTTGATTGTCTCGGGCCGCGGCTCGCGACCTTCAGACCAGGCGGTGCTGAACGGGTGCAGTTCCCCGGCGCGAAGCGTGTTCTTCAGGCGGAACGCCAGGGCGTCCAGCCCCAACATGCGAGCGACCTTCTCCATGTGCCTCTCGAGCGGCCAATAGCCCTGAGGGACGCCGTAGCCGCGATAGGCACCGGATGGCGGTGTGTTGGTGTACACGATGTCAGCGTAGAAGCGGATGTTGGGCGATTGACGATATGGGCCGTCGCCGACGTACAACGCCATCGCCTTGTGACCCGTGTTTCCAGTAACCGTCAGCGCGTGACAACCGTAGGCACCCGTGTCACTCAGTGCGTACATCTCATTGGCGGTGATCGTACCGTCGCGTTTCACCCCGGTTTTCATCTTGATGCGCATCGGATGACGGGAGCGGGCGGCGAAGAACTCTTCGGCCCGGGTGTACTCGAAACGGACCGGCCGTCCCGTGGCGATCGTAAGGTGTGCGGCCACATCCTCGACGAGAACCTCTTGCTTGCCGCCGAACCCACCGCCGATTCTCGGCTTGATCACGCGGATCCGCTTGGGCGGAAGCCCGAGGACCGGAGCGATCTGCCGTCGCACGTGAAACGGCACTTGCGTGCTGGTCCGAATCACCAGACGGTCATCCTCATCCCAATAAGTGACCACTACATGGGGCTCGATCGAAACCTGTTGAACCTTGGGGACCTCATACTCTCCTTCAACGATCAGGTCCGCATCCTTGAAACCGCGCTCCACGTCCCCGATGTCGATGCGGATCTCCGCGGCCAGATTCCGGCTGGCATCGGAGTCAGCGAAGTCGACATATTCGGGTTCGTCGTGGATCTGCGGCGCGTCCTCATCCATGGCATGCCGCGAATCGAGGATCGTCGGCACAGGCTCGTATTGCACTTTGATGAGCTCGAGGGCTTTCTCGGCCGTGGCCTCGTCTTCGGCAGCAACGAACGCAACCCGGTCTCCGACGAAACGAACCTTGTGGTCGAGCGAGAATGTATCCAGCGGGCCTGGAATCGGGTGCGATTGTCCGGCCGTGGAATATACCACCCGCGGGACGTCCTTCCACGTCAGAACCGCGGCCACACCTGGCAGGGCCAGCGCTTCGGTGGCATCGATCTTCTTGATGCGCGCATGGGCGACAGGGCTGTGCAGAACTTTGCCCACCAGCATCCCGCGCATCTCAAGGTCGGCTGTGAATGCCGGTTTGCCTTGCACCAGTTTCACGGCGTCGACCTTGGGCTCGGGACGGCCGACGGAAGACCGCGTCTCCGGACCCGAAGCCACCTGGATCCTGGGCATCACGCCCGTACGTATGGCCAACTCTGGGCCCGCCCCTTGCGGCATCGGACCGGCCTCCCCCTCCCCCGCGACCGCGAAGAGATCCGAGGGCGCGGGAATAGGGGCCTCGATCGGTTCCACCGGCTCACCCCGCAACACTGCCGCCGCCCGCAGCACGGCCTGAACCGGCTTCAGATAGCCTGTGCAACGGCACAAGATCCCCGACAGCGCCTGACGAATTTCTGCCTCGGAAGGATCCGGCTCCCGGCTGAGCAAGCTTCCCGCCGCCAGTATCATCGCCGGGGTGCAGAAGCCACACTGGATGGCCCCGGTTTCCACAAACGCCCGTTGCAGGGCGCTCAGGCCGGCCGTGTGCTTCCATCCGTGCTCGGGATGCTCACCGATCGCCTCGATCGTCGTGATCGTTTTGCCTTCCGCCTGGGCGGCCAGCATCACGCAACTGTTGACCGGTTCTCCATCAATCAAGACGGTGCACGCGCCGCAATCGCCTGTTTCGCATCCATGCTTTACGCCGAATATGCCCAGGTATTCGCGCAGCGCCGCCAGGAGCAAAGTCTGGGGTGGAACGTCCAATTCGACCTGTTCACCGTTGAGGGTGAAACCAACATTCATGGCGCCACCCCCTCCCGGATCAACCTCCGGACCAGGACGCCGGCGACCTCCGACCGGTACTCGGCACTGCCCCAAGCGTCGCCGGCCTCGGCGTAGGCTCTGGAGGCAAGTCGCCCCAATTCATCAGCAGCACTCTCGGATTCGGGCTCCCCTTCGATCGCCGGCACCAGGATCGGTCTTGCGCCATAGCCCCCGAGGGCCACGCGAAGTTGTCTCTGTCCGCCCTCGGGCTCAATCTGGGCCACAGCCGCGCACACAATCGGCCGATCGGCGGGCGAGCGGGCAACTTGCTCGTATGCCAGCCATCGCGGCCGTGGGATCGAAACCGTCGTAATCAGTCGGTCCGACTCCTGACGGTCGCGGCGCGCCAGGAGTTCATCCAGATCAACGTTCTCGCCCCCCGGCTGCAGGTCGACATGTGTGTCAAGCGCAAGCAGTGTGGTGACCAGCGGGGATCGGCCATCCGCCGAGATCAAGGTGCCAGCGAGAGTCGCCACGTTGCGCAAGTTCCAGCCCGCCTCCAGGTGAGAGGCATGAGCCAGGGCGCCCAGGACGGGGTCTCCAATCTCTGCGAGCGACTGCAGGGTCACGCACGCGCCGGCGATCACCTTCGGCTCGGTCACCTCAAGCGTGTCGAGCCCGATGTCTTGCAGATCGACGACCGATGACAACCCACGAAGCCGCGGGGCCAGACTGGTCCCACCGGCCAGAGGTAGTCCCTCCTTCAGGAGGGCTAGAGCTTCATCAAGAGATCGCGCGCGGTGATATTCCATGTTCATCGTCTTTCCAACTTGCGTCCGCTACGACGACGTTCAGCTCTCTCCGGCGGACTCCATCGTCAGTCTTCATAAACGCGCCAACCGAGTTGCTCCAGTCGCTCGAGGTCTTCAGGAGCCCCGGCGTAGTCGATCAGTGTTGCCTCCGCCTCGGCGCCGACCGTTCCATCCGGCAGGATCAGCTCGCCCCGACCCGTGGTGAGCTGGCCCTTCTTGCGCTCGACTTTTCCCACCAACCGCAGCGGCACGCCGACCGGGACCGGCTTGCGGTAGCGCAGCGAGAGCCTGGCCGTCAGCGTGAAGTGGGTCGGATCGCCTGACATCGCTGCGCGACCGATCACTTCGTCAAGCATCGCCGCCATGATGCCCCCGTGGACCAGACCGGGATAGCCCTGATATTCTTCGGGGACGGTATAGCCAGCTTCCGCCTGATCTGGGCCCGCGTCGTAGAACGTCAGCTTGAGACCAACGCTGCTTTCGAGCCCGCACACAAAACAATGGCGTGAGTTGGGCTGTTTCGTCCGGCCCACACCGGGGGCAACTTCGTTCGGGCTTTCCCCCGACCCAGACACAGCAGGCTCGCAGGATTGACCTGTCATGATCCGTCCTTCACGCAGTCTTGTTCGGGCTGAAGGTATCGATCAAGAGCCGAACATCGCTCCCGACAGCGAAGAGGATCGGACAGGTCGCGCCGCGGCGTTGATACTCGTCGACTTTGCCGACGGCTTCCTCCGGCGTTCCGGAAGCCGTGATCCTCAGGATCAACTCTTCGGGCACAAGGTGTTTTGCCCGCTGGATTTGCTCGTAGGTCGCCGGCCATCCGAGGATCTGTTGGATCTCGGTAACGACACTCTGCGGCACGCCGCTGGCTTTGGCGATATGCGGTTGTTGCGCCAGGTACTGGGTGAGCAGGACACGACTGGCGTCCAGTGCTTTGGCGCGATCTCGATCGACCGAGCAAACGACCAACTGGGGCCGATCGATGTCCTCGACCTTCCGGCCCGCCTTCCTGGCGCCGCTCTGCAACGCCTCCATCGCTTGATCGTTGTACTCCGGAGGAACGCAGTAGTTCAGCACCACGCCGTCGGCGATTTCGCCGGCCAGCTCCATCATCTTGAAGCCCGTGGCGCCGATGTAGATCGGGACGTTGCGCGGCTCACGCCGTCCGTGAACCACGTCCAACTCAATCCCATCCACATGATGGAACTCACCATGAAAGGTCACATGCTCCATGTTCAGCAGACGACGTAGCACCTCGACGGTCTCGCGCATCGCCAGCATCGGCTTGCGACGCTCGATCCCGACGTTGGCCGCAAGCGGATCCCACCAGGCGCCGATCCCGCAGATCACCCGGTTGGGCGCGAGATCGTCCAACGTCAGGAATGTGGCGGCCAGCAGACCGATGTTGCGGGTCCAATTGTTGATCACTCCCGAAGCGATCTTGATTCGCTCCGTGACGGCGGCATAGGCCGCCATCGGCACGATAGCATCGCGGACCAGCCGGGATTCAGCTTGCCAGACGGCCTCGAACCCGTGCTGCTCGGCGTACCAGACATCATCGAGGCCCCGCCTGAGATCGTGATCATCCTGGAGGTATAGGGCGACGCGATTGTCTGTCATGTCTTCTCCGTGTCTAGGTGAATGAGATCGGCACCGTTCCCGGCCTGAAGATGCGCCAGATCGTCCGGAAGGTCGACGTCCAGGGCCAGGGAGGGAAGCTCACAGATCTCAAGGCGTGCCCCGGCCTTTTTCGCTCTTTCTACATGGCTGGGGAAGCTCTGCGGTCCGAAGGCGTACTCGATCAGACCCGGCGGGGACGACAGCAGCGCGTTTGTCCCCGAGCCTCGACGATCTGGCGCGATAACGACGACGGGTGGGTCGGACGCCTTCTCGATCAGGAATTCGACATCCTGGCGTGTGAGCAAAGGCAGATCAGCCGGGAGGACAAGGACGCCCGACACGCTGTAACGGCGGGCGACCAGGGTGGCTCGAATCAATGCCCGATTCAATTGCGGCGAACCCCGCTCGGTCACAGTACGCGCGCCGAGTTTTCGCGCCAGGGACAGCGCCCTGGAGTCTCGGCTGACCACGAGCGTCCTTTCGATCGATGGGATGTCGGCAAGCACCTCCAGGGTGTGCGTCAGCATGTGCTGACTCAATTCGAGTCGATCTTCCCTGGATAGGACATCGGACAAACGGGACTTGGCCCGCCTCAGTGGCTTGACTGGCACGATCGCCCATATGGTCACAGGTCGCGCTCCGGCTAAGGTACACGATCGGCGGCGAATTCGAGGAGCTCTGCTGCAAGGGTTCTTCGATCCGCCCTATCCGTCATGATGGTCTGTGTCACCAACACCTCCATTCCAAGAGAACGAATCGATCCGGCCAGCGACTCGTCTCGCCTGTCGACCACCAGCCCTGAGATCAGGTCTTGATAGTGTTCGGCGACGGCCTGGGCCGATGGTTCAATGCCCAACTCACGGAACATCTTGGCCGCCGGGCCTTTGATGGCCGATCCGCCGACGATGGGTGACACACCGACAACTACCTTACCCTTTATGGCATCCCGGATTCCGGGAACGGCCAGAATCGGATCCAGACTGACCCAAGGGTTTGACGGGCACAGGATGACAAGATCGGCTCCCGTAACGGCTGGAATGACCCCCGGAGCCGGATTCGCCCGCTGGATGCCGTCGAATCTGAAACCGCGAACCACCGGCTCACAGGCCAAAGCCACGAAGTACTCCTGGAACGGCAGCTCGCCATTGTCGGTGAGAACAATCGTCGCCACCCGGTCATCACTCATGGGTAGGACACTGATCTGGGCGCCGAGAGTGTGACGCAGGTGGTCGACAACGGCGCTCAGCGGCTCACCCTCACCCAGGCGGCGCGTACGCTCAAGGCTGAGGGCGAGATCTCGATCCCCCAGGTGGAACCAGTCCGGCCCTCCCAGCTCGCGCAGCGTTTCCAGGACGTTCCAGCTGTCGTCCAGGCGTCCCCAGCCCGTCGATGGATTCGCCAGACCGGCCAACGTGTACACCACTGTGTCGAGGTCCGGACAGATGTGCAGGCCGAGGTGATCGAAGTCGTCTCCCGTGTTGACAATGACCGTCAGATCCTCGGCCGGCACGACCTGGGACAGTCCGTCGGCCAGCTTTGCGCCACCCACTCCGCCGGCAAGGGCAACGACCTTCGTCATTGGGTGATCCCCGCCAGTAGCGTCGTTCTCGAGATCATGACAGGAACCGCGTAACCTCCTCGACAGGTCGCCGGCCTCGCTCCCGTCCCTGGTCGGCGGGCCAGCCCAGCAGGACTAGCCCTTGGGGCTGCCAGGATAGGGGAAGGCCGAGTGCCTTGATCGCTCCTTGCGGCGCGAACAGGGGCGCGCACAACCAGCAAGAGCCAAGCCCTTCCGCGGCGGCCGCCAGGAGCAAGCCGTACCCGGCCATGGCAACACTCTGGACGGCCATCAGTCGCTCGGCTTCGGCCCGGCGCTCGTCAGGGTAGGAGTCCATCTCTTCCATCGTCAGGCTAACCACAATCACAACTGGGGCGCCCGTGATACGTGAGTATGACCGCAAGGCGTCCGCCTCGACATCGGCGGCATCATCCCCGTCCCGCAATCGATCGGCGCGAAGGCGCTTGCCCATCTCCCTGGCTAGGCGGTCCTTGTCCGATCTCAGGGTGACCACGGCAAATCGCCACGGTTGTAGGTTGTGCGACGAAGGCGCCAGGCAGGCGGCGCTCAGGATCCTGCGAACGATCGATTCCGGTACGGCCTCCGCACTGAAGCGCCGGATGGAACGCCGAGCGCCCATCAAAGCTGCCAGGCTCGCCGACAAGTTCGTTTCGTTCATCGATGGACGGACCATGGCTCAGCACACATGTCGAAAGTTGTTCTCACGGTTCCGATCCTTGCGCTGAATGTCCACCCGGCTCATGGTAACCGAACAAGATGAGTGAGCGGTGAGGTGGCTCTCCTTTGACGGCGAGCTCGGCATCCGGATCGCGGAGCCTTCGCACAGCAGCGCTCCCTGGTGCGACTGGCATGATGTCTGGCAAATCGGGAGGTCCTCCCGAGCCCGTCATCGGAAGAGGTCATCCTCCTCGGGTCGCAATAGCTCCTGCAATGATGCCTCTCGTAAGTTGTAGGGCAATCCGCGCACGTGAACGACGGGCAGGCCCTCGTCTGCCTGGCCCATCATCATCGATGCCCCAGCCGCCAGCTCATCCGCCAGGCCGACCTGGGTGACCTGGAGTAGATCTCCGAACAGATCGGGGTGCCCCCTGAGATCCAACACCGCCGGGAAACCGGCGACGCCGATTGCGACTCCCACCGTGCCGATCCTCCAGGCGCGGCCATGAGAGTCAATGACGAGTACGCCTATGCTCGCCCCTGACTCTTGGCGAATGCGGTCCCGCAACTCGTACGCCGATCGGTCAGGATCGAGGGGCAACATGAGAACCCACTCGCCCGGTGCACCGCGCGCACCTCTCACATTTGAATGATCCACTCCGGCATTGGCACAGACGAAGCCCAGCCGGTGCTCAACGATGATCAAACCCGGGCGGGTGCGTAGGACGTGTTTGCTCTCACCCAGAATCACTTCCACCAGGCGAGGGTCCTTTTGGGTCTCACGGGCGAGATCGATCGCAGCCTGCGACGGCTCTACCGTCTCGAGATTGATAAGCCGTCCTTCGGCCTTCGAGACGATCTTCTGAGCAACGACGAGGACGTCGCCGTCGCCAAGGGTCATCCCGGTTCGCTGGAGGGCCGGCAGGATGAGCGTCGCCAAGTCATCGCCCGGCTCGACCAAAGGGATGCCAGGCAGCACGGTCAGTGTCAATTGAGTGAGCATGTTGGGGTTGGGGGACTACGCCGGCTCCTGTTCGCCTGTGATGCGGATGCCGGCTCCCTTGATCTTGTAGCGCTTGTTGATACCAAGCAGAACTGCAGTCAGCCCCTCGACCACAACGGCGTTCTGCAGAGGCCCGGCGTCCCAACCCACCAACCCGGCGGCCTTGACCAGGCGCAAGACCTGCTGGCGAGCCGCCTCATCGTCACCGCAGACGAGCACGTCGCACGGCACCGGTTCGTCGCGCTTCAGATGTGTGTGAGAGACATTCTGGAACGCGGCCACGACGTCGACATCGGAGCCCAGAATCGCCTGTGCCTCCTGGGCTGCACTGCCGGCCGGCGGCATCTGCACGACTGCGGGATCGTCCAACTTCACCGGCACGCTTACGTCCACCAACAGCTTCCCTTGCAGATGATCCTTCATCGATTCAAGAGTCGAACGATGAGCCCCGAATGGCACGGTCAAGATGGCGATGTCGCAGGCGGCCGCCGCTTCGGCGTTTTCCATCCCGTGAACCACGTCTTCACCGAGACGTTCGTTCACCGCCGCCACGGCTTTGTCGGCCTTGTCGCGGCTGCGGGAACCAATGATGACATGGTAGCCGGCCTTCGCCCAACGAGCGGCCAGCGCCTGACCTTCCTTGCCCGTCCCGCCGAGGATGGCGAGCGTCAGGATCATCCTTTCAGTCATGCTCACTCCCTGAGAGAACGCCGGCGTTCAATCCGCCGGTACGAAGGATCGATAGCGTTCCCACACCGCCGGAGCCAGCTGCCTGGCGTGGGAGGCGACTTCTTTCTCGTCGAGCGTAAGCAGCTCGCGATCGCGCATCAACACCTGGCCGGCCACGATCGTTCCTGTGACCATGGACTCGTGAAAACCAAACAGTACGTGCCAGGGCAAATTCCCCGGCGTCATGGGTGTGGTGGGATGGTAGTCGACGAGGATCAAATCGGCCATGCTTCCCGGACGAAGTGAGCCGAAGGCCGATCCCGGGAAGAAAACTCCGGCAAGAGCAGCGTTGTTGGTGACGGCAATTTCCTTGATCGTACCCCCTTGCATCCGGCGGGGATCCCGGTTCCAGACTTTGTGAACCAGATAGGCTGCCTTCCATTCTTCCCACATGGCATTCGAGAAACCGTCGTTGCCCAGACCGACCCGAACCCCGGCCCGAAGCATCGACTCGACCGCCGCCACCCCGACGCCGTTGTTCATGTTCGAACGCGGTTGGTGTGTCACCCACGTTCCGCTCTCCGCCAACAGCGAAATCTCCCTGGCATCGACGTGAATCGCATGGGCGACAATTGTCTTCTCCCCCAGGATACCATGCTTCGCCAGGCGGTCGACGACGCGCAGGCCCGACTTGAACTGGCTGTCATACTCATCGGCCTCGTGTTCGGCGACATGGATATGGAAACCCCCGTCACCCGTCACAGCCGACCGGCACGCATCGAGCGTTTCATCCGACAGGGTCAGTCCGGCGTGCAGGCCGAAGGTGGCCGCCACCCGACCCGCCGCCACGTCCCCTCTCGAGCAGCGTTGTACGAAGCGCGTGTTCTCGGCGATACCCGCCCTGGCCTTCTCCGGCCCATCGCGATCGGTGACCTCATAGCACAGTACAGCCCGCAGGCCAGCCTGTTCGACGGCCGAAGCGATGATGTCGAGTGAGCCAGGGATGCAATTGGGTGAGGCGTGATGATCCATTACCGTTGTCGTTCCGTGACGGATAGCATCGACCATGTAGATCAAGGCCGACGTGTGAACATCGTCCTCTGTGAGCGACTTGTCCAGCGGCCACCAGAGCTTGCGTAGGATGTCCGGGAAATCGCGGGGAGCGCGGCCGGGGATGGCCAGCCCGCGGGCGAATGCACTGTAGAAGTGAGTGTGGGCACAGATGTTGCCTGGCATGACGAGTTGTCCGTGTACATCCAGCCGTTCCTCGTCTGCGTAGCGTGCCAGCAACTCGGCGCTACTGCCAGCTTCCGCAATCCTGCCCTGGCGTATCAGAAGAGCGTGGTCATCCGGAAAGACGTCGGTTTCATCCCAAGAGACCAGAGTGGCGTTGTGAATCAACATGGTCTGCTCTCATCTTTCAGAGCCGCCCCTGGTGATGAGCGCTGAGGGAGCAGCTCCGAAGCCCGGTGTTTGCTCTGTCCGTCGGGTGCGACGATGCATGAGACGGATCGAGTCATCCCTTCAGGCCGTGGTCGCGGCCCGCAGTCCTGCCAGTTCGCGGGCGAGCCAATCCTGATCGATCGGCAGGCGCCGAACACGAACACCGCACGCGTTGTACACGGCGTTCGTAATCGCAGGCGTGGTGGGGATACTCGAGATCTCGCCCACCCCCTTGGCACCGTATGGTCCATCACTCGACGGATGCTCGACGACAATGGAAACGATTTCCGGCGTGTGGACGATCGAAGGCATGCGGTAACGCGCCAGCCGATCACTGAACACGATCCCATCTTCGACGATGAACTCCTCGGTCAGCGCATTTCCCAGGCCCATCATCACCCCGCCTTCGACTTGGCCCTGCAATCCCAGGGGATTGATGGCCCGGCCGACGTCGTTGGCGGCAATGACGCACCTGACCCCTACTTCGCCGGTTTCCAGGTCCACTTCCACTTCGGCCGCCTGGGCGGCGAAAGAAAACGCGAAATGCATGTCACCGCCGGTTCCCAGCGGCTGGGTCTCCGGGGCCCAGTACTCGTACGTCGCCCGCGGGTCACGCCCTTCGGCCTTCATCATGGAGACCACCTCGCCCAAGGGCAGCCGATGGCCATTCACCTGTGCCAGCCCCTCCACGAAGCGGATCGACTCCGGCGGCACATCGTACTTCTCTGCCAGGGTGGCCGCCATCGCCTGTCGCACAACGTTCGATGCATGCCGGACGGCGTTGCCGGTGACGTAAGTCTGACGCGAGGCCGTCGTCGGACCGCCGTCGGGAGTCAAATCGGTGTCCGAAAGGAGCACATGCACGTCCTTGAGCGGCATGGCCAGCTCCTCGGCGGCGATCATCTGCAGCACGGTAACCAAGCCCTGTCCGATTTCGGCCGACGACGTGCGAACTTCGGCGCTACCGTCTTCGCGCAGTTCGACTTCGGCCGCGGCCTTGTCCGGAGCGCCCCCGCCCAGACCGGTGTTCTTGTAGCACACGGCAAAGCCCCACGCCCTGCGCAAGCTGGGCGAACCTTCCACCTGACGAGCAACGAACGGATCCGACCCGGCCCTGCGACGAACTTCTGCCTGGACGCGTTCGATACACTCGAGCAATCCGACGCTCTCATTCAAGGGCTGGCCGGTGTTCGTCAGAGTACCCGGGCGAAGTGCGTTCTTGGATCGCAACTCAACCGGATCCATCCCTAGCCGTTCGGCGAGCTGATCCATCGCCGACTCGACTGCGAAGGCCGACTGAGTCACCCCGAATCCCCGAAACGCGCCCGAGGGTGGGTTGTTGGTGTACATGGCGTAGCAATCCGCCTTGACGTTTGGAATGACGTACGGGCCGCTGGAGTGCGTCGTCGCACGCGTCATCACCTTCTCCCCGAGCGAAGCGTAGGCGCCCGTGTCACCATGCAGCTCGGTTTCGGAGGCGACGAGCGTTCCGTCCCGCATGGCGCCAAGCCGAACTCGGATACGCGTCGGGTGTCGTTTGGGGTGGTAGAGCAGGCTTTCGTGACGGTCGTACAGGATCTTCACCGGACAACCGGTCGCGTTCGCCAGCAATGCGGCATGGATCTGCCCTGCGATGTCCTCTTTTCCGCCGAAGCCTCCTCCGATCAACGTGCCGGCGATGCGGATCTTGTCGACCGGCATGTTCAGGCAAGCTGCGACCTGACTTCGATCGCCATATGGGATCTGCGAGCCGACATAGACCTCGATCCGGCCATCCGGCAGCGGGCGGGCGACGCTACATTCTGGTTCAAGGAATGCGTGCTCAGTCATCTGCGTGACGTATTCGTCTTCAAGGATGATGTCCGCTTGTTCGAAGCCCGCAGCCAGATCTCCCTTGCGGACCTTGATGTGTTTCAACTCATTGCCGGACTCGTGGACCAAGGGCGCGTCCTGCTCCCTGGCGCGCACCGGATCTGTGACCGGTTCAAGCGGCTCATAGGATGTTTCGATCAATTCAAGTGCGGCTTGCGCAATCGACCGATCATCCGCCGCCACCAGGGCCACCGCATCTCCCACATATCGCACCTTCTCACCGACGTCCACCAGGACCGGCCAATCATGGATCACCAGGCCATGATAGTGTTCGCCCGGGATGTCGTTGGCCGTCAAGACCGCGCGCACGCCTTGAAGCGCTCGTGCCTTGCTCGTGTCCAGCCGAGTGAGGACGGCGTGCGGGACCCCGGCTCGAAGGGTCGCTCCATGGAGCATCCCGGGGAAGGTCAGATCGTCGGCGAAGATCGCGCTGCCATCGACCTTGCCGACCGCGTCCGGTCGAGGAACGATCCGGCCAACGGTGGTCATGGACGATGTCTCGGGGATGTCCGGCGACCCCAGAGGTCCTCCAGTCCGCAGTGCGGTGGCCGCCGCCTGGACGGCCCGAATGATCGAAGGATATCCGGCGCACCGGCACAGAGTGTCTTTCAGCGCCTCGCGAATCTGAGGTTCGGTCGGATCGGGGTTGCGCTCGAGCAACGCGGCGGCGGTCATGATCTGTCCGGGGATGCAGAAGCCGCACTGAACCGCGCCATAGGTGATGAATGCCTGCTGCAAAGGGTGAAGGTGACCATCCTCTGCCAGGCCCTCAATCGTCACAATCCTCCGTTCAGCAGCCTTGCCCGCCGGGATTGTGCACGACAGGACCGGCTCGCCGTCCATCAGAACCGTGCACGTCCCGCACTCGGCCTCGTCGCAGGCGATTTTCGTACCGGTAAGCCCCAACCTGTAGCGCAAGATGTCGGAAAGCATCTCGCCAGGGCCGACTTCTACTTCCGTCCTTCGCCCGTTGATCCAGAACGCCAGGCTTGTCATCTACCAGCCTCCACAAATGCCACTCCTACCTACATGCCTTGCCCCGTGCTGTTCGCCATCGCATCAGCCTTCGCCGCTGCGGCGCCGACCGCAGCGCTGATCGTTCGGCGCAAGAGGATGCCGGTGAGATGCCTGCGGTACTCGAGCGTCGCCCGATGTGGGCTGGTGCGCAGGCGGACCTCGCGCAGCAACGCCTCGGTCGCCTCTGCCAAGACGTCCTCCGAAAGCTCGCGTCCGCGCAGAGCAGCCTCGGTCTCGCGGGCGCGCAGCGGCCGTGGCCCGGCCGGGCCGATGGCCACTCGAACATCCTCGACAATCGAGCCGAAGGGCCTGCTCAACCAGACCGCCATGTTGAGGATGGCGATGGCCACGCCTTGTGGGCGCATGATCCGGCGGAAGGCGCTCGTCTCCCCGTCACGGCGCTTCTTCAACCGGAAACCGACAAGGATCTGCCGACTCCGATCGAAAGTCGTCTCGCCCGGACCGCGGAAGAGGTGCTCGAGGTCGACCCACATCCGCCCGTCCTGCGAGGCGATCTGAGCCTGAGCATCCAGCGCCAGCAGGGCGATCGTCCCGTCACCCGCAGGCAACGCGTGCGCCACATTGCCGCCGATCGTCGCCACGTTGCGAACCTGCGGCCCGCCGATCAACCCGCAAGCTTCCACCAGGCAGGGCGCGTGCTCTTTGAGGAGCGGATCTTCGACGATCGTCGAGTGGGTCACGGCCGCGCCGAGATAGATCTCATCGTCGGTCGCGGCGACGGCCTGCAGCTCGGGGATGCCGGTGATGTCGACCAAGCAGGCCACCGGGGGATGCCGGCCTTGTTGAATGTCCAGCAAGAGATCCGTGCCTCCTGCGACGATATGAGCCGAACCGTCGGCCTCGGCGAGAATCGCCAGGGCCTCTTCCAGGTTGCCCGGTCGCAGATACTGCTCCCAAGAGGTCATGCACAAACCGATTGAGGGTTGGTGGACCGGACGGCACTTTACGACGGGCGGGGCTGCCCGACGCCGCCGCAGGCACGCCCTGCGACGACCGCCGATCCGAGGTCACCCTATTCTACACGTGTGGCTTGACACCGACAAGCGGTAACGACGATGGACGGCGAGGAGAGCGGGACCGGAGACGGGGGACCGGGGACCGATAGCGGATGCAGGGGGATCGCCTGCGAAAGAAGCAATTCGGTCTCCCGTCCTCCGTCCCCCGTCTGCTCTGCCGCCGTCCATCGTCCGACGTCAGTCCAATGGGGAGTCCTCCTAACCGCGCGCCGAACGATCCGGAATCGCCAGGGCCTTGTTCACCGCAGCGAATCCCTCCGCAAGTTGCTCCTCGCTGATCGTCAGGGGCGGCGCCACGAGCACATTGTTCCAGTGGATAAAAGCGTACACGCCAAGCCCGAGGAGCTCCTGACGCAACGCCTGCATCTCGGGGCTGGTCCCGTTGAACGGCGCCATCGGTTCTCGGGTCCGGCGATCTTTGACGAGCTCAAGAACACCGAATAGGCCGATCGAGCGGACATCGCCGACGCTGGGGTGAGCTTCGCCCATCTGCCTCAGGTGGGCCGCCAGGCTCTTCCCCATTTCGGCCGAGCGCTCGACCAGGCGGTTCTCGTGCATCACGTTGAGGTTGGCGACGGCCGCCGCCATACTGATCGGGTGTCCGCTGTAGGTCAACCCCCCCTGGAAGACGCGATCGCCGAATGTCTGAGCGATCTCGGGCTTCATGGCCACTGCCCCCAGAGGTGCATAGGCGGAGGTAAGGCCTTTGGCCATCGTCATCAAGTCGGGGACGACCTTCCAGTGATCCACTGCGAACCAGGCGCCGGTGCGTCCAAAACCGCTCATCACCTCATCACAGATCAACAGGATTCCGTATCGGTCGCACAGCTGACGCACGCCCTGAAGATAGCCGTCGGGGGGGACGATGATCCCGTTTGTACCGGTGACCGTTTCGATCATCACCGCGGCGATCGTCTCGGGCCCTTCGTATTGGATGATCTCTTCCAGGTGGTCGAGGTAGTCCTGGGCGAACTCAACCTCAGACGGATCATCACCGCGGGCGTGGAACGTAGAACGATAGCGATAGGGGTCGAGGAAATGCACCACGCCCGCCATGACTGCCGGCTCCCAGGCCCAGCGCCGCGGGTCGCCGGTGGCGGCGATCGCGCCATGGGTCGCCCCATGATAGGAACGGTAGCGCGCAAGAATCTTGTGGCGTCCGGTGTGGGCGCGCGCCAGCTTGATGGCGTTCTCGTTGGCATCCGCCCCACCCAGTGTGAAGAAGAATCGGTCGAGGCCTGGCGGCGTGACCTCGGCCAACATCATCCCGAGTTGGGCTCTCGGTCGCGTCGCCATGCTCGGGGCTGCAAAGGCCAACTCCCTGGCCTGGGCGGCGATGGCTTCCGCCACCCGCTGATCGCCGTGCCCGATGTTGGAGCACATCAGCATGGAGTTGAAATCCAGGTAGCGCTTGCCATCTGCATCCCAGAAGTAGACACCTTCGGCACGCACCACCGGGATCGGGTCGACCGCCCCTTGAGCCGACCAACTCCAGAAGCTGTGCTGCAGACTCTTGTCACGGATCTCAGAATCTGGGATGTCAGGGATCATGCTCATCAAAGCCTCGATATCGCCCAGGCTCCCGGAGCGCAACGGCACCGAGGCCCCAGTCAACCAGGCTCCCGGAGCCTTGAAGGCTCCGGGAGCTTAGACTAGTCAGATCACTTCCGCACCCGGGTTTCGCTTCAAGAATTCGCCCTGTCCGGCCTGGCCGAGCCATCGCTCGCCGTCGACGATGAGTTTGCCGCGCAAGAAGACCTTCTCAGGAAACCCGACCAGCTCCCACCCTTCATACAGGTTGTAGTCCGTCCTGTGCCGGGCGTGAGCCACGCCGTAGGTCAGGCGGCGTTCGGGGTCCCACACGACAATGTCGGCATCGGAGCCGGGCTCAAGCGCCCCTTTTCGCGGGTACAGCCCGAAGATCCTGGCAGCGTTGGTCGACGTCAGGGCGACAAACTGGTTCGGCGTCAGTCGGTCCTTCCCTACCCCATACGTCCACAGGATCGGCATCCTATCGCCTACCCCCGGAACACCGTTGGGGATCTTGGTGAAGTCGTTCGCCCCGAGCTCCTTCCCCGGGATGGCGACCGGCTTGCCTTCATAGTCGATGGGGTGAGTGCCGTCGTAGAAGAACGGGCAATGATCGGTGCCGACGGTCTGCAGGCTGTCATCGCTCAACCCTTCCCACAGGGCCTCATTGTCAGCCTCGGTTCGCATCGGCGGGGAGCAGATCCACTTGGCTCCGTCCGGACGGCGAAGGTCTTCGATGCTGAAAAACAGGTAGGGCGGGCATGTCTCGCCCATTACCTGCACTCCCTGAGCACGGCCGTAGCGCAACTGCTGCAACTCGCCGGCGCTGTTCATGTGAACGATGTACAGGTGCGCACTGGCCTGGGCAGCCAGCGCGATGGCGCGCAACACGGCTTCGACGCCGCCCCACGCCGGTCGTGTCAGGGCATGCCACTCCGGAGAGCGATGACCGGCCGCCAGCGCTTCACGCACCAGGATGTCGATCACGTCGCCGTTCTCGGCGTGGAGCATGGTCAGCATCCCGTGAGCGGCTCCGGTGCGCATCACTTGGAAGATCTCGCCATCCTGCAGGCGAAGCCGACCGTTGTAGGCAGTGAAGACCTTCAGGGTGGTTATCCCCTGCTCCACGAGCGTGGGTATCTCGGCGAGAATGGCATCGTCCAGTCGCGTGATGTTCATGTGAAAGCCGAAGTCGACGGCTGCTTTGTTGTCGGCCTTGGCGTGCCACGCGTCGACGCCGCTGCGGAGCGTTCCCACATCCGGTTGAGGGACGAAGTCCATGACCGTCGTTGTGCCACCGAAGGCAGCCGCCTTGTGGCCCGTGTAATGATCGTCGGAGGAGACGGTGTCGAACATGGGCAGATCGAAATGGGTGTGCGGGTCGATGCCGCCAGGGAGGACGAGCTTGCCGCGTGCATCCACGATCTCGGCGTCGGGGGCTGCCAGCGCTTCCCCGACCTCGGCGATGGTCTCCCCCTCGACCAGCAGGTCAAGCCGTCGGGTTGCGGTAGCAGAGACGAGGGTTCCACCCCGGATGAGCGTACGTTTCATGCCAATGGTCGCCTCTTGTCGTTATGAAGGTCTCGGATGCGACTTCGAAACGCCCGACCATTATAGGCCGGTTACCCAGGATCGACCCGGGCCAGGGACGACCTTCCGCCCAGTGTGCACAAGGTCTTTTTGAAGGATGGGGACGGCTCCGCCGTCCCCATCCTTCAAAAAACTATCATCTCCCCCCGTCATCCCGCGCGGAGCGAAGTCGAAGGAGGGGGAGGGGGACAGAGGGCGTGGGGGTCCAGCGACGAATCTCCTTCGATTTCCTGGACCTTGCGACACAAGGCCGTGTAGAATGCACACATCACCACGCCCCGGTTCGGCTTGCTGATGTGTCATCCCGCTCGTCCGAATGGCCTTAACAACCGGCACCCTGAGCGCGAATTCAATCGAGAGCGGTGAGACCGATGGCGAAGATACCACCCAGCTACGTCGTCCGGAAGTCGCCTATCCAGGGGATGGGCGTATTCGCCACACGCAGGATCCGGCGTGGCACGCGCATCATTGAGTACAAGGGAGAGCGCGTCTCCTCCGACGAGGCAGACGATCGCTACGACGACGATCAAATGGAGCGTCATCACACGTTCCTGTTCACCGTCGACGAAGAAACGTTGATCGACGCTGCCGTCAACGGCAACGAGGCGCGTTTCATCAATCATTCGTGTGATCCGAATTGTGAAGCCGTGCTCGAGGACGGTCGAGTCTATATCGAGGCGATCAAGAACATCCAGCCCGGTGTCGAGCTGACCTACGACTACCATTACGAGCGCGAGGGCCCGTATCAAGAATCCTGGGCCGAGCTGTACGCCTGTCATTGCGGCGCCGAAAACTGCAGGGGGACTATCCTCGACAGGCCCAGGCCGCCGACGCGACGTCGGCGCCGACGCAAGAAGCCGCGCCGCTGATCCTCGACAGGCCAATCCGGCCTTGCGCCTGGAGTGAGCGGGCGAGACTCCACATTTCACGTGCTGGACAAGACCCCCACCCCCTTTGTCCCCCTCCCCCGGCTTAGTGTCTCCATGCCATACAATGATCCTCACCGGGGGAGGGGGATGAGTTGATTCGGAGGGAGGGGGGCGGCTTTGCCGCCCCCTTCCCTCCGAGATTTCCTCCCCCCTCTCCGCCGAAGGCTCTGTCTCTCATCCGGACGCTTTCCGGCGGAGAGGGGGTTAGGGGGTGAGGAGAAGATCGGCTTCTAACCGAAGCCGATCTGATTCTTCGCTGTCAATCAAAGCGGAGACCATCAGGTTGTCGGCACAGAAGCACGCGGCCCCAGAAGACTCGACAGACGTTCGCGGGGCGCCTTAGGGCAAGAAGTACTCCGTCCCGCAGTAGGGGCAGGTGATCACACCCTTGCCGGCCAGCTTCAAGTCTCCCCCACAATGGCGACATTTCTCCAACTTCCGCAGACCGGCCGCCTCGCTTGAATAGAGCACCCCCTCCTCCCAATTGATGTACCCACTGAAGATCCCCAGACCGACGAGCTCGTGGACTCGGCGCTGGACGTCGTCCCGGGTGGCCTTGAGCTCGATCGCCAGGTCGCCCACCGGGACCTGACCCCGGCTCTGCACGATATCGAGGATTCTGCGCAACTCGGTCCTGCCGGCCTCTTCGGCTGATTCGCGGGCGCTTCGGACGAGCATGAAGATGCCAACCCCCCATAGCGGGAGGATCACCGCCGCCAGTAGGGCGCCCCCGACGAGCGCCCCGCCGATCTTCAGAGCTCCGCCGGCCAGGGAGGATCCGATCCAGGCAATGCCTATCAACCCCAAGACAAGCCCACCTAAGATGAGCAGGATTCCGATGACCCTTCCGCCCGTCACTCCACAGCCTCCTTCGCAACGCAGACCTGCGGCGGCTCCACTTTCCCGTTCCCCCTCAGTTCACCTAGAACTGTCTCGACCACGCCTTGGGCCAGCGCTCGATGACGATTTTGGTTTGGGTGAAGAACTCGACGGCGTGCTTCCCCTGACCGTGCAATGTCCCGAAGAAGCTCTCCTTCCACCCGCTGAAAGGGAAGAAAGCCATCGGCGCCGCCACCCCGATGTTGATCCCGATGTTGCCGGCCTGTACCTCATACCTGAACTTGCGCGCCGCGGCGCCGCTGCTGGTGAACACGCAGGCCATGTTTCCGTACCGACCCGTGTTCACCATCTCGATCGCCTGATCGATGTCATCGAGGTTGATCAGGGTCATGACCGGTCCGAAGATCTCAGTACACGCCAGCGTGCTGTCCGGCCGGACATCGTCAAGGATGCTCGGCCGCACAAAGAAGCCTTCCTCATACCCTTCAATGACCGAATCCCGGCCATCGACGAGCAGACGAGCTCCTTCGTCAAGTCCCGTCTGGATCAAGCCCTGGATGCGCGCCTTGCTCTTCCTGGTGATCACCGGGCCCATCTCCACTCCAGGATCGAGGCCGGACCCCACCACCCTGCGACTGGCGGCCTCCGCCAGAGCCGGTTTGAGAGCCTCCCCGGCCTCGCCGACAAGCAATACGTTGGCCGCGGCCAGACAGCGCTGCCCGGCGTTGCCGAACACGCTGTCGGTCACGATCCGGGTCGTCATCTCCGGGTCCGCGTCCGGCAGGATGATCACCGGGTTCTTGGCTCCGCCCTGGGCCTGGACCCTCTTCCCGTTCGCGGAAGCCCGACTGTAAATGTGGCGTGCAACGGGAGTCGACCCGACGAAAGTGACCCCATTGACCTCAGGATGGTCCAGGATGGCGTTGACCGTCTCCGCCGCCCCGATGACCATGTTGACCACACCTTTCGGGAAACCGATCTCGTCAAAGATGTGGAAGATCTTCACCATGGTGATCGGCGTCCGTTCCGAAGGCTTGATGATCACCGTGTTCCCGCACGCCAGCGCGTAGGGTAGGAACCAGAACGGGATCATGCCCGGAAAGTTGAACGGACAGATGGACGCCACGACCCCGACAGGCTGTCGAATCATGAATTCATCGATGCCGACGGCAATGTCTTCCGAGAATCCTCCCATCATCATCAAAGGGATGCCGCAGGCGACCTCGACGTTCTCGATCGCGCGGCGCAGCTCGCCTCGGGCCTCCCCAAGCACTTTCCCGTTCTCCAGGGTGATGGAACGCGCCAGATCCTCAAGATTCGTCCCGAGGGCCGACTTCAGCTTGAACAGGTATTGAATCCGATCGGTCGCGGGAAGCCGCCGCCAGTCCCCGAAGGCTTTGGTGGCGGCCTCGGCGGCTTTGTTCACATCTGTCGGCTTCGACAAGGGGGCCAGGGCAAGGACTTCGGATGTCGCCGGGTTTTCCACCTCCACCCAGCTTTCCGCGTCAGCATCAACCCAGGTCCCACCGATGTAGTTCTGCAATCGGTCAGGGGTAGGCATCAGGTCCTCCGAGAGACAAGTTGTTCGGGTTTCGGACGATCTCGCTTGTCAATCTACGAGCGATTCCGATTTGAGTAGCAGACGGTCATGCGGCCGGAACTGCAACGCGTGACCTAAGTAGCGCCTGGCACAGGCAGCAGGCTCGCATATGAAGGGCCGATGTTCACCCGAAGCCGCGGCCTCCCCCACCGCCCCCGCCGCCTGAGCTGAACCCCCCGCCACTGAAACCACCACTGCTTCCGCTGGACGAAGGTGCCGAGCGCATCACGCTTCCGGCGCTGTTCAACATCCTTGTAAGACCTTCGCTCATCTTTTGCAGCCCGCCGGCCATACTGTCCGACATCCCCTGCAATCCACCTACACCGGTCATTCCCCCAGTGGTCCCGCCGAGTGATCTCTGCAGTCCACCGCTTCCGGACGACCGCCCGCTACCGATGTAGGGTACATACCAGATCGGCTGCGGGGTAGTTGCCAGACCGGCGAACTTGTGAATCCATGAGGTGTTGATCCCAAATGCGATCGCATAGGGGAGGTAGCGCTCGAAGAACTCACCTGCCTGCGTCATATCGGTCAGCGTCTCGATCCGCTCCAGATACTTCTTGAAGGCCAACCAGCGAGCCGCCGCCTCGGCGCCCTTGCGTGTCTTGGCCGGCATGAACTGGCCGGCGACGGCCACGGCCAGCCCGCAGGCCCCCATACCAACGAATACGAACGTGAGCACCAGGGCGAAATCCGGAAATTGCGAGCCGACCACAGATCCCAGGATGACGGCCAGGACCAGAATGGCGACGCCAAATGACCGCCACATCTGTCGAACCTTCTCCGGAGAGCGGGTGAAGAATCCCCGCGACACCATCTCTGCGTAGAGCTTTTCCTGGATCGACGGCAGGTGTGTATAGAACTTGTTGCGAAGGTCGCTCAGATTGCGTTCGGATTTACTGCCTGGGAAGATGCCTCGCAGGATCTCAGCCTCGTAGGGTCTGAGCCGGGTATCGTCCGCCTCCCCTCTCCGGAATTTGAAGTCGTCAGACTTGAGAAAAACCAGGACCTCGCGCTTGACCTCCTCGATGGTCAGGTACTCCCGCCGGGCCAAATCGACCAAGGTCGCCACGATGTCGCGCATCTCCGCTCGCTCATCAATCAGAGTGCCAAGGACGCCCGGGGGCAAAGGCTCCGGCGGCTCGGTCAGGTACTCCGGCAGGATTCCGACCTTGGGATCGCGACCACCGGAGAACCAGGCAACATAGGCCAGCAGGGGCCCTCCCAGGAAGAGCATCACAGCCATGAGCCCCAGGCCAAGCGTCACCCATGGCCGGAGGTTGAGATCGAAGAAGCCGAAGCGATCAAAGGCCGGTTGCCAACTCGGCTCGCGATCAGGAACGATTCCGTGGGTGAACTCCACTCCGATCTCGAATGTGTCACGTGGAGATAGCACGTCGTCGGCGACGAAAGCGACGCCGTTGCTAGAAGGGTTCTGCTGCCAGTGAGCGGGGATGGCCCCCGAGTCGATATCCAGGAAGGAGGCTCCCTGAGGCAGGTTGACAGTCACGCTGGCGGCCTGGACCGGGAAATCACGCTGGCTGTCGATGGCGATCCACTGCAGCTTGTCACCGGAGTCGTACACTCTGACCGCACCGTGGGCGATGTATGTCAGATCAAACCGGCGCGTCGCATTAGTTGTCGCTGGGAAATACCACTGGATCTCTACTTCGTCAGAAGTCTGGGACACGGAGAACGTGAAAGGCTGCTTGGTGGCGCTCTGCAGGTACTGCCGACCTCCGGGTTCGCTCACGCCGATCGAGTCGATCCCCTCCGTCTTGTCGGTAGGGATCACGGCATATCCGTAGGTGAACGTACCGGAAGTGAACGTGATCTCCTGGCGTTCGACGACCTGAAGATCACCGTTCGCCAGGACGTTCAGAATGACATCATAGTGATCCCAGAATAGAGTCTTCGATTGGGCGAAGGCTGTCGTCGTTGAGCTGATGAAAAACGCCGCCAGGAGCAGCGTCCGCAGAAGACGACGCATAGGTCCTCACATCTGATGCACGGCCGGCATCGGTGTCGAAACTCTACGTGGATTGTGACCGCGGTGCAAACTCACACGCCCGGGTTGAACGCCCCAGAGACTCGGCAGCGGATCGCGTCCTGACTCCCAATCCCGTCTCCGCTCCCCTCGACGTCCATGGCGACCCCACGCCCCTCAGCCGAGAAAGGCGGCCCGGGGGAAGGGCTCCCGCTCCCGGCCTGTCCTTGTGGTCTTCAGGGGCGCCATCCACGGCGACGGGCATCCAGCCCGCCTGAGATGACTGCCTCGGCTACGGCTGCACACGCTGTGTGCGTCTTCTCTGTCATGAACGGGTGAGCGTTGCAGTGGCACCCCTTCATGCGCCCGTCCGCTCACGCAGTATGCGCCACAAGCGATCCTGATCCGCCCGATGAGGCACGGTCAGATCCGTGATCTCCCTCGCAGCCAGAAGCCGATCCCCCGTCGTGTAAAGGAAGGTGAATCGCCGCCAACGTGGCGACAGGATCGGGCGGGCCAGCTCCCGCATCGCTCCGAGTTGCAGCTTGTAGTAAGGTTCGTCGGCGCGCACGTGATCCGGTTCATCCCGCAACAACGCGCGTCGCGTTGTCAATTCATAGCCGCGCACGGGACAGACGTAGCGGATCGACCAACGCTCTTCGCCGAATGCCGCCGTCAAATAGAAGGCCAGCCAGTCGACGTGCATGGTCTTGGGCGCAGAGACCAGCGGGATCCTGTACCAGCCCAGCACTCGAGCAATTTCCAGATCCCGCCTGGCTTTCATGACTGCAACCAGGATCAGATCTTCCGGATAGATCTCTTCCATGACACTCCCCCTCTCTCTTTGGCATCCCCTGTGGATCGAAAACCGCGACGGCAGATTCAGAGCTTGGCCAGCAGCCCCGTGCCCTCGTTAAATCGCTCAATCAATGCGTCAATCTGCTCGACCTGACCGGCGATGCCGGTCCAGTAATCCGGCTGATACCACTGGTCCATGATCTCGTCATAGGATCTTCCCTGCTGCTCGATCCAGGTGTAGTACTTGAGATTGTGTATCCTGCGCCTGTCGGTGTATCTCAGCTCGAGCATCTTGTCGGTCGACAACCCCCGCAGGTAGCGCGCGAAATCTGCCGCGGCGTCGATCTCCTCATATGTCCCGTGTTCCTCCGCCATCTCGCGCAGGCGGCTCTGATACAGCTCCATCGAGTCAGTCAGAACCGTGAGAACGACGTCGTTCTCACCCAGCTCGTAGTACTTGGCGAACTTGATCGCCATGCTCAGATTGGCAATCCCGGAGAAACCCAGCAGATCCAGATTGGCAACGAGCTCTTCCGGCACACCTTGCTTGACCAGGTAGGCGCGGCCCGCCGGCTCATTGAACAGCCTGGACAGGTTGACGATGACGTTGTCGTCGAGATCAATGATCAGATCGGTGTTTTTCACGTTGTGAATCCAGGGTACGTGCTTGTCCCCAATGCCCTCGATACGATGCGAGCCGAAACCGTTCTCCAGCAATGTGGGACACTGCTCGGCCTCCCCGGCGGCGATCTTGCTCGCCGGATAGTATTGCTTCAAGTAGTCTCCGCAGGCGATCGTGCCAGCCGATCCGGTGGTCAGGACTACACCCCGGTAGGTGTCGTGCGGACCGAGCTCGCGCTGCAACACCTCCTGCATGGCCGCGCCCGTTACATCGTAGTGCCACAAGTAGTTGCCGAACTCTTCGAATTGATTGAAGATCATCAGGTTTTCGCCCGAGCGTCGGAGTTCCCAGCACTTGTCGAAGATCTCCTTGACGTTCGACTCAGTCCCGGGTGTGGCGATCACTTCCCCGGCGATGTTGGACAGCCACTCGAAACGCTCCCGGCTCATCCCTTCCGGCAGGATGGCGATCGACGTGCAGGCAAGAAGGGCCGAGTCGTACGCCCCACCCCGACAGTAGTTGCCCGTTGAAGGCCAGACGGCCTTCTGCTGAGTGGGATCGAACTGCCCGGTAACCAGGCGCGGAACGAGGCATCCGAAGGCCGCACCGACTTTGTGGGAGCCGGTCGGGAGCCATTTCCCCACCAGCGCCAGGATGCGGGCTGGAACCCCTGTCAGGCTGCTCGGTAGCTCGATGTGATTCACGCCGCCGAAGCCGCCCCCCGAAGCGACCGGCTCGTTCTTCCACGTAATGCGGAACAGGTTCAATGGATCGACATCCCACAGCCCGATCCCGGCAAGTTTCTCCCTGACTTTGTCGGGGACGAGCCGTGGATTCTTCATTTGGGCGAAGGTTGGGATGATGATGCCTCGTTCGCGCGCCCGCTTGAGGCCGCGCTCCAGACTGTCGGCGTCCAGGTTTAGATCGATCATCGAATTGAATCACTCCTGTTTGTGATCTGTGTCAGAGTCCAGGTCGTGCGGAAGCTTGCGCACGACATATAGGGGGCGGCCTTTCGCCTCGTCATACAGTCTACCGATGTACTCGCCCAGAATCCCGAGCGATATGAGCTGGACACCCCCGAGGAAGAGCACGGCGATCAGCGTCGTGGCCTGGCCGAAGAACGCCTGGCTTCCACTCAGGCGGAGGGCGATCACGACGGGGATCGCCAGCGCGCTGACACCGGCGAAGAGGAAGCCCAGGTAGGTCGCGATCTGCAGCGGAAAGTACGAGAAGCTCGTGATCGCATTCAAGGCAAGCCGCAGCATCTTGGTGAACGGATACTTCGTCTTCCCGGCGAAACGCGGCTCCCGATCGTAGGGAACCCCGATCTGACGAAATCCGATCCAGGCCGCCATGCCGCGCGGGAATCGGTGTCTTTCCCTCATCTGACATAGCGCGTCAGCCGCCTCCCGATCCAAAAGCCGGAAATCCCCCGTGTCCACCGGGATATTGACGTCGGTGATCCGGTTGATCAGTCGGTAGAAGAGCGCCGCCGTGAATCGCTTGAACCATGTCTCGCCTTCGCGCGAGCTGCGCATGGCGTAGACGACCTGGTAGCCCTCGCGCCACCGCTTGACAAGCTCGGGGATGAGCTCGGGCGGGTCCTGCAAATCCGAGTCCATGATGACCACGGCCTGGCCGAGGCTGTAATCGAGTCCGGCCGTCACGGCGACCTGATGACCGAAGTTGCGGGCGAACACAACCGGGCGAACATGATGATCGCTCCGCGCGACCTCCAGGATGGCCTCCGTCGAGCCGTCCGTGGATCCGTCATCGACCAGGATCAGCTCCCATGCTTCGCCCTCGGCCTGCATGACCTGTGTCACGCGCCGCACGAACTCTGGAAGCGATTCGACCTCATCGAACACCGGCGCCACGACCGTGAAGGTCGGCGTCTTGGCTGCTTTACGATTCATGTCGAATCGTCTCCGTACGTGTCAGCTCGCGATGCAAAGCCTCAAGCGACGGCTCGATCACCACCGCCTGTCCCGCGGCCCGCATACCCGCCTGCACGTCCTTGAGCCCGTTCCCCGTGATCAAACACACGACCTGCTCGGTCTCTGTGACGAGCCCCCTGGCGACAGCCTTGGCCAGCCCGGCGTAGGCGGCAGCCCCGGCCGGCTCGGCGAAGACGGCCGCATCTCGGCCCAGGCTGGCGATCGCCGCCAGGATCTCAGAATCGGTCACGGTCAGAACCTCACCGGCCGTTTCCCGAACGGCGCGCAACGCACGCAGACCGTCGCGAGGCTGATCAACCGAGATGCTATCAGCGATCGTGTCAGCCCGGACGGGCCGAATCGCGTTCTCCCCGGATTTGAACGCGTTGTAGATCGCCGCCGAGCCTTCAGATTGCACTCCTATAAGACGCGGTGACCGTTCGATCCATCCTAGCGCCATCAGATCCTTGAAGCCCTTGTGCAGCCCGGTGATGATGTTTCCGTCGCCGACCGAGACGAAGACTGAATCGGGCGAACGCCATCGTCGCCCATCCCCATCCGGCGGACCCAGCCTGGATGTGAGTTGCTCGCAGATTTCGAATGCCGCCGTCTTCTTGCCCTCGGCCGTGAACGGATTGTAGCCCGTATTGCGGCAGTACCACCCGAACTCGGCTGAGGCTTCCAGGGTGAGGTCGAACGCCTGGTCATATGTCCCATCGACCAGGATGACACGCGCCCCGAAGATCAGGAGCTGGGCTACCTTGGCCGGTGGCGCACTCTTCGGCGCCAGGATCACCGCCGGTTGGCCAGCCGCGGCGGCCATGCCGGCCAGGGCCGCGCCGGCGTTGCCGGTAGAAGCGGTGGCGACGGTCTCAGCGCCGATCTCCCTGGCACGAGCGACGACGACCGCGCTCGCCCGGTCCTTGAACGATGCCGTGGGATTGCGTCCGTCGTCTTTCACCCACAGATGCGCCAGGCCCATGGTTTGTGAGAGTCGTTCGGGCGAGAAGAGCGGCGTCCATCCGACGGCTCGCAGCGGTGTGTCGATTAAGCCGGGATCTCGAACCGGCAACAAGGGGACATAGCGCCAGATGGACTCCTCGCGCGACTGTGAGATTCTCTCAGGGCCAGTCTCCCTGGCGATCGCCGAATAGTCGAGGACGACGTCCAGGTTGGCGCCATCGTCCGGGCAGATATAGGTAACCTCATCCGGCGCGTACTTCCTGCCGCAACCGGAGCAGACATATCCTGAAAACGTCCCCATGCCGGGATACTAGTCCTTTTCGAATGGCATGCCGAGCGCCGCAGGCGGGACGACGCGCATCGACCGCAGGACTCTGGCCACGATCATTCGGGCGGCAGGCGGTAGTCCGGCCAGTGTACGATCGACCCACTCGGCGTTGCCGATGTTGACAAGCAGCAATGTCAAGATCATCAATGGGAAGGGGGCAACCTGAAGCACTTGCGATGGCACGTTGGGAAGCGATGGCTGCAACACAAGCCCAAGCCACTGGAGCAGTCCGAACAGATAGGCCCCGATGGCGCCCCGGATGGGGTCCCAGCCACCGAAGATCACAAGTGCCAGGGCGATCCATCCGAACCCGTCCAGCCCGCTGATCGTCCCCTTCCAACCAGCCTTGACGCTGAGAGAAAACGTGGGGCCGGCCAGGCCCACCAACGAGCCCCCGATCACGGTATATGCGTAGCGCATCAAGGGCACGTTGGCGCCCCGGACAAAAGCGGCTGCCGGGCGTTCGCCGATTCCGCGCAGCATCAATCCGGGCCGCGTCCTGAAAACCCAGAACCAGGCGACGAAGATCAGGACATAGCTGATATACACAAGCAGATTCTGCCGGAACAAGAGCGGCCCAAGAACAGGGATTTGACTCAGGAGCGGGATGGAAAGGGCCGGAACGCGGGGACCGGAGAGCCCCACAAACGGGTTCCCCAAGAAGTAGGCCATGTTCAGGGTCATCAACGCCAGCACATAGCCAACTGCCACCTGTGACTGCTTGAGCGTCAGGCTGGTGAAAGCCAGGACCAGGGCGACAAGGGCGCCCGTCAGCATGCCGGCCAGGAATCCGAGCAGGACGCTGTTAGTGGATGCGGCCACTGCGAAGGCCGTCATGGCTGACAGCACGATGCTCCCATTCACGGACAGGTTGATCACCCCCGCCCGCTCGGTCAGGGTTTCGCCTATGGTGGCGAAGATTATGGGAGCCGCCGCAGCCAACACACCCGACAGGCCGGTTATGATCGCCGCTGTGTCCATATCCCTAACCTAGCTCCCGACGAACCAACCTGCGCCGGGCTCCTTCCATCATCAGGAAGGCAAGGACCAGGGCACCCTGCAGAACCCCCGAGAGCGCTGAATCGAGTTTGAGTACGATCGGCAACTGGATGCTCCCAATGTTTAGCGCCGCAAAGAACAGGGATACCGGCGCTGCCCATACGGCTTGGTAGTTGATCAACATGGCGACCAGCAGACCCAGCCAGCCATAGTTGCTTGAGATGCTGGGGATCAGACGGTGGTAGACGGCCGTCACTTGGATGGCGCCTGCCACACCGGCAAATACGCCACAAATCAGAAATGCGTTCATCATATAGCGCGCTGTCCGAATTCCCGACAGATTGGCCGCGCGCTTGTTTCGGCCGACGGCTTTCAGTCGGAGGCCGAAATAGGTCCCCTGCAACATGAGGAACACGACTACAGTCCCCAGGATTCCGATGAGTAGGGCCCACACGCTCAGACGGAGATGAGGCAACGTCGGCATCCACATCTCCTGGGGAAAAGGCACAGTGCCGCTCATCGAGCCGATCCCTGGTCGCTTCCAGGGGCCGAAGATAAGCCACAGTGTAATGGCGGTCGCCACGAAATCGAGGCCCAGGCCGCCGAAGATCTCGTTAACCCCGCCAAAAGTCTTCAAGGCACCCGCCAGGCCCGCCCACAACGCGCCGCCGATAGCGCCAGCCATGATGGCGAGCAGGATCATGACCGCTGGGGGAAGGCCGCTACCCTGCACCATGCGGAGCACACCGGTGGCGAAAATGGCTCCAAGCGTGATCTGCCCCTCCATGCCGATATTCCACAGACCGGCGGCGAATGTCACCAGCAGCCCAGCCGTCGATAGCAGCAGAGGCACCCAGGCAACCATGACATTCGAGATGTTGTCAACCGATCCAAAGGCACCGCGTGCTAGTTGATCGAACGCCTGAAAGGGCGGCGCGCCAGCCAGGACCAACACAGCCACAGTGAAGAGGAATGCCAGTAGGACGGCCCCCAGCCGGAATCCAACGTCGATCCAGCGCGAGCTCTCTCTGACCATCATTTCTCCCCGCTCATATGCTGGGCTACTTCAGGCCCACCCCGCCGATGAGCTCTCCAAGTCGTTCAACGCTGACCTCCCCCGAGTCGAGAGGCTCCGACACCTTGCCGGCAAAGAAGACCAGAATGCGATCGCTGTAGTGAAGCACTTCTTCGAGATCCGAGGAGACAAAAATCACCGCTGTACCTTCCAGACAGCGCTCCTTCAGCTTACGCCATGTGAAGATCGCTGATTCCATATCCAGGCCGCGCGTCGGCTGCTCCAGAAGAAGGAGTTTTAGCCCGGAACGCAGCAGGGCCAGCAACGCCCGCTGCTGGTTCCCACCCGAGAGAGCTTCAACCGGAGACCCCGGCTCACCGCGGATGTTGAACTCATTGATCCCTGCCCGCGCTCTGGCTCGACCTTCCTCCCAATCGACGAACATCCCCCTTGAGGCCTGTGTCAGGATGAAATGTTCGGTCAGCGTCATACCCGGGACAAGGCCTTCTTCGAGCCGCGCCGCCGGCATGTAGCCGCATCCCCGCGCCTTGAAAGCATGGTAGCGCCGTCCGGTCATGTCTTGCCCATCGAGCAGCACCCTGCCGGCGACGGGGCGCACCAGTCCGGCACAACACTCCAGAAAAAGACGCTGACCACTACCCTCCATTCCCGCCAGCCCGATCACCTCACCCGCGCGGACGGACAATTCGATATCCTGAATCTGAAGTCTGGGATCCTCCATTGAAACGGTATGAAGTTCCAGCACCACGCGGTCTTCGTAGGTCGGCTTCTTCGGGGCCAGCGCGACCTCCCTGCCAAACATCATTTCCACCAGTGTGGACGTCTTGTATGGCGCCTCCGTCTCGCCCACCAGCTTGCCCTCCCGCAAGACGGCGACGCGATGGCACAGTTCTTCGACCTCTTCCAACTTATGAGAAACGAAAATGACAGTACGACCTTCTTCGGCCAACCGTTGAAGCGTCTTGAACAACTTCTCACGCTGAGGTGCGCTGATCCCCGTGGTTGGCTCGTCGAGGATCATGACCTGCACACCCAGCCATAGCATTCGCAGGATCTCAAGTTGCTGGCGCTCACCTACGGTAAGAGTGTCCACGTAAGCATTTGGATCCAGTGAGAAACCAAACTGCTCACCCAGCTGGCGCAACGCGCGGCGCGCGGTCCTCCGTCGCGGCAGCAGGGCCGAATCACTGCCGATTAGGAAATTGTCGATGACTCTCATGGGGGGGAAATCAAGCGGGTCCTGATGCAGCATGCCGACGCCATAGGCAATGGCGTCCGCCGGGGACTTCATGCTCACCGCTGTTCCGTCAAGTATGATTTGGCCGCTGTCCGGTTCAATGAACCCGGAGAGTACCTTCATCAACGTGCTCTTGCCCGCGCCGTTTTCTCCAAGGAGGCCCTGGATCGTTCCAGACGGGATGTCGAGCGTGATCCCGGCATTGGCGTGCACGGGGCCGAAGTACTTGTGGATTTCTTTGAGCTCCACCTTCATGATGGGTCCCGTTTGAACAGGGGGTGGCCGGCGCGCAGCCGGCCCACCCCCTCACGGATCACACTTTCGGCTACTGCGACGGAACGCTCTGGCCCTCCATGCCCTCGAGAAGCTGAGGCAGGTACCAAACTTGCTGGTCGGTGGCCGTTTCACCATCCTGAAGATAGGCGGTGCCGTCCTGCAGATTGATCGGGCCGGTCCACAGATCCAGGCCGGACCCCAGTTCGCCGATGAACGTGTCCACGGTGGACGAGGCATCAGCGCTCAAACCCTGGCCCTTGGCGAATCCGACTGCCGAGGTGTCCGGGTTGTTGATGTCCGACCAATCCGGCGGGTTCCAGGCGAACTCCGATTGGAACGTGCCGTCCTGGACCGAATTGATGATCTTCAGGTAGCTTGGCCCCCAGTTGAAGTACGGCACGCCCAGACACACACTGGGTGCTTCGGCGCAGCCGTCCTTGTAGTCGTAGGAGACCGCCCATACCTGCTGGCCTTGGCCGGCATACTTGTTGGCCTCCGCCAGCGCCTCGGTGGTGTCAATGCCTGACACAACCACGTCGTAGCCGCTGTTGAAGAAATCATCCGCCACCTGAGTGGGGTCGGAGGTCACACCAGGGATGTTGAACCAGAACCCAATCCAGGTCACCTTGAATTGCAGATCGGCGGCATCCTTATTCAGGTAGTTGGTCCAGCAGTACTTCGCACCCAGATAGACCGAGGAGGCCAGGCGACGGGTCTCGTCGTTGATCAATGGACCCAGATAGCCGATCTGGCCCGTCTGCGTCGTCAGGGCAGCCGCACAGCCGGCGATCATCTTGCCGTAAATCATCTTGCCCATCGTGTTGGTCATGTTCGGGAGGCCCTGGTAGTCCTTCCCGTCCGTCCATGCCTGATCGCCGGAGGCCATGATCACCGGGACGTCGGGGTGATTCTGGGCGAACTCGTTGGCGCTGTCCTTCATGTCATCCGAACTGAAGTCGATAATCGTAGCGCCCTGAGACAGCAGGCTTTCAGCCAGTTGGGCCGGCGTCGTGCCGGGACGGTCAGCCGAGTTCGCTTTGTCGATGTATACGAACTCGAAGCCTGGCAGATTGTCGGCGACATATTGGGCACCGTCATAGTGCGCCTGGCTCCAGCCATGGTCGTTGTAAGGCCCGACCAGTAACAAACCAAGGACCGGCGGGGCCATCGTCGGTGCTTCGGTCGCCGGGGCTTCGGTCGCGGCAGCCGGTGGCTGCGTGGGCGCGGGAGCCTGGGTCGGTGGCGCTTGGGTCGGCGTCGCCGCCGGAGCGCAGGCCGCCGCAAGCATCACCACGACGGCCGCCACAGCCAGCATGCGCCACATCTTGTTTTCGGGCATTTCTAACTCCTCCATTAGTTTTCATTCATGATCATTATTCGGCTCAGGGATCGGATCTCTACGGAGTGACCCACCTCCTTTCAGGATCGGATCAGGATGGTCAAGGGAGGATCCACGTTCCAGTCTCGCCGGCCAATGCCCGGCCGATGTTCTGCGGATCGGTGATCAGGGCCTCACGGCCGCCCCGCTCCAAGTACCCGATGATCGCCCGGACCTTGGGCTCCATCGATCCTTTGGCGAAGTGACCTTCGGCCAGATACTGCCTGGCTTCCGCCAGCGTCATCCGGTCCAGCCATCGTTGATCCGGCTTATTGTAGTTTAGAGCCACCTTTTCGACTGCCGTGGTGATCAGGAACAAGTCGGCTTGAATGCTGGTGGCCATCAGCGCCGCGCCGAAGTCTTTGTCAATAACGGCCTCGACACCCACCAGGCCCCCGCTTTCGTCCTCAACTACAGGGATACCCCCGCCGCCGTTACTGATGACAACGAAACCGGATCGGATGAGGGTCTCGATCGCGTCTCGCTCTACGATCCGCTTCGGTAGCGGCGACGGGACGACCCTGCGCCAGCCCCGTCCGGCGTCTTCAACCACGGCCCAGCCGTCAGCCTGGCGGTGCTGGGAGGCCGTGGGCTCGTCCATGAAGGATCCGATCGGTTTACTCGGACTCTTGAAAGCCGGATCATCGCGATCGACCAGCGCCTGCGTGATAACCGTGGCGGCCTGCCTTTCCAGGCCGCGCTTGTGGAACTCGTTGTAAAGCGCCTGCTGAAACATGTACCCGATCGCACCTTGCGTGTCGGCGCCGCAATAGTCGAGTGGAACCGGATGCAGTTCGTGGATCGCCAGCTCGGTGCGGCGCAAGATGAACCCCACCTGCGGCCCGTTGCCGTGCGTGATGACGACGTTCCACCCGGCCTCGATCATATCGGTGATCCGGGCCATCGACTCGACAGCCGCGGCGTACTGATCCGGCACGGTCCGATGGGCCTTGTCTTTGATCAGTGAATTGCCGCCCACGGCGACGACAGCGATCTTGCCTCCATTGGCATGACTCATTGACTCGGTCTCCTGCTCAGCGCATGGTCAGGGCCATGACGGCCTTCTGCACATGCATCCGGTTTTCCGCCTCATCGTAGACGACGCTCTGCGGGCCGTCGATCACCGCATTCGACACCTCGACCTCACGATCGGCCGGCAGAGGGTGCATGTAGATGGCGTCCGGTTTGGCCAGAGCCATCTTCCGTTCATCGGTGATCCAGGATTCGTACTTCTTGATGATCCGAGCTCCCTCATCTTGATCCGTCGTCGTCAGCAGGGCCCCCCACGACTTGGCGTAAACGATGTCCGCATCCTTGAAGCCGGCCTCCATGTCGTCGACGACCTCGAACCCTGCGCCGAACTTGGCCGCCTGGCGCCGGGCCTCTTCCATGACCCCGGGCATCAACTTGAATTCGGGGGGATGGGCCAGCACAACGTCCAGCCCGAAGCGCGGCATTTGCAGGATGAGCGACTGGGGCACAGAGATCGGCTTCTGATATGAAGCGGCATAGGCCCACGACACAACCATCTTCTTCCGCCTCAAGTCGCGTCCCTTCTTCTCGACGATCGTCAGCAAGTCAGCCAGGATCTGGAAGGGGTGATAGATCTCGCATTGCATGTTCAGAACGGGCACCCGGCTGTGCCGGGCGACATCGTTCAGGTATTGGTTCCCCACTCCCCAATCGACATGTCGAATGGCGATCCCGTCGAAGTAGCGGCCGAAGATCTCGCCGATCTCTTTGGGCGTGTCTCCATGGGCGATCTGAGTGGTTTTCGCCTCGATGAACGCAGCATGCCCGCCGAGCTGGGCCATCCCCGCTTCGAAAGACCCGCGTGTGCGCGTGCTGCTGAAGAAGAACAGCATCGCCAGGACTTTGTCTCGCAGGTAGGGATGCGGTTCTCCCAGCGCCCGCTTGTGCTTGAGATCGAGGGCGACATCCAGAACAGTCTCAACCTCTTCCCGGCTGAAATCCAGGTCGCCGATTAGATCTCGCCCGCGTAAGTCGGTCTGCATCTGTCCTCCACGTTTAGCTGTCAGGCTTCAGCACTCAGCTTTCGGCCCTCAGCATTCAGCTCTCAGCTTTCTGTTGTCAATTCGAGTGTTCGGTCTCCGGTCTCTTTGGTCGCAAACTTCAAGGCAGTCCCCCAATACTCTTAGCTTGTTGCTTATTGCTCATTGCTGATAGCTGTCAGCTATTAGCTGTCAGCTTTCAGTTGTCAGCTATCCCTCCATCTTCCCCAGCACGAGCGCCAGAAGCGCCATCCGCATCACGACGCCGTTGAAGGCCTCGGCCCAGTAGCGCGCATGGCGGGTGTAATCGACCTCCTCCAGCAACTCGTCCATCCTGGGCAGCGAGTGAAGGATGAGCGAGTCGGGCTTGGCTTTGCGCATCAGGGCCTTGGTGACCTGATAGTTTGCCGGCGTCATGCCCACATCGCCCTTGCGCTCATCGCGCGACTTGGTGTAGTCCGGCTGAACGACAGGCTCCATGTACAGAACGTCGGCCTCGGCGATGGCCTGATCGACGTGTTCGATCTCGCGGTAGCGCAGGTTGAGATCATCCAGTTCCTTCTTAAACTCGTCCGTCAGGGACATCTCGGGCGGAGAAACATACCTGGCCTGGATGTCGAACTGCGACATGGCGTAGCTGATCGAATGCATCGTCCGCATGCGCATGTCGCCGATGAGCAGGAAGGTCAAACCGTCCAGGCGACCCTTCTCCTTGAGGATGGTGTACATATCCGTCAAGACCTGGGTCGGATGCTCGCCCCATCCGTCGCCGCAGTTGATCACCGGCACGCTCGACCAGCGCGCCGCCTCAGCCGGTGCCCCCTGCTGGAAGTGACGCATGGCGATGACGTCGCCGTAGTACTCCAGCATGTGCACGGTGTCCTTGATCGACTCCTGGTAGAAGTCGCCGGCCCGGGTCATTTTGGCATCCGAGAAACCCGTCACATGGCCGCCCAGCCGATGCATTGCCGCCTCGGTCGCCAGGCGCGTCCGGGTAGATGGCTGGTAGAAAGCCGTCACCAGCGTTTTGCTGGTCAACATGTCCGTATTGCGACGGTCGCGCGCGAACGGAGCGAGCTCATCCGCCACCTGGAAAACCCTGAAGAACTCCTCTCGTTCGAATCCTTTGAGCGACAAGATGTCACGCCCTGCGAAACTTCTCATCTTTCTCTTTCTCCTTCATGGGATATGGAGTGTGTTTCTGTTCCAGCGCCGGATGATCGCCCGGCCTGATCGCGCCGCCACGCGCGTCGGATCAACTGCGACGGCCCACTCGTCGAACGACATGGAAACGAAACGTGCCCGGCAGGAAGAAGCTGTGCGAGTGATCGATCACACCGCCGTCCTCGGCGTACAAGAAAGCCTCAAAGCGCAACAACACATCACCGCGTTGAACCTTCAGCTTACGACCCACGTCGGCCGACGCCGGCACAGCCGTGATCTCGGACCTTGAGAGTCCGAGGGCCGGTGTCCCTTGCTTCAGCAGTAGATCGAGCACTGAGCCGCGGAAGCCTTCCTCCAGAGCACTTTCCGAGACGACACCGTCAGGGACGACGTCTACCAGGTAGGCGACGGGCCGGCTATCGGCTTCGATGACCCGGGAGACATCGAGAACGATTGCCCCCGGAGACCCTCCGAACAGCTGTTGTTCCTCCGGGTCGGATGCTCGGCGATTGATGGTCAGGTCTCCCATTTCGACCTCGAGACCAATACGCCCGGCCAGCGTCTCGATGCTCTCCAGCACTTCGAGCCCGGCATCGATGATCGGCAGTGGCCGGGCCACAACCGTCCCCACACCCTGGCGGCGAATGATCACGCCGCGCTCCTCGAAGGCACGCATCGCCTCGCGCAGCGTGGCGCGCGAGACGCCGAGCTCACGCGATAATGCTGGCTCCGATGGCAGGAACGTGCCCGGTGAAGTATGAGCCAGGATGTTCTCCAGGGCCTCAGCCGTGCGCTGGTACAACGGGCTACCCTTTTCAGATCGCTCCCGTCGCGTCTGCCTCATGCCGAATTCCTTCTGCTCATCCCAGGCTTTCTTCGAGAGGCACGATCGAATGCTGTGTGACGTCCACCAGGCCCTTGTCCGAGATGCGCAACTCCGGGATCACCACCAAAGCCAGCAGACTGAGTTGCATGTTGGCGTTGTTCAACTCGCAGCCGCAATCTCGCAGGCCCGCCAGGATGCCCTCAGCCTTGTCGGCGACGACATCCGCTCGCTCGTCCGACATCAATCCGGCGATCGGAAGCTCGAGCAGGGCCTCAACCCTCCCTTCGCGCACCACGATCTGCCCGCCACCGACTCTGGCCAATTCATTGGCCGCCATGGCCATTGAGGCTTCGTCCGTCCCGACCACGAGCATGTGATGTGAGTCGTGCGCGACGGTCGAGCCGGCGGCACACGGAACCTTCAGGCCAAAACCCTGGACAAAGCCCAATTGGATCGTCCCATTGCCTCGGTGCCTCTCGACAAGAGCCACCTTCGCCAGATCTCGGCTTGTGTCCGCTTTGAGCTCGCCGCAGTTCGGTTTGAGATCCATCTGGATGTGCCGCGTCGGGGCCTGGTTCTCAATGATTCCGATCACATTCGCTCGTACGGCATCCGAATCGGAAGCGTGGATCACGAAGTCGGACGGCTCCAGGGGCCGCTTGAGGTGCACCGAATCCTTGACGTCCGCTGGGAACTCGAAGTCAGGCAACTCGATTTTCAGGCGGCCGGCCTCGGCGGCGAGCACGCCGCGAGCGATGACTTGCTCCGCTCGGAGGTTCGCCAAGTCGCTCACCAGGAGAATGTCGGCCCAACGCCCGGGCGCGATCTGTCCGACCTCGTCGGCGACCCCGAAGTGCTCTGCGGTGTTCAGCGTCGCCATCTGTATGGCCGTCATCGGCGTGATCCCTTGCTTGATGGCATGCCGAACCACACGGTCCATGTGACCGTCGTGCACCAGCGTCCCCGAGTGGCTGTCGTCAGTGACCAGCATGAAATGCCGCGAATCGAGACCGAGTTTCGTGATCGCCGGGGCTTGGGCGGCCACGTCGTACCAGGCCGATCCAAGACGCAGCATCGCCTTCATACCCTGTCGGACGCGCGCCACGGCATCCTGCACACGCGTGCCTTCGTGGTCGTCGGCAGCCCCTCCGGCGGCGTATGCGTGGAACTCGAGCCCGAGATCCGGCGATGGATAGTGCCCACCAATGACTTTGCCGGCCGCTTCGGTCGCTGCCATTTCGGCCAGAACCTGGTCGTCGTCCTGAACCACCCCGTGGAAGTTCATCATCTCTCCCAGCCCGATCACACCGGGCCAGGCCAGCGCTTCGGCGATTTCAGCCGGACCGAGCACCGCTCCGGGTGTCTCGAGGCCCGGGCTCGAGGGCACACACGATGGCACCTCGACCCACACGTGGATCGGTTGGAGCACGGCCTCGTCGTGCATCAATCGCACGCCCCTCAAGCCGAAGACGTTGGCGATCTCGTGAGGGTCGATGAACATCCCAGTCGTCCCGTGGGGCAGGACAGCGCGGACGAACTCGGTCACAGTGACCATACCCGACTCGACGTGCATATGTCCGTCGAGCAGTCCCGGGACCAGATAGCGGCCGCCGGCTTCGATGACTTGTGTTCCCTCACCAATCGTGTGACTCGCGTCTTCTCCGACGTAGGCGATCCGCCCTGCGCTCACGGCGACGTCCGTGTGCTCAATGATCTCGCCCGACTGCACACACACCCAACGACCATCGCGAATGACCAGATTGGCCGATTGACGGCCCATGGCGACATCGATCAATCGGCGCCTCAACCCCTGTCGAGATTTCACGTCCATGGTCACCTCAGCCCTTGCTTCTCCCGGGCCTTCATCTCAGCCGTTCACCAACCGCATCGCTGCCCTGTTGTGCGCTTCGACCAATGCATCGTGGTCAAGGCTCACCAAGCGACCCTGTCTCACGACCGCATTTCCATGCACAAAATTGAAGTCGACGTCGCCCGGGTTGCAGAAAACGGCAGCCGCGACCGGGTCATGCCGGGCACCCGCGAAACCGATCCGATCGAGGTCGATGGCGACGAAGTCGGCGCACTTCCCCGCTTCGAGTGAGCCCAGATCGGTCCGCCCCAGAACCGCGGCGCCACCAAGAGTAGCGATTTCAAGGACCTCGCGAGCGCTGAGAAGATCCCCGGCTCCATGGACCTCAGGTGCAACCGGGACAGCCACCCTCGACAGCAGCATTGCTTGCCGCGCCTCGGCCAGCAAATGCGAGCTGTCATTGCTGGCCGATCCATCGACTCCCAGACCGATGTCCACGCCCGCTTTCAGATAGCGTCGCACAGGGGCAATCCCGGACGCCAGACGCATGTTCGACGAAGGGCAATGTGCGACCCCGGTCCGAGCCGCCGCCATCCGCGCGACTTCATCGGGCAGAATGTGAACGGCGTGGGCGAACCAGACATCGTCGCCGGCCCAATCCAGACTCTCGACGAAAGCGAGGGGCCGCAGACCGAATTTCTCCAGGCAGAACGATTCCTCATCCAGAGTCTCGGCCAGATGTGTGTGCAGACGCACGTTGTATGCGCGGGCAAGCGAGGCCGCCTCGCGCATCAGCTCCGGCGTGACCGAAAATGGCGAGCATGGTGCGATGACCACCTGGACCATGGCGCCCGGCTTTGGATCATGGAATGCCTCGATCACCCGGCGGCAGTCTTTCAAGATCTCATCTTCGGATTCGACGACACGGTCGGGCGGTAGGCCTCCCTGGCTCTCACCCAGGCTCATCGAGCCGCGTGAAGCATGCAGGCGCAGGCCAACCTCACCCGCAGCCTGGATCTCGTCATCCAACCGGCAATCGTTCGGGAAGATGTAGAGATGGTCGGATGCGGTCGTACAGCCCGAGAGCGCCAGCTCGGCCAGCCCAAGCTGCGTCGAAACGCGGACGTCATCTGCCCGCATCCTGGCCCAGATCGGGTACAGGGTCTTGAGCCAACGGAACAGGTCGGCGTCTTGAGCCTGCGGAATCACCCGTGTCAGGGTCTGATAGAGGTGATGGTGAGTGTTGATCAAGCCGGGGAGGAGCAGATGGCGAGAAAGATCGAGGACTTCGTCAGCGGTCTCGGGGAGTTCGTTCGTGGGGCCGACCTGGTCAATCCAGCCATCCCGGACGAAGAGCCCGCCATCACGGATCTCCCTGCGGCCGGCGTCCATCGTGACCAGGCATTCGGCGTGACGTACCAGGAGCGTCGACATGCCACCTTCCAGGGGATGCTGGGCCGAGTGTAACACTCCGACCGGCAAGCGTCAATTGTCAGACAACATCCAAGCGTATCCAACGGAATGTTGCTCGCCCTGGGGCAGATCTGGTGGACTTGGGTTTGTCGGGCGGATCCGCCGCCCAAAACCCGTGTCCACCTATCTTCGCAGGAAAGTGCGACAGACTTCCGGCTGCGGCCACAACATCCCAAATAGAGACGGCGATCACCCGCTCGGCCTGGCAGGCAGCCGCCGAAGGGAGGAGCGGGTGATCAGATTGTTCGAGCCAGTAGATCGGGCTAGGGCCGCTTGCGTGAGGCGGCCCGCAGAGTATTCTGGAGCAGAAGGGTGATGGTCATTGGCCCCACCCCTCCCGGCGAGGGGGAAATCGCGCCGGCGACCTCCAGCGCTTCGTCAAAGTCGACGTCTCCAACCTGGCGATAGCCCTTCTTGGCGGTCGGATCGTCGACCCGGTTCGTCCCTACATCGATAACATACGCCCCCGGCTTGATCCAGTCCCCTTTGATCATCCTCGCCCGCCCAATGGCAGCGATCAAGATATCCGCCCCGCGACAAACGGACGGTAGATCAGCGGTTTTCGAGTGGCAGATCGTGACCGTGGCGTTTTCCTTGACCAGGAGTAGGGCCGCCGGCATCCCGACGATGTTAGATCGCCCCACGACGACCGCATTCGCTCCTTCGAGTTTGGCCCCAGCCTTTCGCAACAGCACCAGGCATCCTGCCGGCGTGCACGGGACGAACAAAGGCTCACGCCCCTTCTGCGCCAGGCGGCCGATATTCAGAGGATGGAAGCCATCGACGTCTTTCTCGATGCTGATCGCCTTGAGGATCGTCTCTTCGTCAAGACCAGCCGGCAGCGGAAGCTGGACGAGGATACCGTGCACCGCCGGGTCGGCGTTCAGGTCAGACACGAGTTTCTCGACCTCCGCCTGGGAGGCGTCGGCGGGCAGTTCATGCCCGAATGACTCGATCCCAACCTCGGCGCAAGCCTTCCGCTTAGCGCGTACGTACGTGTGAGATGCCGGGTTGTCGCCGACAAGAACGGTGGCCAGACCCGGGCGTGGGCCACCGTCGGCCCGGAGAGCCTCGACGCCGGCCGCGATCTCGGAGCGCAGCTCCGCCGCGATTGCTTTCCCATCAATGATCTTCGCTGTCATGTTCCTCTCCCGTGCACATGTTGGATACACGCGCCACGACAATCCAGCCACTTCGTCAGGCGGCGGATTTCGGGCTGATTCGAATTATCGTTCGGGATGCATCACACCAACAAGGACGTAGATCCGCTGGCAGGCTGACACAAGTCCTCATTCGCCCTGAAGATAGCCCCGAAAGTTCAGTAGACTTACTCGATCTTGATTGTGGTCCAGAAGAGCCGGCCGGTGATTGAAGCGTGTCAAAGTCGAGGCATGTATGACTAGCGCGGTCGCCATACCGGATCGAAATCGTCGGCAGGGTCGGAGGTCAGTTCTTTGTAGTTTGTGCAGGAGGAAGTCAGGATGGCGATGTCGTGCCTGATCCCGGTGGGCCAGGTCTCAAAGGTCAGCCAGCGACTATCCGGGGAGAGCCGCGGCTCGGCCATCGGCTGGCCTGCCAGCCTCCCCTGGACGCAGATCCGGAACTCGGTTGTGCCCCTGTCCTCAAACCGGCTGGCGACGACGCGCGGGATACCACCGATCTGCTGTTCGTAGATCAGAACCTGTCCATCTTTAGACCAGTCAGGGTGGGTATTGTCCCGGGCAACTGTCCGAGAGAAGCGCCGTTCCTCGCCGCCAGTGCTCGGTATCGTCCACAGTTCATAGACCGACAGTCGCCGTGAGACAAAGAGGAGTTGCGAGCCGGTCGGAGACCACACCGGCTGGCGATCATGGGCCAGATCGTCGGTGAGATTCTTCAAGCCCGAGCCATCCAGTTTCATCACGTAGATCTGCGCCGGGCCGTCTCGCAACGAAGTGAAGGCGACGCCCTCACCATCCGGCGCCCACGACGGATCGAAATCACCTCCAGGCGCGGTCGGCAAAGGAGTAAGACTCGAACCGTCGACTTTCATTAGCCACAGACTCGAGCCTGGATACTCATCCTGGTTCTTGAGGCACGGAGAAGTGAAGATCAGCCACATGCCGTCCGGGGACCAATCGGGCTGGCACGCCCCTTCATCGGCATTCGTGAGCTGAACCAGATCCGTGCCATCGATGTTGATCAAGAAGATCTGGGGGACGCCGTCGATCCTGTCCGAGGCGAATGCTATCTGGGCCGCGCCGCCGCCGATCGGTGTCGGAGCGCTGGTGGGGCTCCCCGGCGTTCCGGTACCTTCGATGACCGGGGGCTCTGAAGTGCCGTTTTCGACCGAGGTAGGCTCGTCGGTCGGGAAGAAGACGATGCCGCCTGGGGTCGCCGACTCTGTTGGGCTGGGCGTCTCGCTTGAGGCTGCAAGGCTCGTCGAGGTAGGCAGGCTCGGCCCTCCTCCGAACACAGACGCCCATCCCTCTGCCAGCTTCGGTCCGCCGAAGGCGAGCCCGGCCACAACGATCACAACCCCGATCGCCCCCAGGGCGAACCTGAACCTGCGCCGGCGGGAGGCTTCAGGGATGCGGGAGCCAGGCTCGAGGGGCGTAGTCACGCGTCTGGGGGAGACCCGGGTGGGCTCCATCGCCGGGTAGCCCCTGACCACAGTCGGCCGGCTCGCCCCGGACGCGGAGCTCAGGGCCATGGCGAATTCGTTGATCGACTGGTAGCGCTCGTCAGGGACGACCGCCAGTGCCTTCTCAACCGCCCGAGACACCGAGCCGGAAACCCGCGGGTTCCTTTTGCGCAAAGGAGTCAGTTCCTCCCGGCCCATGGCGCGCTCCAGAGCGTCTTCGGGGATTGCTGCCGCCAACGCGGCGTAGATCGTCGCCCCCAGGCCGTAGACATCCGTCCGGGCATCGGTCCTCCCGGTCCCATATTGCTCAGGCGGGGAGAACCCCGGGGTCATCGCCTTGGCGCCGGTTGTCGTGTTCCCGCGATCGTCGACCACCTTGGCCAATCCGAAGTCCACCAGGATCGCTCGGCTGTCCTGGGTGATCTTGATGTTCCCCGGCTTGATGTCGCGATGAAGGATGGGAGGCGTTCGAGAGTGAAGATAGGAGAGGGCGTCACAGATCTCGAGGAACCACCCCATTGACTCGGCTTCCGTCACCGGACCTGCGCGCTCAAGCCGTTGACGCAGGTCCTCTCCGCCGATGTAGTCCATAACAAGGTACTGCCCCTCGCCTTCAATGACAAAATGGTCTGTAACTCGGGGCAGATTGGGATGTCGCAGGCTGGCGAGGATGGTCGCCTCTCGACGGAACTGACGGGCGTACTCCTCCGTCGTAAATAAATTCTCCTTTACAGCAACGGCCACGCCCAGGTTGATATCGTAACCTCGGTACACGGCGCCCATGCCGCCCTGACCGAGGACGTCTTTAATTCGATACCGATGGCGGAGGACTGCACCAGGCTGAAGAGGCATGGATGCTCAGAACAAACAAGAATGCGCGCGCCGGACCGAGGTCATTTTAGCAAAACCGGCTGGCTTTAGCCACCTTGCGCCCGTTCGGCTGATCGGAATACGCTTTGGATCGGATCTCATGTTATTCCGGGTTGCGCTTGATCTTCTCTGAAAGGCCGCAATAAGCTCTCGCATCACAACCATCCCCCATTCATGCAGGCCGAGCTCCCAATCCGGCAACTTGGAGCTCGAGCGCCCGGATCCCGAAGGGATTGTACGATGTCCTGAGTGATTGGCGTATGGTCCGGCCGTCCTCCCCTCTGCCTGGCCGGTGAGTGACTCAGATTCCTGTCCTGAGAGCGATTGGCATGTGACGGGTGGATTGTCTCCCCCCGCTGCGACGGCGGGGGGCAACCGACTAGCGTCGGCGCGTGGCGGCTAGAGGCTTACGGCTTGCGTGGCCGGTTTCGAAACGAGCAGTCGGATGGGGTACCTCGAGCGAGACGAAGTAGGCCTCACCGGCGCAAGCGCGACACAGAACACGCCCGTCGACCGCAACTTCTCTTCCATTGTTGATCTCTTCCACACATGCGTCGCAGGTCGAGCGTTTGCCAGGGTCGCTGATCAAGGCGGCCAAATCCAGGGTGAGCCTGACGGGTTCCACCGTCAGCAGCTCGTCATCCGGCATCACCTGGTAGGCAGCCAGTTGACGCTCCCACGGATCCATTATCTCCGGCGCGTACTCGACCGTTCGTGAGCGAGCGGCCGGGTGCGGCACGGTCCGAATCGCCCTACCGGATCGGCTGTCGACAAAGGTGGCGGCCACTTTGCCGTAGTCGACGATGAACATCGTTCTGCGCCCCACCCAACAGCCCGTGGCTACACCGATCCCATCTGCCGTGCAGCCTTCGGTCTCAACGAATGCAATCAGGTGCTTATCGGTCTGGGGCAGTTCGAACCCCAATTCCAGGCCGGCCCGGACCCCCATACGCACTCCCAGCACCTGGCGGGGGCACAGGTGCTGGTGCATCCGTGAGACCCTGTCGAAAAGCAAGCTCAGATCGGCCATGCGATCCCCTGAGCAGGCGAGGGCTCAGACGGTGCATCCGAGCCCAAGTCGCCGATCACTCCTGCTTCTCTTCGGGGGCCCCTTCCGGGGTTTCTTCCTCTCCCTTGAGGCCGTCACGAAATGATCGAATCCCCTTGCCGAGTTCGCCGGCGATCTTGCTGACACGGCCAACGCCGAACAGGAGGACAACGATCACGAGGACAAGGATCAGTTCCGGCGTGCCAAGTCGCAAAGGCATGCTTTCCTCCGTCATTTTGAGCGCGCGGCTCAGTCCAGCGCGCTCAACATCATGGCTTGAGTTCCGTTCGTCCTGGCATGCAGAGCACAAACATCACATGCAGGCGATCGATCGCGCATCGCCGCCGACTGGCCAGGTACATTCTAGCCGAGCGCTAGACATCCAGGTTGCGCACCTCGTGTGCGTGGGTCTGGATGAACCGTCTCCGGGGCGGGACAGCCGAACCCATGAGCATGTCGAATGTTCGATCGGCCTCGGCCGCGTCCTCAATTGTGACTTGCAGCAAAGTCCGCCGGGCCGGATCCATGGTGGTCTCCCACAATTGGGACGGGTTCATCTCACCCAGACCTTTGTAGCGTTGAAGGCTTGCACCGTCGCTCCCGCCCGTGATTTCTTTCATCAATCGCTCGCGCTCGGCTTCAGTGTAGGCATACACGACCTTGTTCTTGTGCCCGACACGGTACAGGGGAGGTTGGGCGATGAACAGATGTCCTTCGTCGATCAACTCCGGCATGTAGCGGAAGAAGAAGGTCAGGAGCAGCGTGCGGATATGACTGCCGTCGACATCGGCATCGGTCATGATAATCACACGCCCATAGCGCAAGCCGGAGAGATCGAAGCCCTCCCCGATGCCTGTGCCCAACGCTGAGATCAGGGCTTTCACTTCGTTGTTCGAAAGGATCTTGTCCAGGCGGGCGCGCTCCGTGTTGAGGATCTTGCCTCGCAGGGGCAGGATCGCTTGAAAGTGGCGGTCACGGCCCTGCTTGGCCGATCCGCCTGCGGAATCGCCCTCGACGATATACAGCTCGCACTTGTTCGGATCGCGTTCGGAACAATCCGCCAGCTTGCCCGGCAGGGTCAGACTCTCGAGCGCGCTCTTTCGGATGACAAGATCGCGCGCCTTGCGCGCCGCATCCCGGGCGCGAGCCGATGTCAGACACTTCTGGACGATCGCCTTCCCGGCCCGCGGATTCTGCTCGAGGAACTCGCTGAAGGCCTCGCCCAAGACCGACTGAACCTGAGTCTGGACTTCGGCATTCATCAGCTTGACCTTGGTCTGACTTTCAAACTGCGGGTCTCGGTGTTTGATCGACACGATACCGGTCAGACCTTCGCGAGTGTCGTCGCCTGAGAAGTTGGGATCTGATTCCTTCAGCAATCCGTTCTTGCGAGCGTAGTCATTGATCGTCCGCGTAATCGCCGCACGCATCCCGGTCAGGTGCGTGCCGCCGTCCACCGTATTGATTGTGTTGGCAAATGAGTAGACCGATTCGGCGTAGGCGTCGGTGTACTGGAGCGCGACCTCAATGCCCACTCCCTCGACCTCACGATCGACGTGAACGACCGGGTGGAGCACTTCGCGGTTCCGATTCAGATAGCGCACGAAAGACGTCAGGCCGCCTTCGAAGTAGAACGTCATTCGACGGAGATCGCGTTCGTCGCGAAAGTCGATCGTGACGCCACGCGTGACGAACGCCATTTCCCTGAACCGCTGCACCAGTGTCTCAAAGCGGTAGTCGATGTCCCCTTTGAAGATCTCTTTGTCGAACTTGAAACGGGTCTTGTTCCCGGTTTCGTCTTTGGGGAGCTTACCAATCACTTTGACCGGCTCGACGGGGGCACCCCGCTCGTACCTTTGGAAGTGGACCTTCCCGTCGCGCTTGACTTCGACTTCGCACCACTCCGAGAGGGCGTTCACGGCGGACACCCCGACGCCGTGCAGACCGCCGGATACCTTGTAGCCTTCCCCACCGAATTTTCCGCCGGCGTGTAGGACGGTCATGACGATCTCCAGCGCGGGCTTCTTCTTCTCAGGATGGATGTCGACCGGAATGCCTCGACCGTCATCCTCGACCGTCACGCTGCTGTCGGGGTGAATCGTCACATCGATCTTGCTACACGCCCCTGCCAGGGCTTCATCAATCGAGTTGTCGACAACCTCATAGACCAGGTGATGAAGCGCCTTGACATCCGTTCCACCAACATACATCCCGGGCCGGCGGCGAACCGCCTCCAGCCCTTCCAAGACCTGGATGTCTTTGGCGGCATAGCTGCTGACCTTCTTGGTTGCCCGTTTCGCCACGAAACCTCCTCGCGCAGTTCGATTCAACCCGTTCCGTCTTTGCCTTGCGTCGCCTCAGCCGATTGCATCGCCAGCGCGCTGCGCACTGCCGTCAGCCACTCGTGCCTGGCCTGATAGAAGGCGTAGCTCCCCACGATGATCATGGCGCTGACGAAGGCGTGACCCAGAAGTCCGAGAATGCTGAACCAGGACTCCGACTTCGGCAGATTCCATACCAGGTTGGTCAACCAGGACGCAGCGATTGCCGCTCCGATGAAGCCGAGCGCACTGAGCGTGTTCCAGCGGACGACCATGGCACTCTCTAGCATAGCCTGGATCACTCCCAGGCGGTAGCGGATGATCCCGTGAGGCGTGAAGGCCAGATATGTCCCTACCCAGAAGAGCAGGCTCAGGCCGATGAGAACCACCCCGGCGCTGAAGAGCGGCAGGATCACCCCCACAATGGCCGCGGCGAGGAAAGTCGCCATCGCCCAGAGAAAGCCCCCGATGTACACGACGACGGCCAGCAAAACGAAGCCCAGCCATGCCCTCCAGGGTTGCGCCAGATTCCCCATTGGGGCCACCCGCCTGGCGAGCCCTACGTGGTACAGGGCGCCCAACCCCAGGCCGAGGATCGTCAGCACTAGCCACACGCCCAGGACGGCAAAGGGGTCCTGTACTTCCAGACGAGTGACGTTCCCCAGCGCGTTCGCAAGCGGGAGGCGCCCAGCCATAAGGCTTGGAATACCCACAGGAATACTATTCAATGCCGAGAACAGGTTGAACCGATCCGCCAGGAGCTCCAGACTGTCCGTCAGCGGAACCGCCTGCTGTTGAAGGGTCGGATCCGCGGCGGAAAGCGCCGCGGTTGTGGCCGCCGCCTGTCGGAAAAGCCCACTCAAAGACAGCCTTGGCCCCAACCATAGGAACAGATCGAGAAGCAATGGCGGAAGGACGAGGATCGGCTGCTCGGCGATTTGCTCGAAGCCGGTGACAAACGCAGCGACAACGCCAATCGGTTTTGCGGAAGGCCGAAGAACTGGAGCGTTCACGAGACTTGATTCTACCATAGGGGACCTTTTGGGACTTGAAAGAATAAGCATGTGCATCGTTCACACTTGACGACGCGCGCGCGATTCCCAACGTCTCAGACACGATCCGACCTGACGCAGGCCCGATCATTGCCGATATCGTGCGTTCTTGACTTGTCCCTTGACTTCATTCACGGATGCGCCCCAACCCCGCCGGCGACAGAGCTCCGGGTGATCTCCGCAAGGCACGGTCGAAGCGTGCTCGCCTCCCTTTGAGGGATCGAGCAATCCGGAATGCACCCTCGTCAAATCCCCGTTTGACCGACCCGTCCGCCTCGACTAAAATGCGACCTCTCAGGAGCAAGCGTGACACCCTCACTGATTGCGGTGCTGACCGACTTCGGGACGAAAGATACCTACGTCGGGGTGATGAAAGGTGTCATCGCCTCAATCGCACCTCAAGCCCGTGTCATCGATCTAACGCACGAGATCCCTCCGGGTGATGTCCGTCAGGCGGCTTTCAAGCTCTGGCAGGCTGTGCCGTTCTTCCCCGACGGGACGATCTTCGAGGTCGTCGTGGATCCGGGCGTCGGAACCCGCCGGCGGGCAGTCGCCGTGGCATGGTCGATGCGCCTGTTCGTGTTGCCTGACAATGGGATATTGACGTATCTCTTGACGAGCGCCCCCGCCAGCAAGGCGGTCGAGTTGGTCACGCCCACCTTCCGACTCAACCCCGTCAGCAGCACGTTCCACGGCCGGGATGTGTTCGCCCCCGCGAGCGCCCACCTGGCACGGGGAGTTCCTCTGGACGATCTCGGCCCGCCCGCCGGTGATCTTGTGCGCTTCCCTCTCCCGCGATTGTCCATGAAGGCCGGCCTCAGGCTTGAAGGAGAAATCCTGCATGCCGATCGGTTCGGCAATCTAGTCACAAGCCTGGGAAGGTTCGAACGACGGACCGACTCCTTGGCTTTCCTCCCATGGCTTCCAGTGGCTCAGGAGGCTGCGCTGCCGCCGGAGAACCTTTGGCTAAACCTTGAGGGCGGGACTCGTCTGGCCGTGAGGAACACGTTCGGCGATGTACCGGAAGGCGAATTGGTGGCGTACATCGGCAGCGAGGGGCTGATCGAGGTCGCCGTCAACACAGGCAGCGCCTCCGACAGACTCGGGTTGAAGACCGGGTCACAAGTAGAGCTCACATACGAAGGTTGAGAATGAAGGCGTTCGCCATTGAAGGCGGCTATCCGCTGCAAGGTGATTTCACACCCTCGGGCAATAAGAACGCAGCTTTGCCTCTGCTGACCGCGTGTCTATTGACGGACGAGCCCGTGACCCTGCACAACATCCCGGAGATCGGCGATGTCCACATCATGCGCCAGCTTCTGGAAAGCCTCGGGGTGACGATCGAGCCGCTCGAACACGGCGTGTGGCGAGTCCAGGCAAGTGAGGTCCGCAAGGCCGATGTGGACCCGGAGCTCTGCCGTCAGATCCGGGCCTCGATCCTGCTCGCTGGACCGATGCTCGGACGTGCCGGGGGGATCGACCTGCCGCCACCCGGGGGTGACGTCATCGGTCGGCGAAGAGTAGACACCCATTTCTTGGCCCTCAGGGCCCTTGGCGCGGGCGTGGAGTACGCCGATCGCGCGTTCCACATCCACGCATCAGGCCGGATGCAGGGGACGAACATCTTGCTGGATGAAGCCAGCGTCACGGCCACCGAAAACGCCATTATGGCTGCGGTCACCGCCAAGGGTCGGACGGTGATCCGCAATGCCACATCCGAACCACACGTTCAGGATCTGTGTCTATTCCTGACGACCCTCGGGGCGCGTATCGACAACATCGGGTCGAACACATTGGTGATCGAGGGGATAGATCGGCTACACGGCGGGGAGTACACCATCGGTCCCGACTACCTGGAAGTGGTCAGCTTCATCGGAGCTGCCGCCGTGACCGGCGGCCGGATCCGGATCCACCGGGCCGCGCCGGAGCATCTGGACATGATCCACCTAGTCTTCAGCCGGCTGGGCGTCACCTGGGATGTCGAGAATGGGGACGTCGTCGTTCCGGCGGAACAATCGCTGGAAGTCGTGCCCGATGTTGGTGGTGCGGTCCCCGAGATACACGTAATGCCCTGGCCAGCATTCCCGACCGACTTGATGAGCATCGCCATCGTCCTGGCCACCCAGTCGCGCGGTACGGTCCTCTTCCACGATTGGATGTACCCCAGCCGGATGTTCTTCATCGACAAGCTGGTGAGCATGGGAGCCCGCATAGTCCTGTGCGATCCGCACCGCTGTCTGGTTCAGGGGCCGAGCCGCCTCCTGGGGGAACACCTCGACAGCCCGGACATCCGCGCCGGCATGGCGCTCATCCTGGCCGCACTCGGGGCGGAAGGCTCCTCCGTGATCCGCAACATCGGCCAGATCGAACGCGGCTACGAGCGCGTGGACGAGAAGCTGCGTCAGTTGGGCGCTCACATCGAGAGGCTCGAATCCTGAGGCCAACAAGGAAGCATCAGGCCGTCCGCGCTCGCCTGGCGAGTCGACCCTCCCTTCTCCCCTGGCAGCTTGTCTCTTGCAGTGTCCGTCCCCCTCGAGCATCGACGACCGGCGGCCATCGAGCCTGCGAGTGAATCATCAGGACGTACGGTTTGCACCTCGAGCCCTGGACACGTTGTACCGGGGCAGAGAGATGCCCCCACACTCTCCCACCCCCGTCATCCTGCCTGCCCAGGCCGCAGGCCAGGGAGAGGAGATGGTCCGTATGAAGGATGGGGCCGGCTTCGCCGGCCCCATCCTTCATACGGACCACGAGGTGCCAGACACCTCAGCCCGGGGCCATGTCCTCGACCTCGTAGGCCAGGTTGCGGTAGGCCACGGCTCCATCGCTGATGGACTGATAGGCCAGGACCGATTGCCGGGCCGCGGGAGCTCGGGCCAGCGACTCGTCTTCGGGGATCACCGTCTGGAATACACGCTTCTTGAAGACCTCCCGAAGTTCGTCCAGCACCTCATTCGAATGGTGTGAGCTTTCCTTATATAGGGTAGCCAGCAAGCCCAAGAGCCGCAGCTGAGGATGGAGCTTGTCGTGCACCAGCCACATCGTTTCGAGCATCGACCTCACGCCGCGCAGGGCCAGGTAATGGCACTCGACCGGGACGATGAGTTCTTCGGCCGCCAACAATCCATTCACAGTCAGCAGACCAAGGCTGGGAGGTGTATCGATCAGGACGTAGTCGACCTGCCCAAGGCCTTGCTGCAGGCTCTGACGCAGCCTTTGTGTCCGATCCGGAAGGTTGATCATGGCGTGCTCGGCCGCCGAGAGATCGACGCTGGCCGGGGCAAGCCACAGACGCTCGCCGATCGGCTTGACGACCTCCCTCAAGCGACTGTCGTCATGTACCAGGAGGGTGTAGGTTGTCGGGGTCAGACGGTAGGGATCCAGGCCGACGCCGGCGGTCAGTGCCGCCTGGGGATCGATGTCCACAAGCAAAACCCGCTTGCCGCGCTCCGCCAAAGCCGCGCCCAGATTCGAGACAGTCGTGGTCTTGCCCACACCACCTTTCTGGTTGGCAATCACGATCACGCGGGCCATGCCCGGAGTATAGACCAGCGTTTGGACACGGGCAATGTGCGGTTGATCCTGCAGTACGGGCTATTGTCCTCGTCATCGTCACATGTGATTGTCCGTCACCTGGATGCCTGTTTGCCGGTCGAGAGCCCTGCCAGCCTGCAGGCCCGCACGGCGGGAATAGCAGCCCGGGAGGAATGGTCAGCGTCCCTCAATTGAGGGTGCATTCGATTTCGGGGGGCGCGTCCTCGTTGTAAAAAGGGAAAATGTGTCTTGGACGGCGGCTGTGCCGCCGTCCAAGACACATTTTCCCTTATTCCTCGCGAGGGGCTTGCCCCCCAAGTTGGAATGCACCCTCAATTCATTTCACGTTGACCGAGGCTAATGCATAAGGTATAATCCTCCGGTCTGGTCGATAACAAACGGCCCGAATGGCCGTCGGGGACGAGTGAATGCCGAAAAGAACGTATCAGCCCAAGATCCGTCGCCGCGTGCGTGTGCATGGCTTTCGTTCACGCATGGCGACGCGGGCAGGTCGCGCCGTGCTCAAGCGGCGCCGGTCGAAGGGTCGCCACCGTCTTGCGGTTCGTTCGAACGCCCATATCAAGAAGGTCAACTGGAAGGCATAAAGTGGTCATGACCTCGGAGCGCGTATGCAGACGCGCTCCCAGTCACTCGCCCTCCGAGCCAACCAGGTGAATGGACCGACGGTACCGGCTTACAGCTTCGGCAGACTTTCAGCGGGTGCGGCGTACGGGAAAGGCCTATGCCCACCCGCTGGTTATTCTGATGACTTGCCCCAACGGCCTGGATCTGTCACGCTTCGGCGTCACCGCCGGGCGCAGAGTAGGTGGCGCGGTGGTTCGTAATCGCGCCAAGCGACTCTTGAGAGAGGCGGTCCGTCCGCACGTGGCCCGGACCCGCCCCGGCTGGGACGTCGTTTTGATCGCCCGCCCAGGATTGTTGGCCGCACCCTGGCCTTCCCTGGCGGAGGCCGTCGACCATCTGATGCAGCTATCGGGCTGCCTGGTACGTTTGAATGACAACACCCATTGAGGTTCACCCTGGTGAACCGGCTCTGCGGGAGATCCCTGTCACCTGGGGAAACCTGGCCCGCCTGCCGGTATTAGGGTTGATCCGCTTTTATCAACTGACGATTTCCCGGGCGCTGCCCGCCGACACCTGTCGATTCACGCCGACCTGCTCCCACTATGGCTATCAGGCGATCGCCAAGTACGGCGTGCTCAAGGGAGGGGCTCTGGCGGTCTGGCGGCTCCTGCGTTGCCAGCCGTTCAGTCGCGGCGGCTACGACCCGGTGCCGTAGGAGTTCCATGAAGGAACCCAAACACGCGATGTCGAGGCCTACGATAGTGCTGGCGATCGCCATCCTGTCTATAGCCCTGACCGGCTGCTCCGGCGCCGCCAGCGCGGCCAACAGTTGGCCAGGCCTCTCGGTTGGCGAACAGAACGTATACGTTTCTTTCAATCAGGCCGTCCACGCCATCGACAAGGGGAGCGGCACAGAGCGCTGGCACTTTCCTGCCGAGGCCGATCGCAAACTCACTTTCTTTGCCTCCCCTACACCGACGGACGATGGACACGTCATTGTGGGAGGCTACGACAACAAGGTCTATTCCCTCAACGCTTCTGACGGCTCGATTGCCTGGACATTCGAAGGAGCTACCAACCGCATTGTCGGCGCGGCCAGCGTCAGCGATGATCTGGTCTTTGTGCCCGGTTCCGATGGGACGCTGTACGCACTTCACCGGTCGAACGGGACGCTTGCCTGGTCGTTTGCAGCGTCTGAGGCACTCTGGGCGGATCCGCTGGCCGATGACAGCCGTGTGTACGTCGCTTCGCTTGATCATCACATCTACGCGCTCAACCGGGACACCGGGGCTGAAGTATGGCGGCGCGATCTCGAGGCGGCCATCGCCGATGGGCCAGTCCTCACGGACGGCCGGCTGCTCGTCGGCACGCTCGGCAAAGGCCTTCAGGCGCTCGATCCGGCCACGGGAGATGTGGCCTGGGTGTTCTCCACAGATGGCTGGGTTTGGGGAACCCCGGCTATCGATCAGGGGTTGGCGCTCTTCGGAGACGTGAACGGAGCGGCCTACGCTGTGAACGCGGCCGACGGCACTCAGGTTTGGCGGATCCAGTTGGACGGCTCGATTACGGCCAGCCCGGCGCTGGAAAACGGCATCGCCTACTTCCCCACCGAGTCGGGTACAGTGTTTGCGAGAAGCGCCGACAGCGGTGATCCCGTATGGCAGATCCCGGTCGGCGGCGAGCTCTTGTCGGATCCGATCCTGGGCGGCGACAGTCTGTTCGTGGCTTCACTGGGGGGAGACTCGCTTGTGACGTGCCTTGACTCGGGCTCCGGCGCGACCCGCTGGAGCTTCCAGCCGGCACAATAGATGGGGACTTGAGGTATGTGGGACACATTTGTGCTCAACCCGATGATCAACGCCCTTCTGGGTATCTACGGCGTTTTCGGCAGCAATTTCGGATTGGCGATCATCGTATTCACTGCTCTCGTGCGCCTGATCACATTGCCTCTCACCTTGCAGCAGCAAAGAAGCACGCAGAAGATGCAGGAGCTGCAAAACTCCAAGAAGTGGCAGGACATTCAGAAGAAGTTCAAGAATGACAAGCAGAAACTGCAGGAGCAGCAACTGAAGCTCTACCAGGAGATGGGGATCAATCCGCTCAGCGGCTGCCTGCCACTGGTGATCCAATTGCCGATCATCTTCGGGCTTTATCAGGCGATTATCCAGGCCCTGGCGGCTACGCCGGTCCAGCTCCTCAGGCTGGCCGGGCATCTCTACGAATTCGTTTCCGCCACAACCATTCCGCTGAACAGCCGTTTCTTGTGGATGAACCTCGGCCAGCCGGAGCATCTGACTTTTCCCATTCCAATTCTCACGATACTGGTTGTCGTCAGCACGTTCCTGCAGACCAAGCTCACGACGCCTCCATCGCCTGACTCCCAGGGCAGCCAGATGACCCAGATGATGACGTGGTACATGCCCGTCCTTCTCGGGTACTTCGCGTACACCTACGCCTCCGGTCTGGCCTTGTATTTCGTCGTGTCGAACTTGTTGGCGGTTGTCCAGTATGCGGCGATGGGGAAGGTGGATTGGCGTAATCTCGTATCGCTGCGGCGCGCAACATAGGCACCTCATGGAACGGCGGCCGAGGCCGTTCGGCATCGTTGTGTCCTCAGGACGATCGGCCCGACATCCTCATGACGGTACAATCGTGAACGCAGGTCGAGAGCGCGGGTTGAAGGTGAGATTATGGGCACGATAAGAACGAGCCTTGAGGTGATCGCCCCTACGGTCGATGAAGCCGTGGCCCGTGGGGCCGCGGAGCTCGGACGTCCGGAGAGCGAGTTGGAGGTCGAAGTTCTTGACGAAGGCGGAAGAGGCGTCCTCGGATTGGGTGCTCGACAGGCCCGGGTGCGCCTGAGTGTGCGCTCGGCGACCGAGATGCAGCAACCACAGCATGAAGTAACCGCGGAGGTGTCGGAGGACGACTCGCAGGCGCTCCAGGTCGCCATCGACACGGTTTCTGAGTTGCTGACCCGCATGGGTTTTGTCGCCAGAGCGACGGCACGCTGGGACGAAAACTCGGATCCCGATCAGATTCGCCCCCTGCATGTCGACATCCACGGCGACGACTTGAGCACACTCATCGGACGGAAGGGTGAGACCCTGTCGGCCCTGCAATACATCACGCGCCTGATCGTTTCCAAAGAGCTGGACGGGCCGGTAGCCGTCGTGATCGACATCGAGGGCTACCGGGCTCGACGAGAACAACAGCTGCGTCAACTGGCGCGCAAGATGGCCCAACAGGCTGAAGAGCGAGGCCGGACCATGACACTGGAGCCGATGCCCGCCAACGAACGACGCATCATTCATATCGAATTGCGAGATCATCCTTCCGTCTATACGGAGAGCACCGGCGAAGGCTCAGCTCGCAAGGTCACGATCATCCCTCGGACACCAGACACGCCCTGATTGGTCCGTCCCTATGCCTGGGCTATAATCGCCTCATGCCCCACCCCTCCGTGCCCAGGGCGATCGACTACCTGATCATCGGCCACCTCGCCCAGGATGGAGCGGGCGCCGCTTCGCGCTTGGGCGGGACCGCGGCCTACGCGGGTGTCACGGCCGCAGCGATGGGGCGGCAAGTGGGGCTCGTCACTTCAACGGCTCCCGGTCTCGACCTGGAGCCGTTGTCCGACATCGACCTGGCCAATTCCCCGGCACCGCGTCCGACCAGCTTCGAGAACCGCTACGAGAGCGGCAGGCGACGGCAAAGGCTGAATTCCCTGGCAAACCCACTGGGTTTTGAAGACATCCCCGCGGCGTGGCAGCGATCTCCACTGGTGCATCTTGCGCCCATTGCCGGCGAGGTTGACCCCTCCCTCGCCCGGCGGTTCCCGAATTCGTTCGTGGGTATCACGGCCCAAGGTTGGCTGCGAGAGTGGGATCATGAGGGGATCGTGTATGCTTCGTCCTTTGAGGCGATCAAAGATGTGCTGCATTCGGCGGACGCCGTCGTCGTCAGCCTAGAAGATCTCGTCGGCGACCGGCGGGAGGCCGAAGCCATGGCCGGTCATTGTCGTCTGCTGGCCATCACGGAAGGGGCTAAAGGCGCCACGGTCTTCCGCGAGGGTGAGGTGCGTCACATCCCGGCGCCGGCCTCCAACGAAGTCGATCCAACAGGGGCCGGCGACGTATTCGCCGCGGCATTCTTCATCCATCTCAGCCTCACCGGCGACCCCTGGCTGGCGGCCAGATTCGCCAACAGGATCGCCTCGGCCTCCGTCGCGGTTGAGGGCGTCGCCCCCATCGGCGAGCTGGTCGCCAATCTCGAAAGCCAAAGTCAGGCCGTCGAATGACACGCATCTACGCAATGGTCAACCAGAAGGGGGGTGTGGGAAAAACGACGACCGTCATCAATCTGGGTGCGTATCTGGCTCAGGCCGGCCAACGCATTCTGCTGGTGGATCTTGATCCGCAGGCGAATGCCACGGCCTGCCTGGGTGTGGATCACTCTCAAGTGGATGTTGGAACCTACGACACCCTGATCGGCCGCGCCGACGCCGGCGACATCTTGCTGTACAACCCGAACCTCAAGCTCTCGCTCCTGCCTTCCTCGCCCGCTCTGGCAGGCGCGCAAGTCGAACTGGTAGATATCGAATCCCGAGAGTCGCTCCTCAAGCGAGCACTGGCGACAGTCCGAGAGCACTTCGATTACGTCCTGATAGATTGCCCGCCCTCGCTGGGACTGCTGACAATCAACGGGCTGCTCGCCGCCGCCACCGGCGTGATCATTCCGGTCCAGTGCGAGTATCTGGCCTTGGAAGGATTGACCCAATTGATGCAAACGTTGAAGCGAGTGCGCAAGGGCTTGTTTCCTTCTTTGAAGGTCCGTGGGCTGCTCTTGACCATGCATGACGCGCGCACCAATCTCTCGCATGACGTCGTGCGAGAGGTGCGCAGTCACTTCCCAGGGGAGGTTTTCGACACAGTGATTCCGCGCAGCGTGCGCCTGGCGGAAGCGCCATCCCATGGCTTACCGATCTCCGAATATGATCCGTCTTCGACCGGAGCGATGGCCTACAAGGAGTTGGCAGAGGAGCTCATGCGAGGGGATCACGTCGAAGTGTCCATGGCCGTTGCCGGAGTGGGAGGCTGAGATGCCGACCAGGCGAGGCCTTGGGAAGGGCCTGGATGCACTGATACCCCGCGCCGACAATTTGGGCGGGGTGGAACAGATCGCCGTTGAGGCCATCCTTCCGAATCCACGTCAGCCCCGGCGAGATTTCGATTCGGCGGAGCTCGAGGGCTTGGCGGCTTCGATCCGTGAGCACGGCGTGCTCCAACCGCTGATCGTCACGCCTGAACCCGACAGCAACAAGTATCGGTTGATCGCCGGTGAGCGACGGTTGCAGGCCGCTCAGATGGCCGGCCTGGGCGCCGTGCCGGTCATCGTCCGGAGCGCCAGCGACCAGGAACGCCTCGAACTTGCTCTTATCGAGAACCTCCAACGCACCGACCTTAACCCACTTGAGGCGGCCGAGGGTTATCGTCAACTCATCGAGGATTTCAGCCTGTCACACGAGGACGCCGCCGCAAGGGTCGGGAAGACGCGGACGACCGTGAGCAACACGCTCCGACTGCTCAAGTTGGGCGAGCCGGCCCGCCAGGCGCTCACCGACGGGAGGATCAGCGAAGGCCACGCGCGCGCCCTGCTGGGCCTCCCCACCGGACAATCGCAGACCGCCGCGTTGGGGATGATCGAATCGCGGGAGCTCAACGTGCGCCAGACGGAGTCTCTGGTCCGGCGCCTGGCCGGTGAGCGACGGCCGGCGCGCAAGTCAAAGTCGAAATCGCCCGAAGAGACTGATCTCGAGGCCCAATTGCGTCAGGCCCTTGGCACACGGGTCATCCTGCGCAGGAGCGGCAAGGGCGGCAGCCTGGTCATCCGCTTCTATTCCGACGAGGAGCTCAACGCGATCCTCGATCGGCTGCTTGACGGCACGACGGGGGATTGAATTGCGCTACCTCGTCTACGGAGCTGGCGCCGTCGGAAGCTTCATCGGCGGTTGTCTGGCCCTGGCCGGGAATCCGGTGGTCTTCGTCGGAAGAGGTTCAACCCGGCGAGCTGTGATCGACGGCGGCCTTCAACTCACCGGGGACAGGACATCGGGTCTGATAGGCGGACCCGATTTCTTTGAACGGCTTGATCCCGTCCTCGGCCTCCCCTCCCCAGACGTCATCTTGCTTACAACCAAGGCCTACGACCTTGCCACGGCGACGGAAGACCTGGCGCGCTTTGCTTCGCATATGCCGCCAATTGTGGGCTTGTTGAACGGAATTGGTACGGAATCCTACCTGGCCGCACACATAGGATCGGAGAATGTCATCCCCGCCTCTGTGACGACCGCCGTCCAGAAGATCCAGCCAGGCACGATTCGAGTCGAGCGCCGACGCGGCGTCGGCCTGGGCGCAGGCCATCCGCTCAGCCGGGCCATCGCCGACGATATGCAAGCCGCCGGTCTGCAGCCCAGGCTGTACTCGAGCCCCGATCGAATGAAATGGTCGAAGCTCATCACGAACATCGTCGCCAACGCGACGTGCGCCATAACAGGCTGGTCTCCGGCCGCTGTCTACCGCCACACTGCGCTCGCGCGACTCGAGCTGAAGAGCCTGCGCGAGGCATTCCAGGTCATGCGCGCGCAGGGACTGTCGCCGGTCAACCTCCCGGGGGTGCCGGTGGCGTTGTTCGAGCCTCTGCTGGTTCTTCCCGACACCCTTGTCCGGCCGGCGATCGCCCGCTACGTGGCCTCCGGGCGTGGCGCCAAGCCTCCGTCGCTGCACTTCGACATCGGGCGTCGTAGATCCGAAATCGGCTGGCTCAATGGTGCGGTCGTTTCGTGGGGAGCGCGCCTGGGCATCGCTACCCCGGCCAACGATGTCTTGACGGATGTCATGTCGGAGCTGGTGATGGGCGAGGCCGACCCGGCCGCGTATCACGGTCGACCTGAAGCACTTCTGTCACGGGCAACCGACGCGCGGTCGACGGGCGTCAGGTATAATGCCGCGTCGGCGACACGTGAGCGTTGAGCGCGGCTGGGGAGGTTGCGTGTCCGGGGAGAGCGGTCCCGGAGGGACCAGGAGACACGCTGCCAGCCACTGGGCTGACACGGGATTCAGCCCGGGATCAGGGCGCGAGGAAAAGGCTTGACAATGGCATTCGACGGGAAGGTGGCTCTTGTAACAGGTGCCTCGCGCGGCATCGGGCGCGCGATCGCTCTCGAACTTGGTTCCCTGGGCGCGCGTGTCGCCGTGAACTATCACTCCCAATCCGAGGCAGCTGAACAGGTCGTCGATGCCATCGCCGGTGCTGGCGGTGAGGCCCACGCTTTCCAGGCCGATGTCGGCGACTTCGCCGAAGCGGAGAAACTCGTCAAGTCGACCATCGAGCGTTTTGGCGACTTACACATCCTCGTGAACAATGCTGGTATCACCCGCGACGGACTGATCATGACCATGTCCGAGAAGGACTGGGACGACGTTATTCGCACCAACCTTAAGTCGACGTTCAATTGCTCCAAGCATGCTGTCCGCCACATGCTTCGGCGACGCTACGGCCGGATCATCAACATCACCTCCATATCCGGACACATTGGGAACGCCGGACAGACGAATTACTCGGCCTCCAAGGCCGGACAGATCGGGTTCACCAAGGCTCTCGCGAGGGAGGTCGCATCGCGGAACATCACCGTCAACGCGGTGGCAGCCGGCTATATCGATACCGAGATCTGGGAGACTGTGCCCGAGAACATTCGAGAGGGCATGGTTGACTTGATCCCGCTCGGACGCAAGGGCGAGGCAGAAGACATCGCCAAGGCCGTCGCTTTCCTCGCTTCCGAACAGGCCGGATACGTCACAGGACACATCTTGAGCGTGGACGGCGGGATGGCCATGGCCTAGGAGCCACGCGAATGGCCGCTGTGCACACCGAAGAACAGGGCAGGCCGGGAAGACAGGAAAGTAAAATGGATGACAAGCGAGACGTGGGCGCGCCCTCCAAAGGAAAGACGACGATCGCTCCAAGTGTATTGCTGACCATCGCCCGCCTGACCGCGCTAGGCGTCCCGGGGGTCGTTCGGATGGCCGAGGTGCCCGGGGGAGTGGATCGCCTGTTCCGCAAGGGGGCGAGCGAAGGCGTCAGGATTGAAGTCGACGATGATTCGGTCGCCGTCGATCTGTATCTCGTCCTGGCAAACGAGACCAACGCGCGCGAAGTGAGCCGCACGGTGCAGTCTGAAGTCGCCCGAGCGGTCGAAGACATGGTCGGGATGCAGGTCAAGCGGATCGACATACATATCGAAGACATCGACTTCGGCGAAACGACAGAATGATGGACATGCCTCAATGAAGCATGAGCGACGCCGGGCAAGGAACCTGGCCATCCAAGTCCTGTACGAGGTCGATTGTGTTGACCACCCGGCCGACGAAGTCATCGCCCGTCACATCCAGGCAAACGAGACACTCGGATCGGACGGCGCCGAGTTTCTTACGCGCCTTGTCAAGGGAACCGTCCAATCAAGGCATATCCTGGACCGACTGATCGCCGAATGCGCCCCGGAATGGCCCGTCGACCAACTGGCTGTCGTCGACAGGAACATCTTGCGGCTGGCGCTGTGGGAGTTCGCCGTCTCCGGTGAGACGCCCGTCAGGGTCGCGATCAACGAGGCCGTGGAGCTGGCGAAGCGCTTCGGGTCGGACAGTGCCCCGCGGTTCATCAACGGCGTCCTCGGGACCCTGGCCGAGCGCGAACAAGAAATCCGCCGTCAGTTCCAGCCCGCAGGCTGAATGCATGGAGTTCCTCGGGATCGGGCCGCTCGAGCTTGCCTTTATCATTCTGATCGCCGTGATCGTGATCGGTCCGCGTGACATCGGCAGATTCGCTCGCAGCGCCGGCCAGTTTCTGAACAGGTTGTATCGCTCGGAGGAATGGAAGGCGCTCAACCAGGCCTCGCGCAATCTACGAACGCTCCCGAATCGGCTGGCCCGCGAGGCCGCCCTGGACGAGCTCGAGAAGACACGCCAGGAGGCGGAAAAGGCCATCCAAGCCGACAGTCCCTCATCCGAAGCATCTCAAGCCCAGACCGCATCTGAGGCCGGGAATGCCTCCTGGGGTCCTCGCTTCCCCGAGAAGCAATCCGGCATGCAGGCCTGGGTCGCGCCGTCCAACGACACGCCCCCTTCCCAAGAACCCGCTGAAGCCTCTGAAGAAACACCAACCTCGGATCCGCCTGCCTGATGCTCAAATCCATTCTTCGCACCCTCGGACGGATCGTGATGGCCCCCGTCCGTTTGATCAAATGGCCCTACCGTCGCCTGCAACAGTTCTTGTCGTACGAGCCGGAGGAGACGTCGACCGTCGATGTCTTCGCCAAAGCCATCGAGCGCCCATCCATTCTCGTCGAGCATTTGGAGGCTTTGCGCGCCCACTTGTTTCGCTCCGTGGCCGTTCTGGCACTCACGACGGCGTTGAGCTTTGCCGTGGCGGGCAAGATCCTGGCCTGGCTCACCGAGCCAATCGGCGGTATCCAGGAGCTGCAGGCGATCGAGGTGACCGAGTCGATCGGGGCCTACATGCGCGTGTCTCTGCTCAGTGGGTTTGCTCTGGCATTCCCCTACATCTGCTTCGAGTTCTTCGCCTTCATCAATCCCGGGCTTCGGCGTCGCGAACGGGTGCTGATCCTCACCGCCATTCCGGCGGCTTTCATCCTCTTTCTGGCCGGCCTGGCCTTCGCGTATTTCGTCATGCTCCCGGCGGCGCTTCCGTTCTTGCTCAACTTCATGGGGATTTCGACCCGGGTTCGCCCGATGAACTATGTACGCTTCGTGACCGGGCTGATGTTCTGGATCGGGGTCGCGTTTCAGTTCCCCCTGATCGTCTACGCGCTGGCGGCCATCGGTATCGTCAACGCCCGTTCGCTGATGAACGGCTGGCGCTTTGCCGTGGTGGGGATTGCCGTCCTGGCGGCGGCCGTAACCCCCACGGTCGACCCGGTGAACATGGCGTTGGTGATGGCGCCCATGATCATCCTGTATTTCCTGAGCATCGGACTGGCCGCAATTGCCGGGCGCCGTCGAGAACCTGCCGAGACCTGAGCGACCCTCCCCCAGAACACCTGCAGTAGATGCCAGTGACACAGGATGGCTGCTCATCCCCTGATGCGCTTGCACGTGAAGCGACAGCGATCCCCACCCCCTCTATCCCCTCCCCCGTCGTCCTGACCGGAGCAGTCGAAGGACGGGGGAGGGGAATGAGGAGGCGATTTTTAAGGATGGGACCGGCGCAGCCGGTCCCATCCTTCAAAATCGCCACTGGATGGCTCGAGCGCACCAGCCCCTCAATTGCGTGGCAGCGGCCGCAGGCGGGCGATCTGGACTGACTCGCGCAACAGGATCTCTTTGTCTCTCTCGCGAGTGCGGAACAGATCTTCAATCAGGCGCGCAGTCGAATCTTCGATGAACGCATCTTGCCACTCGCTTTCGAGGTGGTGCCTGAGATCATCAAGCGAGGGCGCGTGGGTTGTGAAACGGAAGCGGGTCTTGCGCTCAAGCTTGAACCACCCTCGCTCGATCACTTGCGCCAGGGCCTGATCCGCCTGCTCGTACTCGAGGTAGTCGTCCGTCTCGCGCAACCATCCTGCATCATGGACTCTTCCGGCAATCCGAACCTGAATCGAGGGCGGTTCAGGGGATGGATGGATATCGACCAGCGCACCGTCGGGTTGGAGCAGACCGTGGATTTTCTCCAGGGCATGAACCATGCCCTCGGCTTCGATTCATCAAAGGCTCCAGGAGAGCAGCACTACGTTGAAGGCGAGAGGCCCCGCCGGAGGCGTATACGCTTCGAGACCGATCGCTCGAAAATCTATTCGGCCACGTAGATCGTTCGGGAGCCTCATCTTGGCCAGGGCGATGTCGTCCTCATCCGGGTCGATCGCGATGACATGGGCCACTCGATCAGCGTATCGGAAAGTCAACCGCCCATCCCCGGCGCCGATCTCGAGGACGCGCGGCGGCGTCGGCGCTTGCAGGAATTCGAGCACCGTCCGCAGCTCTTCGCCTTCTGGATCAAGGATGACTGCCATCGACGATGACTCCTTCAGTCAGGCACGGGTACACCTTGGCCGCACCCCCCAGCCGCTCAGTGTCTGAGTCTCACCAGCATGCGGGCGACACGACCGCCCAAGCTGAAATCAAGCCTTGCTTCGCCGCTGCACCTGCCTGCGCATGATCGGTCGCCGAGGAGAGCGCCGGGCGACTTCGCGGAAACCCTCTCGCTCGAACGTCGAGGCCGAGCCGGGGAAAGCATCGGCGGCGGAGAATTTCGAGCCCGGCGCGCGCTCCACAGGGTAGCCCTCCACCAGTGTCGCTCCTTCAGCCGCGGCGTGGTCGACAGCGGCCTTGACGAGCGCCCGGGAGAGCCCCTGCCTGCGGTGCGCCTTGGAGACAAAGAAGCACACGATCGACCATACCGGCCGATCATCCACCCTTTTCAAGACATGCGACCTCTCCAACGAAGAGAATTCCTCTCGAGGGGCGACCGAAACCCAGCCAACGGGTTCTCCGCCGATGTATGCCAGCAGGCCCGGCACCCGACCGCTGTCAACGATCCGCTTGAGCGCTTTTCGGTTCCCTTCGTTCGAATTCTCGCTCCATTCCGATCGCTTGATTCGATACCACATGCACCAGCATCCGCTACACGCCCCACGCGGCCCGAAAAGCCGCTCGAGATCTTCCCACCGTTCGGGCGTCACCGGATGAAACCGAATGTCAGACTTCCTCACCATGACCTTCTCCATTCATTCGCACGGGTATGGGTTCTTACCGACGCTGCCTCCGCCCTCATTATGGAGCATTCCACGCTTTTATCTTACCCGGATTGAGGAATTGCAGAGGGTCACCGCTGGGGTGAGTTCCAACCGGATGAGGAATACGGGAAGATGTATGTTGGACGGCGGCAGAGCCGCCGTCCAACATACATCTTCCCTCTAGAACGAGGCCGCGACCCTCGATATGGGACGCACCCTCGCCGTTGGCGTATTCTTTCGCGCGATCGCGCCCAGGGGTACAATCATCCTACCCCGCACGTTTCTCCAAGGAGGCCGAGCATGCGTCCTGTCTTTGCGATATCAGGGGGTGTCTCCAAATTCGCAAAAGCGCGCCCCGATAAGACATTCCAGGCAGTGATCAAGGAATCCTACGACTACGCCATCGACGATTTGGGAATCGACTTCCCCACTTTCACTTCTCTGGTCGACGGCTCCGTCGCCGCTTATTTCTCGGATCACTTCGCCAGACAACTGATGGCCGGAATCATGGCCCAGGACTACCTGGGATTGTGCCCCAAGCCCAGTCATCGTGTCGAAGGAGGCGGCGCCACCGGCGGGCTGTGTTTCCAGGAAGCCTGGAAATCGATCGCCTCCGGTCACATGGACGTCTGCGTCGCCTACGGCTTTGAGACGATGAGCCACGTCGAGACGTGGAAAGGGAACGAGTTTATCGCCCTCGCCTCCGACGTCTCGTGGGACTACCCCGTCGGAGGTTTCTATTCCGGCTATTACGCCATGATGGTCACTCGCCACATGAAGGAATTCGGCACAACGGTCGAGCAGATGGCGGCGGTGTCCGTCAAGAATCACATCAATGCCTATCACAACCCGTACGCGCAGAAACGTCATCGATACACCATCCAGGACGTGAGGGAATCCCCGATGGTGGCCTGGCCTCTCACCCGACTCGATATCTGTGTGATGTCGGATGGCGCGGCGTCCGTCATCCTGGCCTCGGAGGACGGTCTGCGCCGGCTAGAAGCCGCCGGGGCCTCCATCCGGCGTCCGCTGGCACGGATCACGGGGATCGGCCGCGGCACCGACGCCATGCGGATGGCCGACCGACCTCATGTGGATTACGACACTTTCATGCGCGACTACGCGACGGAGAAGGAGCGTTCATCCGACGATACACACAAGTACTACAAGAACCTGTGGGATCATGGCACTAGGTACCCGGGCGTGCATTCGTTCCGCGCTGGCCGGACGGCCGGGAACATGGCCTACAAACACGCCGGCATTCAGGATCCTCTACAACAACTCGATTTCATCGAGCTTCATGACGCCTACACCTCGAGTGAGATCCAGACGTACGAGGATATGGGCCTGTGTCGCTACGGTGAGGGAGGGCCCTTCGCCGAATCAGGCAAGGCCTTCATGCCCGGCGTCGATTACGGGATGAAGTTGCGCGACCAACCCGAGTGTCCCGTGAATCCTTCCGGCGGATTGATCGCCTGCGGACATCCGGTCGGCGCCACCGGACTCATGCAGGCCGTGTTCGCCATTTGGCAGCTCCAAGGCACGATCGAGAAACACTTCGACGACAAGACGCTGCAGGTCCAAGATGCCCGTCGCGGGGCGATCCATTCCCATGCAGGTACAGGAACCTACGTGACCATCAGCGTTCTGGAACGGGAGGAGTAGTCCATGTCGAAGATCCCCGACAAGCGACCTGAGAGCCTGGGCGGGTACGTCATCCACGGTGTGCCGTTTCCGACAGATACAGATCCCGATGCGCTGGCATTCTTGAAAAGGCTCGCCCCGATCCAGATCGAGCAGAAGTACCAGATCACTTATCTGCACTCTTACGGACAGGACAGCCCGTGGTTCGCCGCAGCGACCAATCGAAAACTCCTTGCCACGCACGACGCCGACAGTGGATACACTTATGCCACGCCTCGCGGGCATGACATGTACAGCGGCAAGGAAACGGATTGGATTGACATCAGTGACCGGCCGGCCAAAATCCATGCCTTCACCGTGTGTCATTTTGGCTCTGAGGAATTCCTACCGGAGACACCCTTCGTGTTGGCGCTGATCGAATTCGAGGACGTCAACACGCTCTTCCTGACACGCCTCCTGGGGGTAGACCCCGATCAAGCAACGTTGGACTGGATCGGGATGTCTGTTGAGCCCCGCTTTCTTCGCAACAGCAAACTCAAACCGACGGACGTCTATTTCGTCCCGGCCGGCTGACACGGGGAGCGGGTTCGATTGCCTTCGACACTGCCTCGCGATCATCCGAACCTGGTTGCGGCTGCCTCGCGATTGAGGCGCAACTTGTGGATCTGGGCGGGGCTGTTCCTGGCGATGGCCGTCCTGATTTACACCGCGCTCGGTTCCGCGCACATCCTCCGGGCGGCACCATGGATCATCGGCGCGCTGCTCTTCATTTTCGGCCGCCAGCCTGCCTTCCTCGCTCTCGCCAGCATCTTCTGGGGACTTGAGCTGATACACCTGGTGCCGGGAGCCGAGGCCGCGCTCGGACCCAATCCCCTCTCGGCCTCACTTGGATCGAGCCCCCTCGAGATACTGGGCTACGCAGTTCTCGAAGCGGTCATGCTGATCACCGCCTGGAATCAGTTCATGTTCTACCGGATGCTGTACGGGACCCAGGGCTTCACCGGCCTCGATTCTGAAGCTCCTTTGATCCCCGAAGTCGTCCCTAATCAGACCTCGCGCCTGGCGTGGACTGCCCTCATCCTGGCCCTCGGGAGCGTGATTGTCACTGCTGCCGCAATCCCCCTCGCCCGCCAGGCGAGATCAGTGTTTGCGGTCGACACAGCTCTGGGCCTGTCCGAGCTCGCCATGGGGCTTGGTCTGGGCGTGGCCTTCTCCCCGACGACCCGGCGCAGGTTAGCACTGGCAGGCACGCTCATCGGCGCTGTGGGTTTCGCCTTGAGCCTGGCCATTAACCAGGCGCTGGGTGGAAGCGGGGCCTGAGGGATGACCGGCCAGCCTCAGGCGACACCGACATCCGAGCTGGGCCTGCAGACCGGCCAGCACCGGCTTCGCCGACTCCTCCGCCTGGCGTATCCCGCCCTCGGCCTGACCGGCCTGCTCGCCACACTCGCTCTGTGGGCGTTCGCCACTTGGCGTTGGTTCTTCGCTTACTCCACCTACGGTCCTGCGCTCGTCTGGCGCGTTGCGTTTCCTATCGTCTTGCTCAGCGTGGCCACCCTCGCTGCCGGTCTTGTTGGAGTCCTGGCCAGGATCCGGCTCGGGCCGCTGGTCGTCACAACCTACGAGAGAGGTCTGACCGTCCGTCGGGGTCGGCGGGGTAAGCTCATTCGTTGGGGTCACATTCGCTATCTGCGCACGGCGGCGGTGCGCTACGGTTTCTCCGGATTGAGTTGGGGACGACGGGCTTCGATCACGCTCGCGCTCGACAGCGGGGAGAAGCTCCGTTTCACAACGGCCCTGACAGACATCGAAGGCCTGATCGCTAATGTGTAGGGCAATGTGTATCCGAGACTGTTGGACGAATACACACGCGAGTTTAATGACGGTCACGTGCTCAGTTTCGGTCCGCTGACGCTGTCCCCGCAAGCCATCCAACGGGGCCGAAGCCGACTCGAATGGACGAATCTTGGCCGCGCCTCACTTGAGAACGGGAGGCTGGTGCTGACACCTCGCCCTGCGGCAGAGGGTTCGAAGATCCGGGTCGAGGCCGGACGAATACCGAACGTCGACTTGTGTTTGCAGTTCATCCAACAATTGAGCAGGCAGATTTGAAGGGCATTCAGAGCGCGCCTCCCCGTTCCTTCAACCGATCGCGATTGTCGCCGCTGGTCGCCTCGCTGCTCCTCACAGCGTGCTCTTTGATCGCCTCTCCAACCTCGATGAACACCTCGCCTCCCGAGGCGAGCCAGGTTGCCCCTTCCGGGACCGTCGATCTAAATCTCACTGTTTCACCTCCAGCCGGTACGCCTACCGATGCCCGCGTCGTGCTGGTATTGGTCGACGAAGTCAGCGGACTGCCATTCAACAGGCAAGAGGTCCTGATGCAACCGCAACCCGACGGCAGGTGGCAGGTAGCCGTCAACCGGCCCGTGGACTCCGTGCTCCACTACAAGTACGCGGTTCGAGGGAGCGTGAACGCAGATGAAGTCAACACTCGGGGTGGCGTCATCCGTTACCGAACGCTTTGGCTGCCTTCGGCCATCACCGTCGATGACCTGGTCGCCGCTTGGGCTGGCAGTACGTATTCCGGCCCGACCGGACGCATCGTTGGCACGGTGGTCGACTCCAATTCGGGCGGGCCGTTACAGGAAGTCATCGTCAGCGCGGCAGGCGTCTCGGCGTTCACCGACGGACAGGGGGAGTTTCGCCTGGATGGCCTTGAACCTGGTCTATATACGCTGACCGCTGTCAGCGCGGACGGTTCTACGGTTCCCTTCCAACAGGGGGCCGTGGTCGCAGCGGAAAGTGCTACCCCCGTTCGCCTTGCGCTGCACCCGGCCGTGCCCGTGCAAGTAACCTTCGAAGTCGAGATCCCGGCGGACACACCCTCCGGGATGCCCTTGCGAATGGCCGGGAACCTTCGCCAATTCGGTGACCGTTTCGCCGACATTCCCGGCGAGACGGGCGGCACCATCGGCAGTATGCCGACGCTGGTCCAGGTCGACGCGAGTCACTACATCCTGATCGCTGATCTGTTTTCTGGCACTGACTTCCACTACAAGTACACACTCGGGGACGGACTGTGGAATGCCGAGCGCGATGAGCAGGGTTTTCTGACCACACGTCAACTGATCATCCCTGAGGAGGATACGGTGACCCAGGATGTGGTCGTATCCTGGTCGACTCCAGGAATAGGGCCGGTGACCTTCAATACCCACGTGTCCAACTCGGACGCGCGGGATCTGTCGCTGGGATTGCAGTTCATGCCGTCAGATGGGTTTCAACCCCTCCCTATGTCGCCAAGTGGTGAGGGCTCCTGGTCCTATGTCCTGTATGGCCCTTTGGATGTCCAAGGACCACTGGCCTACCGGTATTGCCGAATGGCGGACTGCTCCCGAGTGGAACCGGGTGGGACAGGCGAGTTGGCCACACAGCCCCGGGGCGTCAGCCCCTCGACCGATCCGTCCGAAGTGAACGATGATGTCACGTCATGGGTATGGCAGGCAGGGCAGTCTCCGTTGCCGGACATACCGACAGCGGAGATCGAGCCTCGCCCGGGTTTCGAGGCGGGCGTGGAGCTGCAGCCAGATCCCGATCCGAACTCGATCGCCCTCATGGACGCGACCCTGGGTGAGATCGCTGATGGTGGCGCCAACGCGGTCACACTTACGCCGACCTGGGAGCTCAGTCCGCCCAATCAATCGCCGATGATGGCTTTCGATCCGAGTGATGCACTGTTCGCAAGTGAGATCGAGGCGGAAATGGCCGTCGCGCACAGTCTCGGGCTCGAGGTCACTATTCGGCCGATCCTTTCGGCTCCCGGTGGTGATATTGGCCAGTGGTGGCAAGACTCCGCGCGGGATACGCCATGGTGGAAAGCGTGGTTCGAGGACTATCGCAGCTTCCTGCTGACCTATGCTCGGGTTACAGCCGATGGTGGTGCCGAAAAGCTCATCATCAGTGGATCTGAACTGGCGCCGGCATTTCCCCAAGGCGTATTGCAGGACGGATCGCTCGCCGGCGTGCCACCCGATGCGGAAAACCACTGGCTTGAGATCATCGACGATGTGCGAGCCGCCTTCCCCGGGACCGTCGTCTTGGAACTGGAACTCGCTGACGGTCTGCAGCCGCCTCCAGCGTTTGTCGATGCGGTCGACCAGATTCAGATCTACTGGCATCCAACGCTCGCGGCGCAAGGAGGAAGATCCTTCGACAGTTTCCGGGCGGAGGCCGGACGCTGGATGGACCAGGCCGTTATCGGGGAGCCCCGGCTGGCCGACAAGCCACTCATCCTGAGCGTGGAATACCCGTCCGTCGAAGGAGGGACCGACGGATGTGTCCGAAATCCGAGCGGCGACTGCTATTTGGCGTCTGCCTTCGCCATGGGGGCAATCCCCGACCCAGCTCTCCCCCTCGATCTGGAATCCCAGGCGCTGGCATACAGCGCGGTACTCATGGAAGCCTACAGCAGGTCCCAGTTCAGTGGGTTCTACGCCCGCGGCTACAACCCATCTGCCGCCTTGCAGGACCTCTCCACTTCCGTGCGCGGCAAGCCAGCTCAAGTTGTATTGTGGTATTGGTTCTCACGCATCAGCGGTAAGGTTGCACCGTGAATCACGTGGTGCTCGATTGATCCGGAGGTAATGATGAGCGCCGAGCTTAACTTCGGCGGGGAAATCGTCTGGCGGCCGAGCCCGGAAATCGTCGAGCGGGCGAACCTCACGCGTTTCATGCGCACGCACGACATCGAGTCTTTCGATGTGCTGCTCAAACGGTCGGCGCGCGACGTTGCGTGGTTCACCGGAGCCGTCATCGATTTCCTGGGCGTGCGCTTTCGCACGCCATATGACCGTATCGTCGATCTGTCGCGAGGGATCGCCTGGCCCCGATGGTGTCCCGGTGCCGTGATGAATATCACCGACAGCTGCCTCGACAATCACCTCGACACGAACACCGCTCAGAATTTGGCGCTCATCTGGGAGAGTGAGGAGGGCGCATCGGTCGAGCTCACCTATGCCGAACTCACGCGAGAGGTCAACCTTACGGCGAACGCGCTGCGCGCGCTCGGCCTGGGCAAAGGCGACTCGATCGGCCTATTCATGCCAATGGCGCCGGAGGTCGTGATTGCGCTGCTGGCGATCGCCAGGATTGGCGCCGTCATCCTCCCCTTGTTCTCGGGCTATGGCGCCGGGGCAGTCGCCAGCCGGCTGGCCGATGCCGGGGCGCGTGCCCTGATCACAGTCGACGGCTTTTTCCGGCGCGGCCGGATTGTGCCCATGAAGCAGATTGCCGATTCGGCGGCGGCGAGAGTTCCGAGCCTCGAGCACATGATCGTGCTTCGGCGGACCAGCGTCGAGGTGGGCATGCAGCCCGGTCGCGATCATTGGTGGCACGAGATCATCAGAGCGCAGTCGGACGAAGCGGAAACCGAGGCGACGTCGGCCGAAGACCTGCTGATGATCATCTACACATCCGGAACAACCGGCCGCCCCAAGGGCGCCGTCCACACTCACTGCGGCTTCCCGATCAAGGCCGCCCAGGACATGGCTTTCGGGATGGACGTTCACTCCGGCGATCGGATTCACTGGATGACGGACATGGGCTGGATGATGGGGCCGTGGTTGGTCTTCGGCGCGCTGTTGCTTGGGGCGACGTGTGTCATCTACGATGGCGCCCCGGATCATCCCGGGCCGGATCGTGTCTGGCAGCTTGTGGAGAGCCACCGTATCAACAGCCTGGGAGTATCACCGACCTTCATTCGCGCGCTGATCGCACACGGCGAAGAGCCGGTGAAGCGCCACGACTTGTCTTCGCTGCGCCTCTTCGGCTCCACCGGCGAGCCGTGGAACCCCCAACCCTGGATGTGGCTCTTCGACGTCGTCGGCGAACGCCGGCGCCCGATCATCAACTACTCCGGCGGGACCGAAATCTCAGGCGGGATCCTGATGGGGAACCCAATCCTGCCCTTGAAGCCGTGCGCCTTCTCGGCCCCTTGCCCGGGGATCGCCGCCGATGTGTTCGATGAGAACGGTCAGCCGATCCGCGGCGAGGTCGGTGAATTGGTGATCAAAGCACCCTGGATCGGGATGACCCGCGGATTCTGGAAGGACCCGGAGCGATATGAGCGCACATATTGGTCGCGCTGGCCCGGCGTCTGGGTCCACGGTGACTGGGCCGCCGTCGACAACGATGGGATGTGGTACATCTTCGGACGATCCGATGACACGATCAAAGTCGCCGGGAAGCGACTCGGTCCGGCCGAAATCGAGTCCGTCCTGGTTGAGCATTCGGCAGTCATCGAAGCGGCGGCGATCGCCATCCCTGACCCGATCAAGGGGGGCGCCCTGGTGTGCTTCTGCGTCCTGGCGGGAGAGCGTGATGCCTCCGGCCTTGAGGCGGAGCTGATTGAGCTGGTAGCGGGGGAGTTGGGGAAGCCTCTCGCGCCGCGTGCGGTTCACTTCGTGGCGGACCTGCCGAAGACCCGCAACGCCAAGGTGATGCGGCGTATCCTTCGAGCCGCCTTCCTCGGAGAAGACCCGGGCGATACGTCGTCGCTTGTTAATCCCGAGTCGTTGGAGGCGATCCGGCGCATCCGGCAGGCGCAGTCCTAGATGTCTGGCCTTGTGTGTCTGATTACCCGCCTCACCCCCCTGCCCCCTCTCCGCCTGGGATCCTGGCGACGCCCCAGGTGATGTTCAAGTGAAGGTGTGGGAGCGGCTTCGCCGCTCCCACACCTTCACTTGAACATCCGTCCCCCGGGCGGGATCGGTGGTGGAGGACGAGCGGGAGATCCTTCCCTTGGTCTCGTGAACGAGTGAGGTTCGACACCTGATGGCACGCTGCCAGAAGTGGTAGGTTGATGGTGTTGGTGATCATGACGGAAGACCGGGGACGGGGGACGGGACAAGCCGGCGGGGCACCGAAGGATGGTTATCCGGTCGTCGGTCCCCGGTCGTCGGTCATGGCTGGGCTCGCCCAAGTCACAATCTAGCGAGAGGCAAACATGGACTTCGAACTGAATGACGAGCAACGCATGTGGCGCCAAGCCGTCCACGACTTCTGCGCCAAAGAAGTCGCGCCATTGGCTGCCCAAATGGACTCTTCCGGTGAGCTTGACCCAGGTCTTCTGGAGAAACTGGCGCCCCTCGGATTGCTTGGGCTCAATGTGCCGGAGGCGTACGGCGGCGCCGGTGTGGACGCCATCAGCACCGCAATTGCCATCGAGGAGCTCGGGTGGGCCTCGGGCAGCCTGGCCCTCTCCGTATCCGCTCACAACGGCCTTGCCTCTGCGCCGATTGCCCTCTTCGGAAGCGAGGAGCAGAAGCAGCGTTGGCTGCCGATCCTGACTGGAGGCGAACACGGGCTGGGGTCGCTGGCCCTCACTGAGCCGGGGGGTGGGTCGGATCTGGTCGGGGCCGTGCAGACGCGCGCCGAGCTCGACGGTAATCAGTGGAGGATCAACGGGAGCAAGGCCTGGATCACCAACGCCAGCCTGGCGCCGCTGATCGTCACCTTGTGCCGGACGGACGCCGGCGGCGGATCGCGGTCGCTCAGCTTGATCGTCGTCCCAACGGACACGCCCGGCCTTGCCATACATCCGGCCGAGAAGAAGATGGGTGTACGCGGCTCACCGTCGCACGCGTTGAGCTTCGAAGATGTGCAGGTCCCGAAGGATCACATCCTGGGTGAGCCGGGAAGAGGTCTGTATCAGACCCTCGAAGTCCTCGACGGGGGGCGAATCGGAATCGGCGCGTTGTCCGTCGGCCTGGGTCGCGCCGCGCTGGAAGTGGCCTCCACCTATGCTCGTGAGCGTGAGGCATTCGGGCAAGCGCTGGCCATCCATGCCACTATTCAGACGATGATCGCCGACGCCGCGACCCAGATCGATGCCTCGCGGCTGATGATCTACCGGGCAGCGTGGCTGAAGGACGCCGGTCTTCCGTATACGCGTGAGGCGGCCATGGGGAAGCTGATGGCGACGGAGGCTGCAGAGCGGGTTTGCCGGGATGCGATCCAGATCCTCGGCGCCTATGGCTACAGCAGTGAGTACCCGGTCGAGCGCTTCTATCGCGATGCGCGCGCCATGACGATCGGCGAGGGGACGAGCGAAGTGCAACGGATGGTCATCGCCAGGAGAGTGCTGGGGCTGTCGTGAACACGCGAACCCGGCTTTATCCGCCTACAGCTTGAAGGGCTTCCTGCAAATCCGATTCCTGGACGAACCCAATCCATTGGCGCAGGACCGTGCCTTCTCCATCGAGCAAGAAGATGTGAGGCTGATACTGATATCCGAGGGCTCGCTTGAAGGGCGCCGTCTGCGGATCATCGATGTCCAGGTAGACAAAGCCGATCTTGCTCCCCCACTGCTGCTCCAGCCCGTGCACGACGGGCGCCATAGCCTGGCAGGTCGGTCACCAGAACGCGAAGAACTCGACCAGTTGCGGCTTGCCGGAGGCGAGTACGACGCTCCCCGGATCCGTGGCATGCAGCCCCTTGCGGACAGTCGGAGTCGGCTCCGGCGGGGCCAGACTCGCCTCGGAAGGGGTCACAATCGGACTTGGGGCAGCCTCGGTCGGGGGGACCAGAGGCAAAGGCGTGGCCGTGTCCGGAGGCGGTTGCTGAACCTGGGTGCTCGGCGGCGGGCTCGCCAAGCCAGGCGAGCAACCGATGAGCACCAGCGCAGCCAGGACCATGAGACCCGAACGGGTCCAGGTAGGATGAGGCCAGAGGTGTCGTGTCATTCAAGCTTGCCCTCGATACAGAACCCTCTCCCCAAGGACGGCCCTGCGCTGAAGTTTCCAACATGACGAGCCTACCAACCAGGGATTACCGAAAGATTACGGTTGACGCAGCCCTGGGTGGGATGAGAAGATACGCCTCGCCTATAATCAGGGCTGTGCCGATCCAGAGGTCCGAATGACACGCAAGCTTGTGGAATGCGTACCCAACTTCTCCGAAGGTCGACGCGTCGAGGTGGTCGATGCACTGGCTGGAGTCGTGGGGAGGACCCCGGGCGTCTACCTGCTCGATCGGCATTCCGACGCCGACCACAACCGATCGGTCCTCACCTTCGCCGGCGAGCCACAGGCAGTCAGCGATGCGGCCTTCAAGGCAATCGCCCTGGCGGCGCAGAAGATCGACCTGGACAAGCATACGGGGGAACATCCCCGCATCGGCGCAACCGACGTGGTCCCCTTCGTCCCGCTCGGCGATACCACAATGGACGAATGCGTCGAATTGGCGCGCCGACTTGGGCGGCGCGTCGGTGACGAACTGGGAATCCCGGTTTATCTGTATGAGGCCGCCGCCACTCGCCCGGATCGGGTGAATCTGGCAGACATTCGCCGGGGGGAGTACGAAGCGCTGAAGCAATCGATCGCCTCCGATCCGGATCGCCGACCCGACTTCGGCCCGGCCAGGATCGGCCCGGCAGGCGCCACAGTGATCGGCGCCAGGCAGTTCCTGATCGCTTTCAACGTTTACCTGGCGACGGATGACGTGTCGATCGCCAAGGCGATCGCCAAGGCTGTCCGTACATCGTCGGGCGGTCTGCCATCCGTCAAGGCGCTCGGTTTGCTGGTCGAGGGGCTGGCACAGGTCTCGATGAATCTCACCGACTTCACGCAGACCTCTGTGCCACGTGTGGTCGAAGCCATACGACAAGAGGCCGTCCGGCGAGGCACGTCGATCCATCACTCCGAACTCGTCGGTCTGATCCCTCAGGCAGCCATCGTCGAAACAGCCCGCTGGTACTTGCAGCTCGATCGGTTCGCTTCCGAGCAGGTGCTCGAGACAAAGTTGTACGACGCGCTGGCGACACAAGCCGAAGACGAGAAGTCGTTCCTGGAGCAACTGGCGGAGGGAACACCGACTCCCGGCGGCGGATCCGCCGCGGCCCAGGCTGGGACAATGGCTGCAGCTCTCGTCTCCATGGTGGCTCGCCTGACCGTGGGGAAGAAGAAATATGCCGAGGTTGAAAGCCGTGTGCAGCAGATCATCGAACAATCCGAGGCCATGCGGAGTGAGCTATCGGAGGCCGTGGCGGCGGACGCGCACGCGTTCGACGGCGTGATGCAGGCCATGCGCATGCCGCACGATTCGCCCGAGGAAGAGGCGGCCAGGGCTGAAGCCATGGAGCGGGCGATGCACCAGGCGGCCGCCGTACCGTTGGAAGTCGCCCGACGGGCGAGGAAGCTCATCGACCTCGCCGCGGAATTGGCCGAGATTGGAAACGTCAATGCCATTACCGACGCCGCTTCCGGCGCGGCGATGGCGCGGGCCGCCCTGCGTGCGGCAAGCCTCAATGTCAAGATCAACGCTTCTGGGATTTCCGATCAGGTAGCCGCCCGCACGTGGCTCAGCCAACTGACGGAGTTGGAGCATCAGGCTTTCGCCGCCGAAGCCCGCCTCCACGAGGCGCTACGCCAGAGGGCCAATCTCGAGCTGTAACCCCCTTCAAAGCGACGCCCTACCACCCGCTGGCGGCAAACAACGTCTCCAGAAAGCTCCTCCGCTCGTCCGGCGTCATCGGCCTGGGCTGGGCATAGTTCTCCAGATAAGCCGTCAACAGCTCGGTCCCGATGTGTCTGCCATCATAGAAGACGTAGCGGTCGATGAACTCCTGACGGGTGGGCTCCGACCACATCTGGTCGAAGAACAAGTTCCCCAGCCCGTAATGGATGAACGACCCGCTGTAGAACTCAAACCCTTGAGGCTGGTGGGCCTGGCTCCCGCTGACGATCACCGCACCGGCATCGACAGCCTCCCGGAAACCGGCAACCTGGTCGGGAAGCGGTGAAGACCGGTAGGACTCGGGCCACTGGAAGGTGAAGACTGTGATGTAGCCCTGCGCCCGCAGGTCCGCCAGCTCGCCGTACAGGCGCCCAAAGTCGCAAGGCGTGGAGCCGGGCGAGGTGGCCGTCGCCCAGTCGAAGGATGGTCCAGCAGGATTGCATCCAAGGAAGGCGAAGCGATTCCCGTGGTCCTCCAGCAGGGCTGGCTGCATGGACGCCTCAAGATTCTCCCCACCCCCGAACGTCGCCCATCCAAGCTGGCGATACAGATCAAGTGAGTAAAGCATGGCCGGTTGGCCCCAATCGATCAGGTGATTCCCGGTCAGCTCGACGACGTCTACTCCCACGTCTTCAAGCAGTTGGATGTAGTTCGGCGCGCTGCAGAAACGCATGTTGGCCGGGCTCGGGTCCGCCGGCGGGCATGTCTCGGAGAAGGACACCTCATTGCTCACATGAGTGATATCGGCCTGCCGCAGCCAGTCTCCGACGAGCTCGCCAGGAAAATCCACGCCCTGCAGGTCCATCATCCAGGCTGTGGCGCGCGTCAAGGCCGTCACCCCCGTGATCACGACCACACTCAACCGTTCCGGGTCGCGATTCGATGCCGGCCAGTTGAGTCGCGCCTGCACGGCTTCGATCGCCGCCGGATCGCCACTCAGACCAAGAGGGATTGCCAGGGGGTACGCGTCGGGTGTGAAGTCCTTATGGAGTGGGGACTGACCATCCACCTCCAGGACCTTCCAACGCGGGTCGAGGGCTTCGAAGGGAACGAGCGCTCTTGAGGGTCGCGCGGCCCAGGCGCGATCGATCAATTCGGTTTCACCCTCGACGTCCTGTAGTCCGCTCCCTGGGTCTCCGAGTTGCGAACGAAGAGCCGCCTCCGTCCGGGGAGTTGTCATCCACGTCTCGGCGCCCTCACCCGGTGCGCCCCACGCCTGACGCAGGTCATCGCTCGTGAGGCCGTCTTCGACCGTCGGGAACGGGGCCACGACAGCGTAGATCCACCGGCTGAGCTCCATGTCCGCAAAGGGCTCCACCCTGACCATCGCCGATGCCGGATCCTCAACCATCAGAAACGACCCCGGCTCGTTCGTCACAAGCGCGCCGACCTGATCTGCCAGCGCCTCCGGCACGCCGGGGGCGATCCAGATCGAGATCATCGCCGGCGTCGGGGTCGGCGCTCGGGGTTGGAACGGGGTGAGACTGGGAGTGGGATGGACGATTTCGACTGTCGGCAGCGGCTCCGCCCCGGATCCGGCGACGGGGGCGCAACCGATCAGGACGGCGGCACAGACAAGCAGGCTTATGCGGGAGCGCACGACGATACCAGATGGGGACACAGTCGGGGATTATCCCAGCTTGTCGCGGCCGCGACAATCCCTGGCCGACAAGCGGCGCCCCCGGGAAGCCGCCCTGCGCAAGCCCTCAGTCTGAGAGAGCCAGGAACACGTCTTCCAGCGTGGGCGTCGTCGGGCGTACCGAGACATCCTGTAGCCCTAGCTCCTTGAGCCGATTCTCAATGATCATCGGCTGCAGATCGGCACGGGATATCGCACGCAGATGATCGCCGGAAAGGCCGGACCGTTGCACCTCGGGGAGCCCCGCCAGAGCATCCAGCGCCTCCACGATCGGCCGCGCATAGACATCCCACGCCTTCCCCTGGAAGGCGGTCCGCTTGAGGACGGATGTCGGTTGCATCGCCAGCAGCTTGCCCCTGCGCATGATTCCGACGCGCCCGCAGTACTCGGCCTCGTCCATGTAATGTGTGGTCACGAAGATCGTGACGTCCTTCTCGGCCATCTCATAAATGAGGTCCCAGAAAGCACGACGCGCCAGCGGATCGACGCCGCTCGTGGGCTCGTCGAGGAAGAGCAGCGTAGGCTGATGTACAACCGCCGTCGCCAGCGCCAGACGTTGGCGCCAGCCGAGGGGAAGATCGCCGGCGCGCTCATCCCTCGCATGGGTCAGTCCGACCAGATCCAGGCTGTCCGCCAGGCGCGACCGATCGGTCACACCGTAGACACCCGCGTAGAACTCCAGGTTCTCCCACGCCGTCAATTCGTCATACAGCGCGAACTTCTGCGACATGTATCCGACCTGCGGCCGGATGGCTTCCGTCTGCCTGGCGACATCAAGCCCCAAGACCGTCGCCGTCCCTTCGGTCGGGAGCAGAAGCCCGAGGAGCATGCGTATCGTCGTGGTCTTGCCTGAACCATTCGGCCCAAGGTAGCCGACGACTTCACCCGGCTCGACCTCGAATGTCACATGATCGACGGCAGTGAACGATCCGAATCGTTTGGTCAACCCATCGACGCGCACGATCGGATCAGGCATCGGTCTCTTCCAGCAGCTCGATGAACACGTCTTCGATAGTCGGCGGTGACGTCTCCATCCGACCGACAGTGGCTCCCATACCGACCATCGCCTCCTCCAGGCGTGAGCAGATATCGGCCGAGACCGGGTCCGAAAGACGCAGCCGCAAACGGTCCCCGAAGGCGTGCGCCGATTCGACCTCCGGATCATCGCGGGCGACGCGCTCGAGGATCGCACGGGGACCGCCTTCCACTTCGAGAATCCTGTCTTGCAATCGGGCTTCGATCCCCTGGGGTGAGCCCTCGACCATCAGCTTGCCGCGGTTGAGAAAACCCAATCGACTGCAGCGCGCCGCCTCATCCATGTAGGGTGTGCTGATCAACACGGCCACGCCTTCACGCAGCAGACGAAAGAGCAATTGCCAGAACGCCTGCCGCGTCACCGGATCGACACCGCCGGTCGGTTCGTCGAGCAGCAAGACCTGCGGGCGGTGGATCAGCGCAGCCGCCAGACCCAGTTTCTGTCGCATCCCACCCGATAGTGCTTCTGCCCGACGGTCGGCGAATTCGTCCAGGCCGACGAACGTCAGGATCTCCCGCGCCCGAGGAAGCCACTCGTTCCGCCCCAACCCACGCACTTCCGCGAAGAAGCGCAAGTTCTCCATAGCCGTGAGTTCGCCGTACAGGCTGAAACGTTGAGGGAGATAGCCGATCCGCTCTCGCACCAGTTCGGGCTTGTCGGCCAAATCCATCCCGGCGATCGTCACCTGGCCGGAGTCGGCGCGCAGCGCCCCGCATAACAGCCGCATCGTCGTGGTCTTCCCGGCGCCATCCGGACCGACCAGGCCGTAAATCTCCCCCTCCGACACCGAGAAGGAGAGCCCGTCAACGGCGCGCGTGTCGCCGAAGGCACGACTCAGGTCGTGGACCTCGATCAGCTTCTGCATGACAGTCCCGTCGCTGCGAGGAGAGATACGACCTTCGATCCCCGAAGTGAACACGGTGGACGTATCGTACGCATGAGCGCCATACCCTCAGTCCAGACGTTTGCGGAAGCGCAGCGCGGCCGCGGCCATGACCACCGCCCCAAAAATCGCCAGAGCGACGATCTCCGATATCAGACTTCCGGCGCCGACTCCTTTTAGCAGAACCGAGCGGATGATGATCAGGTAGTAGCGCAAGGGGATGACATATGAGATGACTCGCAGAACCGGCGGCATGGCGGCGAGCGGGAAGAAGAAGCCGGACAGAAAGACCGTGGGCAGCAGGGTGAACCAGCTCAGCATCATCGCCTCCTGCTGGGTCCGGGCCACAGTCGAAATGAACAGTCCGATACCGAGCGATCCGACCAGGAACAGCGCTGTCAGCGCCAGCAGCAAGCTCAGGCTCCCCCGGATGGGTACGCCAAACCACAGGGTTCCGACGACCAGGATCTCCAGCGTGTCGAAGAAGGCGATGATGACATAGGGGATCATCTTGCCGAGGATGAGCTCCCCCGAGCGAAGCGGGGTGACGATGAGTTGTTCGATCGTCCCCCGTTCGCGCTCGCGGACGATGGCGGTTGCCGTCAACATGGCGGTCATCAGCTGCAGGATCATCCCGATCAAGGCCGGAACCATAAAGAAAGCGCTGACCATGTCCGGGTTGTACCAGACCTGGGCACGCACTTCGAGGGAGGGCTGGAACTGGCTCAGGATCCCGCGCTGAGCGAGTCGTTCGACGGTTATCTCGGTCGAATGCGCCTGACCGATCAGCTCGGCGGCAGCGAAGCTGGTCGAAGCGACGTTGGGGTCCGATCCGTCGAGGACGAAGGCGACGGTAGCCGTCCTCCCGGCGGCGATCTTCTGTCCGTAGTCGGGTGGGATGACCATACCGGCCAGCGCGTCACCGTCATCGATCAGCGCGCGCATTTCGGCTTCGGAGCCCACCGTTTGAATCACTCGGAAGTAGTCGGCCGACAGATATGCATCGATCAATCGTCGGGCGGCCGGGCCCCGATCCTGATCAAACACCGCCAGCGGCACATTGCGGACATCGGTCGTCGCCGTGTATCCCAGCAGGAAGAGCTGGATCACCGGGATGGCGAAGGTGAAGTACAACGTACGCGGATCGCGCACGATCTGGATGAATTCCTTACGGACGAGCGAAACGAGGCGGTTATTGATCATAGCTGGCTCGATATTGCGGCTCATGCATGACGGGTCGTCGGGGACGGGATGACGGCGAGCAGGTCGCCATCGTCACGGACGATCACTTTCCAGACCAGCGCGGGAGGACCCGGTCGGAGACCTCTCAGCCGACCCGTGACGAGCGTCTGTATCGCTCGGGTCCCCGAGGACCCCGGACAAGAAGATGTCGGCGAAGGCAGCCAGATCGGCCGGATCGTCGCGAAAGCTGACGGTCCCGCCCAGGATCGTGACCGTGATGGCGTAGGACATGAAGAGACCGAAGAAGGCTCTGGCCAGGATGATATCGGGGTAGCGGCGCACGGAAGGATCAGCCTGCTTGAGCCGTTGGACAAAGTCAAGCAGTTGGGGGAGAAAGCGTCCGACCAGGGCGCTGGCGTGGCGGCCTTGAAACTCGATGAGCTCAATGAACATCAGCCGCAGGTTGTCGAACTGGTTCACCATAGCCGATCGCATGCGCTGGACCGCGTCGTGGGTGAGCTCACGCGCATTTCGGCCCTGGGCTGCTTTCAAGGCCCCCAGAACGGCGTGATGCGGCACTCGATCGGAGAGGAGATCGACGAAGAGGGCTTCTTTCCCCTGAAAGTGATTGTAGATCGCGGCCGGCGTGATACCCGCCCGGCCGGCCACCTGGCGCATCGACGTGCCATGGTAGCCCTGTTCGAGGAAGAGCTGGAAGGCAGCCTCAAGAATCACCTCGCGGGTACTTGGACCGTGCGCGTTCCCTCTTGCCACCGTCGCCCCTGCCCCATCTTGTAGATAAACGGACGTTCGTTCGTTGGGTCCAGTGTAGGGCCCCTCTCGCACCCTGTCAAGAAATAAAAGCCCGGCCGGATTGGCACCCGACCGGGCGATCTATCCGCATGGCAACCCCTCAGTCGCCACCCCCCAGCTCGCTGACTTGCTTCATCAACCCTAACAACAGAAGCCCCAGCCGGATGCCTTCCCCCGCTCCCAACCTGAGCTGGCCACCTTCGCGTTCGGCCCGCTGAGTCAGCAGATAGGCCATCCCCACACCAAAGAACGCTCCGAAGAGCCCCCCGGCCAGGATCACGCGCCCCTTCCAGTTTTGGTCCTTTTCCATGCCAGCTATCCTCACTCAGCGCGGAAAATCGATGTCACCGAGTCAACCCCGGCTCGCAACGAGGCCCATACACCCTTGGCCGAGACGATCGGCCGCGCCGCCAAATCCGCTCCGCGCCGCACACCAGACCGAACCCTGAGCAATACCTCCCACCCCTTGCGGATCGGTCCCGGCAACCAGCCGATCAGATAGCCCAGCCCGACGGCCAGCGCGATGCAGGCCAGTGTGAAGAGGAATCCCAGCAGGATCACAGGGATCAGCAGGAACACTGTCGAGGCGTCGGCCCAGGCACCGGCCGAGCCGACGGCGCCCCTACGCAGGAGTAGCACCAGCCCGATCAGCACCAACAGGCCGACAAAAAGCGGCACATAGATCTGCAACCAGACCTGTCGCAAGTATCGGGGTGATGGTTTCGGTCGAGGTTCGCTCGAAAGCCAAGTGCTGCGCGGTTGCATGATGGATTTATTGTAGCATGCATGCTGCGCGCGCAGATTGCCGGGGTGCCGAGACGGCCGGCCTCAGGCCCGTCTGTCGGACCACTCTCCCACTTTCAGCGGTACGGGGCCTGGGTTAGAATGATCACGGAACAGGAGGTTTCTCATGAGCGACTTACCGGGAAGAGGGCTTGTCGCCTGCTTGAAGACCAATCCCGAGACCGTTCTCGACGACACCGACAAAGTGATGCGCCTGGCCGGATTCGAAGCCGCGCTTCCTAGGGGCGTAACCACCGGCCTCAAGATCAATATCTCCTGGCAAACGTGGTATCCAGCCTGCTCGTCCGAGCCGTGGCAGATCGAAGGCGCAATTCGGACGCTGCAGTCGGCCGGATACACCGACCTGATCGGGGTTCACAACGACACCGTCGTCGTCGACACTTCGGTCGGGGAGTTCAACAACAAGCACCGTTTTGTGACGGACAAATACGGTGTCCCGTGTGTTTATCTCTATGAAGAGAACTTTGAGTGGTTCGAGTACAAGCCGAAGCGTCCGTTCCTGGTCCTGGACAAAGTCTATCCCGACGGCGTGTTCATCCCAAAGGCGATCGTCGGCCTCAACATGGTTCACCTGCCGACCATCAAAACCCACGTGTTCACGACGATAACGGGGGCGATGAAAAACGCTTTCGGCGGACTGCTTCACCGCAACCGTCACTGGACGCACGCGGTGATCCACGACACCCTGGTCGACCTGTTGATGATCCAGCAGGACATCCATCCGGGACTGTTCGCGTTGATGGATGGAACATTCGCCGGAGACGGCCCCGGGCCGCGGGCGATGCGCTGGCACGAGAAAGACATCCTGCTCGCCTCGGCCGATCAAGTGGCCATCGACGCCGTGTCCGCAAAGCTCCAGGGCTTCGATCCGATGAGCCTCCGCTTCATCCGCAAGGCGCACGAAGCCGGAATGGGAGTAGGCGACCCGCGCCAGATCAAGATCGTTGGCTACGACATCGAACAGGAACCGGACTGGGGGTTCCGCCAGGAGGACACCTTCGCCAGCCGCGGCCAGAAGATGATCTATCACGGTCCGCTGAAGCCGTTCGAGAAGCTTCTGCTGCAGAGCCCGCTTGTTCCCTGGTCGTATTTCGCCAGCAACTTCTATCACAATGTGTATTGGTATCCCTTCGTGGGACGCAAGCGGGTCGAGGCCGCGTTGGCGACGAAGTGGGGGCGGCTTTTCAAGGAGTATGGGAACGGCCAGGTCGTGATGCCCGGAATGGAGCCCAAGACCGTGGTCCAGGCTGCCATCGGCACGCTGGTGATGGCCGGGCTCGTGATCGGAGGCCTGAGTCTTCTCCGACGCCGCGGATGAAGAGCCTCCGCCGACGTCTGTTGGCCGGGCTGATCTTCGGCTTCGTCGTGATCCTCGGCCTGACATTGCTCGGCGATGTCCGCCAGGTTGCGCAACACCTGGCGGCGTTTTCTTGGCAGCTGACGCCCCTCATCCTGGCCTGTACCCTTTTCAACTACCTGCTGAGGTTCATCAAGTGGCACTTCTATCTCGGCCAGGTCGGTGTGCATGATCTTCCCGTGGTTGAGAGTGCCAGATTGTTCGTCGGCGGTTTCCCTCTGGCGGTCACCCCCGGCAAGGTGGGCGAGGCGCTCAAGGGCGTTTGGCTGAACCAGCGGGCCGGGATCCCTGTGGCCCGCGCCGTCCCGGTCGTCGTAGCCGAGCGGATCAGCGACGGCCTGGCCGTGACGGCGCTTTCGACGCTTGGCGTCATCGCCTACCCGCGTTACTGGCCGGCCTTCGTCAGCGTGCTAACGCTGCTGATCGCCGGCGTGATCCTCACCCAGATCCGCCCTCTGGCCTTGGCACTCATCGGGCTAGTCGAACGCATGCCGTTGGCGGGGCGAGCGACCGGACACCTGCGCGAGTTCTACGAGGGAACCTATAGTCTGTTCCGGCCGAAGGCGACCGTGGCAGCAGTGTCGCTGGGGACAGTCGCCTGGCTCGGGGAGGGCATCGGCTTCTATATCATCTTGCGCGGACTTGGCGTTCCGGCTTCGTGGCAGACGCTGTCGATCGCGGTTTTCGTGCTGGCCTTTTCAACGATCGTGGGAGCCGTGTCGACCCTCCCCGGCGGGCTGGGCGCAGCCGAAGCCAGCATCGCCGGCATGCTCACGCTGCTCCTCACCCTTCCCGCCGGCATCCCGGCCGCGGCAACACTGTTGATTCGATTCGCCACCCTGTGGTTCGGGGTCTCCCTCGGCCTGGGCGTGTGGGCGGTGTCAAGCGATTTACTGCTCTCAATGGGGGAGGTGGCGAAGAGTGATGCGTAAAGCGCGAGTCTGAAACGTGATGCGTGAAACGTGAAGAGCAAGACGTAAAACGTATTGCGTAAAACGTAATGCTCAATGGAGTGGCGAGGATCGATACAGGCTCTACCGAATCGGCGGAGCACACTACTCCTCCAGCAGATCACCCTTAGTGTTTTCACGTTTTACGTTTTACGATCCGCAACGTCCATGACATGAACCCCAAGATCCATTGCCCGAGATCAAAACCTTGCCCTTGATCACCGTCGAACTCCACTGCCACACCTACCGCTCGAAGGACAGCCTGATGCTGCCGGCGCGGATACTGGAAGTCTGCCGGCGACGCGGGATCGACCGCGTGGCCATCACCGATCACAACACGATCGATGGCGCGTTGGAGGCCCAGGAATTGTCCCCGGAACGGGTGATCGTCGGCGAGGAGATCATGACCGATCGCGGGGAGCTTCTGGGCTACTTCCTGAGTGAATTGATCCCGGCCGGACTATCTCCTCAAGAGACGATCGAGCGGCTGCGCGACCAGGGGGCCGTGATCAGCGTTGCGCATCCGTTCGACTCTGCCCGCAAAGGGTCCTGGGCGGAAGCCGAGCTTCGCCGGATCCTACCTCTGGTCGATGCCATTGAAACGTTCAACGCCCGGACGTGGACGAAGGGCGCCAACGACCGGGCTAAGGCCTTGGCCGACGAAGTCGGGATCACGGGGACGGCTGGCTCCGACGCCCATGCCTACCTCGAGGTCGGGAGGGCCTTCATGCGCATGCCCGAGTTTGAAGGACCGTCCGAGATGCAGTCTTCACTGCGTTCGGCGGAGATCGCCGCGCGTCGATCATCTCCGCTGGTGCACTTCCTCTCGCGCTATGCTTCGTTGCGGAAACGGCTGGGCTAGCCCACCCAGATCCATTGAAGGAACAAGGCGGCGAAATACAACTGCAATCCCAACGCGATGGCTGTGTAGGTCAGCCGTCGCGCCGGTGTATTACACAGCATTCCCAGGCCGACGAACAAGGGGAACATCATCATCGCGTGGCGCATCCAACTGCTGAGAGGTTCACCGACAACATCGAACGAAAGAAGTAACACCACGATGGTCACCTGAAATACAACAAGTGGCCGTGGCAGATGACTTGCGCCCCAGATGACCATGATCATGGCCAGCGCCAACGTGGCGAGGTTGATCCAGCCTGTTAACGGGAAGAATGCCGAACCGAAACTCCCCGGTATCTTCGCCAGGGTTTCCCATGGCCATTGCGTCACGACCCCCCATCCTTCGTGATGGATCGTCGGCCAGGACGGCAGTTCCTGGATCTTCTGCCAGCCGAGGAACAGTCCAGAACCTAAGACCGGCGCAAGCGGAACTAGAAGAATAGGAGCCGGACATGCGGCGTGGGCCTGAGCCCACCGTCTCCAGGTTTCCCACGCGAGGAGTGCCGAGAGCGGAAGTGCCATCGGGTGGGTCAGCCCTGCTACAACTCCGACGGTCAAGGCCGCGAGCCAGCGGGACCGACGCGCCTCACGGTAGGCCAAGAGTATCAGGAACAGCGTCAAAGACTCGGCGTACGGGGCAAACAAGAAGAACGCCGAAGGGAAAAGGACCAGGGCCATAAGCGCGCTGCGCGCCACGCGTGGGCTGAGGACCTCATTGACAAGCTCGTAGAACAGCACGAAGGCCAGGAGGGCGGCGACGTTGGACACGAGCAGCAGCGCCAGCAGCTCGCTCCCGCCAATGAGGGGCGCGACAAGGCGTCCTAGCAGTGGATACAGCGGATGAAAAGCAGAGAGATCCGGCGACACATAGCCGAAGGCGGCGATCCGCACATAGTGAATCGCGTCCCACCGCAGCCAGTTCGATATGAATGATGTCCCGGGCCCGAAGGACGGCTGGGCCAGACCGAAGGTGTACTGCGCGCCCGCTCCTAACCGGATCAAACCCAGCTTTTCCAGGACGAAGCCCCATGTGAGGAGACCAGCCCTGGTCAAGATCCAGGCGAGTGAGGCCCATCGCCAGGACTCGGGAACCGAGACGGCACCACGAACCCAAACTGACCACCCGGAGCGGGCCAACCCGACCGGTAGGCTCTCACGGCGTGATACCACGCCCATGATGTATTAGTCCTAGTTGTCTCTCGAAAGTGAGGAGGCCGGATCGTGTCCGGCCAGCGTGGAAGGTTCCCCCAAGCGGTGCATCGCCCTGGTCGACAGACCCAAAGCACCGGTGAGTCGAGGAAGTGGACCTCGCCCCCGTACACGCCCGCCTTAAGTGCGCTTATATCCTACGGCCGGAAACGACCGGATGCAATAACCTTCCGTCGATCGGCCGCGGGTAGGCGGGCGCTGCATCTCGCTGTCCTATGCCACCAGTTGAGGCACTCGGACGGTGAAAGCCGGGACAGCGGTCGAAAACCTACGGCTGCTCGTCCTGGGGCTCGCCATCCTTCGATCGACTGCGTAGGTGGGGGAAGAGGATGACTTCTCGGATCGTGGATTGGTCCGTCAGGAGCATCGTCAACCGGTCGACCCCCATGCCGAAACCGCCGTTGGGTGGCATGCCGTAGCGCATCGCCCTGAGGTAGTCCTCGTCCATCGGGTGACGTTCCTCGTCATCGGCGGCGTAATCCCGGCCCATCTCCAGGAATCGCTGCTCCTGATCCAGCGGGTCGTTCAACTCGGTAAACGCGTTGCAAAGCTCCAAGCCGCCGACGAACCCCTCGAAACGTTCGACCGTATTCGGATCCCCTTCCTTACTCTTGGCCAGAGGAGAGATGTCACGCGGGTAATCGTAGATGAACGTAGGCTGGATCAGCGACGGCTCGAGCTGACTGGCCAGAAGCGACTCGATCAGCTTGCCGCGCGTCGATCTCGCTGAAGGCTGATGGCCCTTTTCGATCATCACCTTGCGCAGTGAGTCGGCGGTCGGGTACTGGCGGATGTCGATGCCCGAGATCTCTTGCAGCGCGGCGCGCAGGTCTTGCCGCTTCCAGGGAGGTGTGAGGTCGATGGAATGGTCGCGATACTGGATGGTCGTGCCACCGGCCGTCTGCTCGGCGACGTGGGCGATCATTTGCTCAGTCAGCTCCATCACCGCCCGGTAGTCGGCGTAGGCCATGTAGAACTCGAGTTGGGTAAACTCGGGGTTGTGTTTGAAGGAGACGCCCTCATTACGGAAATCGCGGCCGATCTCGTACACCCGCTCCAGCCCGCCGACGAGCAGCCGCTTGAGATACAGTTCGAACGAGATCCGCAAGTACAGGTCCTGATGGAGCTGGTTGTGGTGGGTGACGAAGGGCTTGGCCGCGGCACCGCCGTAGATCGGTTGAAGAATCGGGGTTTCGACCTCGACGAAGCCATGCGAGTCCAGGAACTCGCGCAAGGCCCGGATCACCCCGGCCCTCATCTGGAAGATCTGGCGGATTTCGGGGTTGACGGCCAGGTCGGCGTAGCGCTCCCGATAGCGGGCTTCGGGATCGCCAAAGGCGGCGTGCACCACTCGCTCACCGTCGACGATCTCTTCCTTGGCCGCCGGCAGCGGACTGATGGCCTTGGCTAACATCCCGAACGCAGCCACGCGCAGGGTGGCCTCGCCGGTCTTGGTCCGAAACATTGTGCCGCGTGCATGGATGAAATCGCCCAAGTCGTAGACGTCGTTGAAGAGGCTGAATGAGTCTGGGCCGAGATCGTCGGACTTGAAGTACAGTTGCAGCCGGCCGGAGCCATCTTCGATGTGAGCGAATGTGACCTTGCCCATCCGGCGGATCGACCTGAGTCGGCCGACGACTTCCACTTCAAGTGACGACTCTACGCCGGCAGCTTCGAATGCCTCGATCGCCTGTTGGGTGGTGTGGGTGCGGCCAACCCTTGGCGGGTACGCCTCGGCGCCGGCCTCTCGCAAGCGCGCCAGTTTCTCCAGACGGACTTGTTCCAGCTCGTTGAGTTCAGCCATCACTGCGGTCCGATCGGTTCATCGGCATCCCGGCCCTGTGATGCAACTCCAGCATCGGATGGGCCGCGCCATAGTGTACACGAAAAAGGCCCCGCGCCCGTCGTCCGGCGTGGGGCCTGAAACCTGTCTCAGTCAGCTTACTTGATCTTCACCACGCGGAAGCGGAGCACGCCGGCCGGCGCCTTGACCTCGACGACATCCCCGACTTTGTGGTCCAGCAGCGACAGACCGAGCGGTGACTCGTTGGAAATCAAGCCCTCGCGAGGGTTGGCCTCGGCCACGCCGACGATCGTGTAGGTCTCGGAGCCGCCGTTCCCATCCTCCTGGACGACCACGGTGCTCCCGATGCGAACCACATCCTTCGACTTGCCCGGCTCGATAACCTGGGCCTGCGCCAGCATGTGCTCGAGTTCAAGGATGCGGCCTTCGACAAAGGCCTGCTCGTTCTTGGCGGCTTCGTACTCGGCGTTCTCGATCAGCTCGCCGTCCTCCATCGCCTCGTGCAGGCGCTGGGCGACTTCCTGACGTTTGACCGTCCGTAGGTGTTCCAGCTCTTCTTCGAGCTTCTTCAAGCCCTCGGGAGTGAGGTATACCGCGCTGTTGGCCATTCGAAGTCCTCTGGTTCCCCCGCACAGGGGATCGAGCCGGCCACGAAACCCGGCCTAGAGAAAAAAGGACTGAGAACGAAGTCTCAGCCGCAGAGCAGACCCTGCATAGGGATCATAGCATAACTCAAATGGGCTGTCCAGACGACCAGAATGCGGCCGCCATCCGACCGGCACAGCGTCCCCCCGCGTTGGGTCCATGATCAATCCAGCGAATGCGGGTGCTGAGACGATTGGGGACTCCGTCCCCCTAGGAAGCGCTCCGGCGGGGCATCATGAGGATTCTTCGCCCCCTTCGGGGGCTCAGGATAACATAAGGCGGATGCCCTCGCGGCTGCAGATCCCCTCTCCACAATGTCATTCTTCCTGCCCAGCCCGCGATTGCGCGAGGCCGTCCGGTCTCGCCTGCAAGGCCGCCCCCTCGCATTGCAGATATGGTCCATTTGAAGGATGCGGGCGGCGAAGCCGCCCGCATCCTTCAAATGGACCTCTTCCACACTCTCATCCTGCCTGCCCAGGCCGCAGGCCAGGGAGCGGAGCGAAGCGAAGTCGAAGGA